>CAYXVY010000073.1:0-5762 GCA_964468745.1 uncultured Planctomycetales bacterium | reverse complement strand
ATCGCCAGCCGCCTCGCCCTCGACAATGAGGCGCGCGATTCGCTGGGCGACGCGGTCGCGCTGGTGAGCGCCGATCTTCCGGTGTACGAGGCGAACAAGGTGGATTTCTACTACTGGTATTACGGCACGCAGGCGATCTTCGCGTTCGACGCGCCCGAAGGGGCCTCGTGGAAGAAGTGGAACGTGGCAATGAAAAACGCGCTCGTGCCGAAGCAGAGGACCGCCAAGGAAGGCTGCGAGAATGGCTCGTGGGCGGCCGAGGAGGATCGCTGGGGATTTGAAGGCGGGCGCACGTACGTGACGGCGATGGGAGCGCTCATGCTCGAGTCGTATTACCGGTACCCTGAAGCCAAGAAGTAGCGCGCGGCTGAAATCCCAATCCCAATCCCGACCCACGGTGTGATCGGGCCCGCCTTGCAGTTTCTGCGGCCCGGCGCGCAGCGATGGCAGGATCGGGATCTGGATCGGGATCGCCATGCGCTGTAGCATGGCGCCCATGCAGCCCTCCTCGCCGGGGGCCGCGGCGTTCACGTCCGCGCGAACCCGGCCTGAAGTCCTGGCCCCCGCGGGCGATTCCGAGTGCATCCGCGCCGCGGTCGAAAACGGCGCCGACGCCGTGTACTTCGGCCTTCAGAAGTTCAACGCGCGAGCCCGCGCGACGAATTTCACGCTGGAGGAGCTGCCGGAGACGATGTCGAAGCTCCACCTGCGCGGCGTGCGCGGATACATCGCCTTCAACACGCTCATCTTCTCCAACGAACTCGCCGAAGCGGAGTCGACGATCGAGAAGATCATCGCGGCCGGGGTCGACGCGCTGATCCTGCAGGACCTCGGTATCGCACGCCTCGTGCGCGCCATCTCGCCCGACATCGCGATGCACGCTTCAACGCAGACGACCATGACGTGCGCCGAGGACATCGAAGCGATCCGCGAACTCGGCTTCGAGCGCGTGATCCTCGCGCGCGAGCTGACGTTGAAGGAGATCCAGCGAATCCGCGAAAAGACGTCGATGCCGCTCGAAGTGTTCGTCCACGGCGCGCTGTGCGTCGCCTACTCGGGCCAGTGCCTGACGAGCGAAGCGCTGGGCGGCCGCAGCGCGAATCGCGGCGCGTGCGCACAGGCCTGCCGCCAGCCTTACGAGATGGTCGTCGACGGCGCGAAGAAGGAGCTCGGCGACCGTCGCTATCTCATTTCACCGCAGGATCTCGCGGCGTACGACATCATTCCCGAGCTGATTGCCGCCGGCGTCTGCTCGTTCAAGATCGAGGGGCGCCTGAAGACGCCGGAATACGTGGCGGCAACGACGCGCGCGTATCGCCAGGCGATCGACGGTGTGAAGGCGAACCGCCTCGAGCTCGAGCAGGTCTTCTCGCGCGGCCTCTCGCACGGCTGGCTCGCGGGACTCGACCACCAGACACTCGTACCGGGGCTCTCGCCGAAGAAGCGCGGCATCCTGCTCGGGCGCGTCGAAGCGGTGTCGGGTGAACACGTCCGCTTGAAGCTCGAAGGCTCGATCAAGCCGGGCGACGGCGTGTGCTTCGATTTCGGAGACCCGCAACAGGAAGAGGCGGGCGGCCGTGTCTACGAGGTCTGGATGGGTCGCAAGCGTGTCGATGCCGCGGATGCGCCGTCCGAAGTCGAACTCGCGTTCGGCGAGATCGACTGGACCCGCGTACATGCGGGCGATCGCGTCTGGAAGACCGACGATCCGGCGCTCAATCGTCGTCTGCGCGCGACGTTTGAATCGGTTCACCGCCGCGAGCCGGTTGATGCGATCGTCGAGGGGCGCGCGGGGTCGCCGATGCGCCTCACGATCGGCGGCGTGACCGTCGAGAGCGGGCAGCCGCTGGAAACGGCGAGGAAGCGACCGCTGACCGCGGACTACCTGCGCGAGCAGATCGGACGACTCGGATCGACTCCGTTCGAACTACGAACCCTCGACCTGCGGCTCGAAGGCGACGTCATCCTTCCCGTCAGCATGATCAACGATTTGCGGCGGCGCGCGGTCGAGGAACTCGAGAAGCTGCGGCGCGCGGCGCCGTCGTATCGCGTCGAGCGCGGCGCGTTGACGCGGCTGCGCACGTCAAAGCGGGAACCGAGCCCGTCGACCGCGGAACTGGTCGTGCTCTGTCGCACGATGGAACAGCTCGGCACGGCGCTCGGCGAGGGGTGCCGCACGATCGAGCTCGACTTCGAGGATTTGCGGCTCTACCGCGACGCCGTGCCGAAGGCACGCGATCACGGCGCGTGGGTGGCTCTCGCGCCGCCGCGGATCCACAAGCCGGGCGAGGATGGTTTTCTCCGATTCGTCGCCGGCGCGCATCCGAACGCGATCCTCGCGCGTAATCTTGCGCACATGAGCTTCTATCGCGAGCACGCGATGATCGGCGACTTCTCTCTCAACATTGCGAACGACCTCACCGCCCGATGGATGATGGAGCGCGGCTTGACGCGGTATGTCCCCGCGCACGACCTGTCGATGGAGCAGTTGGAGGCGCTGCTGCGCGAGACGCCCGCGTCGTGGGCGGAAGTCGTGGTGCACCAGCGCATGCCCATGTTCCACATGGAGCACTGCGTCTTCGCGGCCCTCCTGTCGAACGGGCACGACTGCACCGATTGCGGGCGGCCGTGCGACCGCCACGACGTGCGGCTGCGCGACTGGACGGGACACGAGCATCCCGTGAAGGTGGACGTGGGGTGCCGCAACACCATTTACAACGCCGTCGCGCAGAGCGCGTCACAGTACGTGCGACGGCTGCTCGAACTCGGTGTGCGGTGGTTCCGTGTCGAACTGCTCCTCGAAACCCCGGCGGAGGCGCGCCGCCTGATCCGGGGATACAGGGACGTGGTCGAGGGTCGCTCGGACGGACAGACCCTGTGGAAGGAGCTGAACGCGTCGAATTTCGTCGGCGTAACGCGCGGCCCGCTCTCCCGGAATGACTGATTTTCAAGTTTTCCTGATTGAAATGCCGAGACTAAGTGTAGAAACTAGATCAAGACGATGAGACGCCAAGTTCTGTTCGTGGGAGTCATCAGCGCTGTCGGTCTGTTCATCGGCTGCGGCGGAGGCGAGTCCGCCGGCGCCACGGTGTCGTATGCCAGCGGACACCCGATCAACTGGACAAGCGTGGATCCCACGGAGCTGGCGCAGGAGGACGAAGTCCTCACGCTGGTCAACAACCACCGCATCGCGATGGGGCTGAACGTGCTGCTCAGCGATGCGACGATGCGCGATTGCGCCCGCGGGCACAGCCGGCATATGCGCGGCGACAACCACGGATTCTTCGACCACGTGAATCCGGAGGGGGACGCCCCGTGGGACCGCATGACGAAATGCGGCGTGGCCTGGTCGGCTGTCGGCGAGAACATCGCCGCGGGCTATCCCGACGCGACGTCGGTCTTCAATACGTGGATGAACTCGAGCGGTCACCGCGCGAACATTGAGGGAGCGGGTTGGGGCCGGACCGGCGTCGGGTATCAGCCGGGCGGCGGCAGCGGCTTCTCGACCTACTGGACGCAGGTCTTCGCGGACTAACCGCCTTCGGCAATCTCCCGAATTAACGCAGAGAGCGCCGAGGCCTCGCAGAGGGGTTGCGGGCGCGGAGGTCTGATGGGGGGAGACGATCCGACGTCCCGAAGCCTTCCGTCAACACAAGGACACGGACGAAAGCTGTGGGATGCCGGAAGCAGAGAATCCCCCCGCCGGATTCGCAACTTTCTGCGTCAATAATTCGATTTTCGCGGTGAATTTCCGCGGCAAAACGCACACCTAGGCGGAGCTACGCCAAGGAGGTGCGACATGATTCTCGCCATCGCCGCGCTGTTGATGCAGGCGCCGGAGCTGAAGGAACGCGACGTCCGCAACCTGGTCGTTGAGTACATCGCCGAATCGACGACGACCGAACGTCGGTCCGAGCTCACCGAAACACTGCGCTCGGTGCCGCGACACTTGATGCAACGTACGGTCATCGGCGCGCTCAAGGAGGAGAGGACGCGCGGGCGCGCCCTCGACCTGGCAACGGCCATGCGCGTGACCGGTCTGCTCGCCGAGCTCAAGAAGTACATCGACGGAGTGGACGAGGACCGCATCGTCAAACTTGTCCTCCTGACGCAGGAAGAGGGTGCCGCGAGCTGGCTCTTCGACCGCTGGGCCGAGGCGGCGCCCGACGCTGCTTCTCGCCGCATCATCGACGACGCGTTCCGCACGAGCGGCATCGCGGATCCGAGCGTGCTCGGCCGGCTGGAGCGGCTTGCCATGTCGGGCAACGCGTACGCGATCGCGATCCTGGCATTCCAATACGGCTCCGAGGCGGACGGGGTCGTCGATCGTCTGCCGAAGCTGCGCACGGAATGGCAGCGGGATGCGAAGTCGTTCACGGTTACGGGGACCGATCTCCTCGCGACCGATCGCTGGCAGAACAAGCCCGCGTCGCGGCGGGCCGGCCGCAATTGGCGCATCGGCAAGGACGGCGGGATCCGCTGGACGTTTCCCGACGCGCTGCAGTCCGGCAGCTTCACGATCAAGGCGCGGGTGATGGTGCTACGTGCCGGAGGGCGCTGTATCATCGGCATGGACTGGGGCTCCGACAACTACCGGACCTACGAGCCGTACTCGACCGCGCACGAGTGGATCCTGGTGGATGGGGACGGCAGGCGCAATGTGCAGCCCGCGCCGTCCGGCACGTTCTGCGAGGTGAGCTGGCAGGTGACGGATCGCTCGAACGCCACGCGCCGCGATGATCGCGTCGTCTGCATCTCGATCAACGGCAAGGCGCTCACCGAACGCGGGCAGCTGACGGGCAAGCTCAACGACATCCGCTTCGAGGCAAACGAGGGCGAGATGGTGGTCGCCGGCGTCGAGCTGATCCGAGGGCGTTAGTCGTCTTGACTGCACTCACATCCGGCGAATTTCGCTCAATTCGCATCTTCAACCGGGAAGGAGGGGGCGCGGCGTGCACACGCGTCGACTTGCGACGGGAAGGAGGCACCCTCGCAGCCCGCACGGGGCGTCTTCGAACGGGAAGGACGCGCCGTCGGGCCCGATGGCGCCGTCTACAGCGCGGAAGAACGCAGCACCGAGACTGTATGCGTCTCCTTCCTCGGGGAAGGAGGGGGTGCGGGGTCTGATACCCTCTCCTTCCGCTCGGAAGTTGACCGCCCAGGACCCTGTGGGTATCGACTTCAGTGGGGAAGACGATGGTGTCGGTCGCGACTGCACCCTCTTCCTGCGGGAAGACGACACCTACGGACCACACGTAGCCTCCTTCCCGGGGGAAATGGGCTTCGTGGGATCCGATGTTGCCTCCTTCCCGGTTCACGATGAGCCCGGGGAGTCCTGAGGTTGCCTCCTTCCCACTTAAAGGTGGACCCGGTGGACGCGCCGCATGCGCCATGCGATATGAAGTCGTGTTCGTCACATCCGTCATGCAACGTTTCCGTACGATCGCCGCGCAGGGACCCCGTGTTGCATCGCCCTTCCTGTCGCAAGAGTGCCTCGATAGAGCTCGAGGCTTCTTCCTTCCGCATGGCGACAGGGGGGAGGCGCGGGAGTGTCCACGGCGAATTACTTTATGAAGGGGGGGTCGTTGTCTGAGGTGCCGTCTTCCGCCCTGCGGGAGGCATCCGCGTCCGACATGCCACCGAGTTTCCCATCTGAAGGGAGAGGTTAAGAAGCCATGCGATTGCGTCTGCCGCCGTGAAGCTGGCTTCATGAGGGTGAGGCGTCCGCGACTTCTGTCGCAAGGAGGCGTGGATCGTGAGCC
>CAYXVY010000072.1:0-5612 GCA_964468745.1 uncultured Planctomycetales bacterium | reverse complement strand
CCGAGGACATCGCGGTGCTCCTGGCGATGGTCATCAAGGACGACCCTGTGCCGCCGCGGCAGCGCAAGCCGAGCGTCCCCGCGGACCTGGAGACCATCTGCATGAAAGCGCTCGCCAAGATGCCGGCGAGCCGCTACCCGTCGGCCGCCGCGCTGGCCGAGGATCTCGATCGATGGCTGAAAGGCGAGCCCATTCTCGCACGACGATCCGGTGCGGTGAGCAAACTCACGACGGCGATCCGGCGCCGGCCGCTCGCGTCGTCGCTCGTCTTCGCGATTCTCACGAGTTCCGCGATCGGCGGTGCGTTCGTGTGGAGCGCGATGAAGCGGCAGGAGGAGACGAAGCAGGAGTTCGCCGACGACGTGAAACGGCGCCGCCAGGCGCGCCCGTTCTACGACCGCGGCCTTGCACTGAAGAGCCGCGCGGCGGTCGGTGCCTTCACCGAAGCGCTCGTGATCGACCCGGAGTATGGCGACGCGTTTCACGGGCGCGCACGGGCGCGGATCGCGGCCGGCGAGCCGCCGGATGCGGTCGACGCCGATTTCGCGCAGGCGTGCCGGCTGAATCCGACGTCGCCGAGCGCGTTCCATGAGCGCGCCATGCACATCCTGCGCGCGCGTGTGCTCGAACGGCTGTGGCTGCCGCGCTCGCCTCTCGACCTGCGCGCTCCGAATACGATTTCGTTCGCCGACGTCGGCGCGCCGGGCCTGCTGCCGTGGCTCCACGAGACGGCGAAGCGGTCAATCGACAACGCGACGACGCTCGGTCAGCCCGACGATCCCCTCGCGCGGGGGCTGCTGGCCCTCGCGGTCGCGGAGTGGGCGAGCGCAGAGTGGAGCCTGACGAACGCACCCGGCACCCCGGAGTCGCTCGACGCGATAGCGATCGCGCGCGCCGGGCTCGGAAAGATCGTGGAGGCGCAGAAGGACCTTGCGGCGGCGCTCGCGCTCGAACCAGACAGGGCGTCGTCGCATCGCCACCGCCTCGCCGTCGCGGCTGCTACGGGCGACTATGGCACGGCCATCGAAGACGCGGACTGGCTGCTCGCGCGGGCGAAGGACCGTCGCGAGCTGGTCGTGACGCGAGGGTGGCTGCGCGTGGGCGTGGGGCGCGCGGACGCGGCGCAGGACTTCGACGAGGCGCTGACGCTGAAGGCGGACGACGCCGACGCGAAACTGGGGCGGGCGCTCACACGGTGGTGGCGGGGCGACCATGACGCAGCCCGTTTTGATCTGCTTGCCGTACAGGGAAAGCTCGCGGGCGACGCGGCACGTCTGTTCATCGCCCGGTTCACGCAGGTGCTGACGATGGACGAAACCCTGCTCAAGCAGTGTGCGGACGCTGAGGCGAAGGCGTGGCTGGCGCAAGATGTCGGGGCGCTCGCGCAGCTGCCGGCGCCCGACGGCTTCACGATGTGGGGTCTCGCGGCGGCGCACGGCGCGAAGAAGGACAAGATCGGAAAATACAACGCGCTCAAGCGCGCGGCGGAAATGTGGCCCGCCGACTGCCACGCTCCCTATGAGATCGGGCTGTACTGCATCGATCGCGAGATGAAGCCTCAGGCGAAAGAGTCGCTCGCGAGGGCTCTGACTCTGACGAGCGATCCGGCGATGCGCAGGAATATCGAAGCGGCGATGGCGCAGACAAAATAGCTAAAGCCACGCTTCCCGCTTGTACCACGCCAGCGTTTCGCGCAGCCCGGCCGCGATCGGTACCTTCGCCTCCCACCCGAGCACTCGCTTCGCCTTCGTCGAGCGGCACACCCAGTATTTCTGCGTCATCTCGCGGGCCTTATCGCGATTGAACATGCCCCCCTTCCCCACAACGGCGAGCACATCCTCGGCGACCGCGCCCAGCAGCCGAACGACGCGATCCGGCACCGGCACCCGCAGCGCGCCGCGATCGAGACCCGCCAGCATCATGTCCATCAGCTCCGCGTACGTATGCGGCCGGTCATTCGCCATGAAGAAGACTTCGCCCGCTGCCTGCGGCCGCTCCGCCGCATCCACGATGCCGCGCACGAGATCCCCAACGTGCACGATGCTGACGAACTTCGGGCCGCCGATCTGCGGCCGCACGCCGGCTGCAAGCACCTTGTACAGTTCGAACAGGCCTCGATCACGCGGGCCGTAGACGACGGGCGGCCGCACGACCGTCACCGGCACCGCGTCGCGATGGGACCACACCTCCCGCTCCCCGTCGAGCTTCGTCGTGCCGTAAGCCGAGATGGGCGAGCACGCGGAAGACTCGTCCACGCCGTCGGCCGAGGGCGACGGCCCTGCGACCGCGAGCGAACTGACGTGCACGAACCGCTTCGCGCGCGAAGCGACCGCCGCATCGATCATCCGCTTCGATGCCAGCCAGTTCCCCTCGCGGAATTTTTCCAGCGACGGCGCCATAATCGCGCCCGCGACGTGGAACACGGCGTCGACTCCGTCCATCGCGCGATCGAGCCCCGTGCCTGCCGTCAGCTCGCACGTGACCGCTTCGTACGGCTTGCCTTCGAGCCAACGCCGGTCGCTCGTCGCGCGCACGGAACAGCGCACCTGCCAGTCGCGCTCGAGGAGCGCATCGACGAGGTGGCTGCCGACGAATCCCGTCGCTCCCGTGACGAAGGCCCGCGGCATCGGGGCAGTTTACCACGCAGGGTCGAAGGGCTGCGGATCGGGGCCGGCAATTCGCCGCGGGATGCTGAATGGTGTCGACGGCATGCCGAACGGTCTCAAATCGGTGCTGAACGGTGTCAGAGCGATGTCGGACGGTGTCGCAGCGAGCTGAACCGTGTCGGAGCGATGCTGATCAGTCTCAGAGCGGCGCTGAACGGACCAAGAGCGGTGCTGAACGCTGCCGCAGCACCCGCAGCGCGAACACGAAGTCCTAATAGTCGAGTTTCAGCAGCGATTCGCAGCGTGTGCGGATCTCCGGATCCTTCGACGCCGCGATGACCTGTTTGAGCAGCGGCTCCGCGAAGCGGCCGTACGACTTGAGCCTACGCATCGCCTCCTCGCGCTCGTCGAACGACTCGCTCGCCAGCACCGAGACGATGCGCTCCATGTCCCGCGTCCGCTCCGGCGTAAGCACTTCGCAGCGGCCGACCAGCACGCGCACGAGATTCGCCGGCTTCGGCGAGATCGTCAGCGGCAGCAGCTCATCCGTTACGCGCGACGGCAGGACGTAGAAGACGCGCACGCCGTCCTCCTCGAACCACGAATCGCGCCACGTCTTCACCATCGCCGTCGCCTCGCGCTCGAACAGCCCGCACTCGCGCAACGCCTTGACGACGGACGGCTCGATGGACGTGCCGCAATCCGGCTTTGCGTCCCACGTGTCGCCGGTCTCGAGCGTCGAACGATACCCCCACGCGACGCGCTTCCCGGCCACGCGCACAACGAAGAGGTGGCGCAGCGCGTCCTTGCCCGTGTTGCGCACCGCGAGGGACCCGTCGCGATCGACGGCCTGAACGGGCAGGTCGAAGTTCCCCACGCCCCTGTAGAAGAGGAAGCGGTCGACTTCAGGAGACGCCTTGCCTTCCTCGCTTCGCTTACTGCAGACTTGGACGAGGGCCGCGTCGGTTTCGCGCGCGGCGTAGTAGTGACTGGGGCCTTTGTCGACGGGCAGCTTCGCCTTCGCGCCGGGGAGTATGCGTACCGTGCCCCAGTCGATTTCGCCGCCGGCGACTCCGGCGAACGGAGTCTTCGCGTTGAGGATGGGCTTCACTTCGCGCGCCTGCGGGTACCACTCGGTGATCAGGCCCTTCGGGAAGCCGACCTTGACGGAGACGTCCATCTCCTTGTCCGCGTAGAAATAGAGGACCGGTGTCTCCATGCGCATCTGCGCAACGGTGCACGACTTGCAGCAGCCGCAGTGCCCCGATTCGCGGGGGGCGCAGTCCTTGCCGCAGCCGCACTCGTCGTGGCCGCACGCCTTGCATTCGTTGCCGTCGCGCCCGCGCAGGCCCTTCCCCTCTCGGCGACCGGAAAGCGTGTAGACAAAGGAAGGGAGATCGCTCGTCGCCAGCGGCCGCCAATCGAGCGACGCGCCGTCGACTCCGGCAACCGAGGTGAACGTGCCCCACTCGTGGACGGTAAGCGGCTGCGAATCCTGCATGCCGTGAGCGAGCGGCGCGATGACGACGGACGTGAACAGCAACAGGGCGGCGGCGTATCTCATCGTATTCTCCTCCAGCAAACCAGTCGATACGGGACTCGCCACCGTTAACGCAAAACCGGACGGCGAAATGACGGAGATTTCCGTCGAATCCGATAGCAGTGGGCCTGCCCCGGTCTACCATTAGGGTGAGACCAGCAAACCCCGATCCGGAGTCAGTGTGGGCGAATCGGACGCCGACCTCGTTCGCGCGGCGCGTGCCGGGCGAGCCGAGGCCTATGAAGAATTGGTGCGACGCTACAGCGGCCGCATAGCGGCTGTCTGCTGGGCGAAGCTCGGTCGCCGCGACGCGACCGAGGACCTCGCGCAGGAGACGTTTCTGCGCGGGTGGCGCTCTTTGGAAACGCTGATGGAACCGGAGAGATTCGGGGGCTGGCTGTACGGGATCGCCGTGCGGGCCTGCCTGGACCGGCTCAAGGATCGGCAATGGTCTCAGAAGTCGTTCGGAGCGCTCGGTCCGGACAAGAGCCACGAGGAGTTCCTCGGCAGCCAGCCTCCCGCGACCGAATCCGGACTCGAGCGCGACGAGCGCCACGCGAAGATCCTCGCGGAGGTGCAATCGCTCCCCGAAATCTATCGCGAGGTCGTCACGATGTTTTACTTCGAGCGGCAGACGTACGAGCAGATGTCGGCCCTCCTGGGGATAGGAGGCGCCGCGATCAACGCGAGACTCACGAAGGCGAGATTGCTTCTGAGAAACCGACTCAAAACGGTGGTGAACTGATGGACTGCAGGCGGGCGGAGGAATGGATCTGTCGCGGTGTCGACGGGGCGCTGGCCGCGAACGATCGGGCCGAGCTCGAGCAGCACGTGCACGAGTGCTCGCCATGCTCCGAACTGCGCGACGATCTGACGCGACAGGACCGCGAGCTTCGCGCCGCGTTCGAGGGCCCGCGCGCTGCCGCGGGGCTCGTGGCGGAGAAGTCCATCGCCGCGCTGCGGAGCGGACGGACCCGTCCGCGCTGGACACCGTTCCTCGTGCCGCTCGCGGCTGCTGCGGGGTTCATGGTCGCGCTGCTCGGCTTCTCGCGCGAACGCGTCGTCACCGTCGTGAAGGAAATCCAGGTTCCAGGTCCCATCGTCGCGCACACGCCGGCGACACAGCCGGCCCGCGTGGTGCAAGTCACGGGCGACGTGGTCCTTCGTCCGAGCGCAGAAGCGGCGTGGTCCAGGTGCGGCTTCTCGAACACGGTCGAAGCCGGCACGACGATCCGCTGCGCCGACGACGCGCTGGCTGAAATCCAGTCTTCTGAAGGCAGTCTGCTGCGGCTCGCCCCCGGCACCACCGTGTGCATCGACGGAGACCGCGCCGTGCGACTAATCAGCGGCCGGCTCATGTCCCGGATCGCGGCGGGAGCGACGCCGTACTCGGTGTCGGCGGGCCGTGATACCGTCCTCGCCAACGGCGCGACGATCGACGTCTCGATGCTCGCGCCCAATATCAG
>CAYXVY010000071.1:0-7108 GCA_964468745.1 uncultured Planctomycetales bacterium | reverse complement strand
ACGGCGCGGCATCGAAGCCGTGGCCGATCGGCACCGTAACGCTGAAGGGGCGGGCGACGTTTGCCGACAATGTCCTGCTTCTCCCTGCGACGCTGGTCGGTCCGAAACTCCAGATGTGGCGCATCAGCTACAGCAACAAGCCCGCCGTCGTCTGGACGGGGACCGAAATCGACGTGATCGATGGCGCCCAGTGCCGGGTCGCAGACGGCAGAACCGGCATCGTCTCCATCGGAGGCGCAACTCTCCTCGGCCTGAATGCTCAGACCGGGACGGAATCTTGGAAGGTCGAGGGGCTCGATACACGCTATCTCGCCGCCGAAGCCGGAAAGCTCCTGTTCGTGGATGGCAAAAAGCAGCTTACGTGCGCGGACGGTGGCGATCCGACGAAAGTCGTCTGGAAAACCGAAGCCGGGGCTGCCATCGGGGCGCTGGGGATGGCTGGCGATCGAGCCATCGCCTTGTCAGATCCGACCGGAGGTGAACTGCGCGCGTTTGGCCTCAAGGATGGCGCGCCCCTCTGGAACTGCAATCCGCCGTGGTCGCTGTGGGGCGCCGTGGAATGGACGCTCACAGCAGACTACGTGGCATTCGCGACGAATCGCGCGGTGCACGGCTTCGACGCAGCGACCGGCAAGCATCTCTGGACGCGCGATCGCGGCACCGGAAGCAGACTCTTCGTCTTCGCTACCATCGCGGGCTGCATCGCACTCGGCGATGCGCAGGGCCTGGTCCTGATCGATCTCGCCACCGGTGGCGGGGCACTCGATCCCGACGCACCGATTACCGGCGTGCAGTCGGCGGCCGTCGCGGGAAACTTCCTGTACGTGATGGTCGCCGGGAATCTCGTGCGCTACGAGGTGACACGGTGAGCCGCACCCCCGGACCGGCTTGAAACACCGTCCGCAGGAACGAATACGTTTCTGCGCGCGGATCGCACGCTCCCGTTAGAGCGAAACGACCTGGTGCTCGAATGCCGTGGGATCGAGTGAGGCGAGAAGCTCGTCGATCAGGGTCGGGCCAATCATGGCCAGGTAGTACAGCGGCGTAACGATTCGCTCCTGGAGAACGCCTCCCGGCGTGAGGTGCGTCGCGATTTTGCGCGCATGTGCGCGACCGACCTCGTCGGCCTGCTTCTGGGCGTCCACGATCTTCCGCTGCAGCGCCTCCAGCACCAGCCTCGACTTCCCCGCCGCCTTGCGCGCGGAATCGATCAGCGGCTTCTCGATGCGCTCCAACTCGGGTTCGATCGCGCGCAGCCTCGATTCGAGCTCCTGGGAAGCACGACCCACCTCGTCGATGACGAAGCGGCTGTTCCGTGAAGCGATGCGCTCGGCAAGCGCCGCTTCGCCCCTGAAGAGATCCGCGCCGGACAAACCCATCCGTTCCGCAGAGCGCCCCACGCGCTGTTCGACGAGCGTCGCGGACATGCGCGGCACGATCGTGGGCATCGACATGCCGAAAGCCGAATAAAGCTCCTTCAGCTGACCTATGTAGCCCACCTCATTGGGGCCACCCACGTACGCAGCGGTCGGCAACACGGCGTCCTGCACAATGAGTCTCATCGCGACGCCGGCTGAGAGTTGGACCGCCGGCGCGACCGCACGGACGCGCCTCCCGTTTACAAGCGTATAGACATTCGTTCCGAAGGGCCCCACGAGCGGCGGCTTGAAACCCAGAGCGCCGAGTGCGCGACCACCGGCCGCTACGGCATCGTCCACCAGGGTTGGCCTGCCGATCGCCTCCAGCAGCACGCGATTGACCGTCGCACCGACGAGATCGCGCGGCTCGACGACAATCAATCCGTGCCGTCCAAGAAGCATCAGCAGCAGACGCGAAAAGGAGTCTGAGAGCGACGACGCTGCGCTTCCGCCAAGCTCTCTCATCAAGCTTGCGCCGTGCGGCAGGACTTTCAAGCCTTGCCCCGCCAGCGTTGCCTCGACAGCGTCCACCGACCGCGTATACAGGGGTGCGTCGTCGTCGCGGAGCGGCACCGTGAAATCAACCATGCCCCCGTCCTGCCCCGGATAGCGGATCCGACCCAACTCTCCAGGATGATGATCGTCCGAATGATTCCAGAAGACCGCCACCGCTGGCACGCCCGCCTCGTCAATCGATCGCGCAAGCCGGATCGCCGTAAGCGCCTTGTAGATGTTGTAAAGCGGACCGAGCGCCACGGCCGGTTGCTGCCCCGTCACGACAGCAACGGCCCCCTTGCGCAGCTTCGCGAGCGCGGCCATCGAGGCAGCGGGCGCCTTCAGCTCGCTCATGCGCCGCTCCAGGGTCGCCCCGATCGCCGGATCCAGCGGCCGCTTCAAGGCCTCCCTCGCCCGCGCCAAACGCGATTTCTCGTCGCGATAATCCACATCGAACCGCGACGCGACCTTCGCGTAGTCCTCGAGATACGCCAGCGCTATCGGCGGGAAATGGGCCCCCATGGCACCGAACCTCACGCGTTCAACCTTCATCGCCTGCGGTTCCCGGGGGGAACGACTCCAGCGACATCTCTTTTGCGAGCGACATGGCGATTCACAGCGTCCAACAGTACGGGCGGGCCGAATCGATTGTCAAGCGGAGGCGGGCCGTGCTACACTTCGCGCGCCGTATGAAACTCTTCGGAGAATCGTTCTTTCTCCTTGTAATCGCCGCGAGCGCCGCGGCGGACGAAGTCGAACTCATCAACGGCGACCGCATCGCCGACTGCAAAGTCAGCGACCTCGGCGATTCGTACAAGATCGAGAAGAACGGCATCTCGCGCACCGTGGCGAAGACCGACGTCAAGAGCGTCGAGTACAAGGAGACGCGGGAAGACGTCTATCGCAAGCGTTCGACCGCCCTCAAGAACGACGACGTCAAAGGACACCTGCAGCTCGGCAAGTGGTGCCGCGAGATCGGACTGTCCAATCTCGCCGTCGAGGAGTTCAAGAAGGTTGTCGCCGTCGAGCCGGACAACGAGGACGCGCGCGCCGCCCTCGGGTTCAAGCGGCACGAAGGCAGATGGATGACGGAGGACGAGATCAACCGAGCGAACGGTCTCGTCAAGCACAAGGGGCGATGGATGACCCCGGCCGAGCGCGATCTCGACATCGCACTCGACGAACGCAAGGAGTTGGAGCGCAGGATCGCGGTTGAGGTCGACAAGCTCGTCGATCGGATTGCCAGCTCGGACGACAAGAAGCGTCAGGACGCGATCGACGCGCTCGCGCAGTTCGAGGATCAGTGCAAGGTGAAGCCCTATCTTTCGTCCGTCACCCGTTCGCACAAGCAATTGCGCCTGTTCATCGTCCAGGAACTCGGCCGCATCAAATCCGTCCTGGGCGACTCCGCCTGGACCGCCGCGAAGGCGCTCGCCCGTCGCGTCGTCTGGGACGACTCGGAGAGCGTCCGTGACGCCGCCATGAAGTCCCTCGTGACGATCGGTCATGCGGACACCTGCACCGCTCTCGCGCCGTACGTCGCCGAAGAGTCCTACGGCGCGCGCATCCGCGCGGAAAACGCCATCGGATGGTTCAAGGACCTGCGCGGGATGCCGCCCCTCATCGCCGCCCTGTCGCGCGTTGTCGACACCCTGAAGTTCGTCGAGCAGTACGAGAACCAGGTGCAGCAGATCCTCCGCAACCAGCTGCTGACGAAGGACGGGCGGCGCGTGCCCATCCCCGCGCGCCTTTCGCTCGGCGACGACGCATTCACGAAGGAGGGCAAGATGCGATTGGAGGACGAGCGCGCGTCCTGCATCGAGTCGCTCAAGGCGATCAGCGGGCAGACCTTCGGCGACGAAGCCGCGAAGTGGCGCGACTGGCACGAAAGGGAGAAGGCGAAATCCGAGAAGAAATGAAGATTCTCGTCATCGGCAGCGGCGGTCGCGAGCACGCGCTCGTTTGGAAGATCGCGCAATCGCCGCAAGTGAAGAAGATCTACGCCGCGCCCGGCAACGCGGGCATCGCGCGGATTGCAGAGTGCGTCGATATCACCCCCGAAAACATGGACGGCCTCGCGCAATTCGCCGCCAAGGAAAAGATCCAGCTGACCGTCGTAGGCCCCGAGGGCCCCCTTTGCAAAGGGATCGTCGATCTCTTCACGGAAAAGGGGTTGCGCGCGTTCGGCCCATCGAAGGAGGCCGCGAAGCTTGAGGGAAGCAAGGTTTTCTGCAAGAACCTGATGCGCCGGTACGGCATCCCGACCCCCAGCTTCCGCGTCTTCAACGAATCGGCGCCAGCCATCACGTACGTTCGTTCCGCCACGTTTCCCATCGTGGTCAAAGCGGATGGCCTCGCAGCAGGCAAGGGGGCCGTCATCTGCCAGAGCGTCGACGAGGCCGTCTCCACCATCGACCTGATGATGGTCAAACAGGCGTTCGGCCTCGCCGGCAATCAGGTCGTCGTCGAGGAGTTCCTGAACGGCATCGAAGCGTCGGTGATTTCACTCGTCGATGGCCGCAGCATCGTGACCATGGAAATCGCCCAGGACCACAAACGCGTATACGACAACGACCGCGGCCCGAATACCGGTGGAATGGGAGCCTACTCCCCCGCGCCGATCGTGACCGAGCGCGACATGCAACGCGTCGTGAAGGAAATCCTCGTGCCCACCGTGCACGCGATGAACAAGGAACAGCACCGCTTCCGCGGCGTGCTCTACGCAGGCATCATGTTCACGAAGAGCGGCCCGAAACTGCTCGAATACAACGTGCGCTTCGGCGATCCCGAGTGCCAGCCGCTCATGATGCGCCTCAAGAGCGATCTCGTCACGCTCATGAACGCAACGGTTGACGAACGGCTCGAAAAGCTCCCGGATCCTCCGATCGAGTGGGACACCGACGCCGCCGTCTGCGTGGTGGCTGCCTCGGGCGGTTACCCTGGACGCTACGAAGTGGGATACGAGATCGACGGGCTCGACGCCGCCGCGGAGCACAAGAACGCCGTCGTTTTTCACGCCGGCACTCAGAAGCAGGGGGACAAGCTCATCACGAGCGGTGGGCGGGTACTCGGCGTCACGGCGCACGGACCGTCGATCAAAGAAGCGCAGGAAAATGCCTACGCCGCCGTGAAGAAGATCAGCTTCACGGGGATGCACTATCGCACGGACATCGCCGCCAAGGCGCTCAAGTAATGCGCGAACTCGCGGACGAGTTGCGGCGCGTCGCCGAGGACGCGGCCTCTCGATTCGCGCACGGGTCCGACCGCAACGCCCAGCAGCGTCGCGCCGCCGGAAAGTGGTCGCGCAAGGAAGTCCTGGGTCACCTCATCGACTCCGCCTCCAACAACCATCAGCGGTTCGTTCGGGCCACCCTCCATGTCCCTCTGGCGCGCGTATAACAGCTATGTGGCGCACGTCAACGCAAGGACGCCCGCGCAACGCCTCGCTGCGCCGTGCCTGATCGGCGACGGAGAGACGCAGACTCTGGAGTGGCTGATGTGCGATTACCTGCGACATCTGAAATACCACCTCAACCAGATATTCGAGTGAGATCATGCGATTCACCCCGCTCCTCCTGCTCGCGACAATGGCCTTTCCACAGGAAGTGCCCCCCGGCGAGGTCTACAAGAAGTGCGACAGCGAGATCCCCTGGATTACGGACGGCGTAGTCCTGCCGGATTGCGAATCGCTGGGACGCGCGGCTCCGCGACCCAAGGCAGATCGCGAGGAATTGCTCGAGGAGGCCAAATCGCAGGCTACGCAGAAGAAGCGGCTGATCCTGTGGCACGTCCCGCGAACCGTCGGCGGCCACATGAACCGCGCGACGATCCTCGACGAATATATGCGGGCACAGGTATTCAGCGACGAGGCCGTCGTCGACCTCATTTCGCGACGGTTCGTGGCCCTGCGCATGACCGCCGACCGCACCGTGGGTCGCGCTCTGGGCATCAAGCCGTTCGACTTCGTCGAACCCGGACTCGTCTTCATCTCCCCCGACGGTCAAGTCGTTCACAAGGTTGATCGACTCCGCACATTCAATGCAGACTGGATCCTTCACCTGCTTCGCGCCGTGCTTGCCAAGCATCCGGAACTAGGAATCGTGGATGCGAAAGAGCCCGAAGAACTCGTGCGAGCGGGCGAGTACGAGAAAGCCGTCGCCGGAAGTTCGGCGTATTGGAAGGGCGTGGCGCTGAGACGCCTGCGACGCGGGGACGAGGCCCTCAAGGCGCTCGAGGGGGCGAAGGAGTCGGAAGCGATCGTCGAAAGAGGACTTACGCTCCTTTGCATGGGCCGCCTGGACGATGCCCAGAAATCATTCGAGGCCGCCCTGAAGTCTAAAACGGCTCGTACTGCCGAGGCGATCTTCTGGCTGGCGCACAACGACTACCATTCCGGCCGCGAGAAGGAGGCCGTCGATCGATGGAAGCGACTTGTCAATGAGCATCCCAAGACGCGATGGGCGTGGCGAGCCGCGGCGAATCTAACGAAAGGACGGGACACGCTGCTGACCGGCCCTGCGATCCACGCTTTCGAAGACGTCCTTTGGGCTCCGCCCGCCGCCTACGCCGACCTGCCCGATCGCACCCGCTGGGCGCGCGATGCCGCGGCGATGGACGACGTGGTGAAGCGCGCGGTCCACTTCCTGCTGCGCAACCAGCGCTCGACCGGCGCGTGGAGCGACAGCCGGTACGTCTACTGCGACTCGCCGGCGATCCTGCCCAACGTGATTGTCGCGGCGACGGCGCTCGCAGCAACGGCCCTTCGCGAATGGCGCGATCTTGATCCGAAGCGCATCGATGCCGCCGTCGCGAAGGCGGAGGCGTACATGCTGGACGAGACGCACATCAACCGGCCCGAAAACGAAGAGTGCTACGCGGACGCGTACCGTCTGCTCTATCTGTCGCGCGCAATGGAGCCGGACAAGAAGCGCATGGGCGCCATCGCGGCGCTGCTGGCGAAGTCTCAGAAGAAGAGCGGCTACTGGGCGCATGAGTACCCGAACGCGTTCTGCACGGCGGCGGCGCTGCAGTGCCTTCATCTGGCGAAGAAGGCGGGTGCGGCGGTGGACGACGCAATGGTCGCGAAAGCGGCGGAGGCGATCGCGCAGCTCCGCGGCACGAGCGGCCGGCAGCCCTACTCGCCGGACCAGCCTGTCGCCGGCGCCAAGGATTCGTGCGCGCGGTCGGCCATGTGC
>CAYXVY010000070.1:0-12508 GCA_964468745.1 uncultured Planctomycetales bacterium | reverse complement strand
GTCGTCGAGCACGACGAGCACGTTTCCGAGGAGGTGCAGGGCGACGCAGATCCAGAGCTTGCCGCGCGCGACGAATGCGTAGGTCAGGATCGCGCCCGCGAGGAAGTAGTGGACCATCCACCAAGGCTGGCCGTAGACGGCGTGCAGGGCCCACCAGATGAGGGCGCCGGCGACGACAGCGCCGCGCCGGCCGTAGCCCGCCACCAGCCCCGGCGTGACGAGGCCCCTGTAGATGAACTCCTCCACGAGAGGCGCGAGGATGAGCGCGTTAAGCCACATGTTCGGGATGCGAGATTCGAGGGGCCAGTGCGTCAGCGGGAGGTTCATCAGGCGGACGACGACGACGGCGATCGCGACCAGGATCGCCGCCGCCACGGTCAGCATGCCGCACATCTTGAGGAATGCGACGGAATCGCTTCGAAACGTGTCGACGGTCAGGCCCATCTCGCGGGCCTTCAACCGCTCCGTCAGGACGAGCGCGCAGGCGACGATGCCCGCGAACGCCGCGCGCACGAGGTACTGCATCTCGATCCCCATGCCGAGCCTGGCGCGTAGTCCGTAGTACAGCGTGGCGTCAATGGCAAAAACGGCCAGCGCGACGGTGTGAAGGAATCGCGAGTTGCGGTCCGCCGTCGACCCTGTCGCCTCCACGATCCTGCTGGACTACTTCTTCCCGGCCGTCGCGTACGTGAACTCTTTGATCTTCTGCTCGAGATCGCTGGGGTTCTGCGCGTGGCCCATCATGGTCTGGTACGTGATCTTCTTGTTGATGAACAGGTTGTAGAGGAAGTCGTCGAGCAGGATCATGCCCTGGGCCGCGCCTGTCTGGATCGCGCTCGTGATCTTGTGCGTCTGGTTTTCGCGGATCAAGTGTTCGATCGCGCTGTTGATGATCATGATCTCGAAGCCGGCGATGACACCGGGGCCGTCCGCCCGCGGCATCAGAGACTGCGATACGACCGCCAAGAGCGCCGTCGACAGCTGCGCGCGGATCTGCTCCTGCTGGTTGACAGGGAAGGCGTCGACGATTCGGTTGATCGTGCGCGCAGCGCCCGTCGTATGCAGCGTGCCGAATACGAGGTGGCCGGTCTCCGCGGCCGTGATCGCGGCGCCGATGGTCTCCAGGTCGCGCATTTCGCCGACCAGCACGACGTCCGGGTCCATTCGCAGCGCGCGGCGCAGCGCTTCGGAGAACGAGCCGATGTCCACGCCGACCTCGCGCTGCGTGATGATGGACTTCTTGTGCTCGTGGTAGTACTCGATCGGGTCTTCGATCGTGATGATGTGGCAGTCGTTTTCCTGGTTGATGAAATCGAGCATCGTCGCGAGCGTCGTCGTCTTGCCCGATCCCGTGGGGCCCGTCACCAGGACCATGCCGCGCGGGCGGAAGAGGAGGTTCTTGGTCGACGGGGGCAGGCCGATCTCGTCGAAGTTGAGGATCTTGTTCGGGATGAGGCGCAGTGCGATGCCGCACTGGCCCTTCTGCATGTAGATGGCGACGCGGAAACGCGCCTTCTTTTCGAACGCGAAGCCGAAGTCGGAGCCGCCCTTTTCCTTGATCTCCTGCTGGCAGCGCTCGGGGGCGATCGCCTTCATGAACCCGACCGTGTCGTCGTTGTTCAGCGGAGGGAGATTGAGCGGACGGAGATTGCCGTGCAGGCGGACAGTCGGCGGAAGTCCCACCGTGAGATGAAGGTCGGAGGCCTTTTTTTCGACGACAAGATTCAGCAGTTTGTTCAGTTCGACCGTCATGGGGCCTCCTGTGCGCTGTGACTAGTAGGTGATGTCGGTGCGGTGCGTGAGGGTCAGCACCTCGTCCGGCGTCGTGATCCCGTCGAAGATCTTGCGCACGCCGTCCTCGAGCAGCGTAAGCATGCCGTTCAGGCGGGCCTGTTCCCTGATCTTGCCGAGAGGCTCGCGCTTGAACACCATTTCGCGGATGGAGGAGGTCATTTCCATGAGCTCGAAGAGGCCCTTGCGCCCCCGGAAGCCCGTGTTGCGGCAATCGCCGCACCCGACGCCCCGCATGACTTTCTTTCCCTTCACGTCCTCGGGCTTGATGCCGAGTCCGGCAAGGATGTTCATGTCGGGATCGGGATTGACCTCCTTGCACTTGGGGCAGAGGACGCGCACGAGGCGTTGCGCCATGATCGCCTGGATCGACGAGGCCACAAGGAACGGCTTCACGCCCATGTCGAGCAGTCGCGTGAGGGCGCCCGGCGCGTCGTTCGTGTGCAGGGTTGAGAAGACCAAGTGGCCCGTTAGCGCGGCCTGAATGGCGATTTCCGCCGTCTCGCCGTCGCGGATCTCTCCGACGAGAATGATGTTGGGCGCCTGCCGGAGCATGGCGCGCAGGATGCGCTGGAACGTCAGGCCGATCTTCGCCTTCACCTGCGACTGGTTGATCCCTGAGAGGTTGTACTCGACGGGGTTTTCCGCCGTGATGATCTTCACGTCGGGCCGGTTGAGTTCCTTGAGCGCGGCGTAGAGCGACGTCGTCTTGCCCGAACCCGTGGGGCCCGTGACGAGGCAGATGCCGTTCGGCCGCTTGATAATCGACTTGAAGCGCTTGAAGTCCGTCGGGTGGAAGCCCAGTTCCTCGAGGCCGACGAGGCTCGCCTGTTTGTCCAGAAGGCGCATGACGATGGACTCGCCGTGCGTCGCGGGGAGCGCGCTGACGCGGATGTCGAGCTCGCGCGAATTGACCACGATCTTGATGCGGCCGTCTTGCGGCTTGCGCTTCTCGGCGATGTCCATTTCAGACAGGATCTTGATGCGCGAAAGCACGGCGCCCTGCAGCCGCTTCGGCGGCGAATTGACCTCCTGACACTGGCCGTCCACGCGGTACCTGATGCGGACCCTGTCCTCCATCGGCTCGACGTGGATGTCGCTCGCGCGCTGCTTGAGCGCCTCCGCGATCATGAGGTGTACGAACTTGATGACGGGGGCGTCGTCCTCGCTGGCCGGGCCCTCCTCCTCCTCCTCGTCGAGCTGGCCGCCGCGGACCTTGATCTCGGTCTGCGTCATCGTGGCCTGTTCGATCGCGTCGGAGATCGAGCTCTTCTCCTTGGAGCCGTACGTCTTTTCGATGGTGGCGATGATGTCGTCCTTCGGCGAAAGGACGCACTCGATCTCGGTGTTGAGGATGAATTTGAGGTTGTCGAGCGCGAAAAGGTCGAGCGGATCGCTGATTGCGATCGTCAGCACCTTGCCCGTCGCCTTGATGGGGAAGATGCCGTGCTCCTCGCAGACGGCGCGCGGCACCTGCTTGGCGACGTCCCCGTTGATCTTGAGATTCTTGAGGTCGATGAAGGGGTAGCCGAACTGGCGGGCGAGCGCCTCCGTGACCTGCGCCTGTGTGGCCACGGCCATCTCGATGAAGAGTTCCCCCAGCTTCTTGCCGGAGTCCTCCATCTGCTTCTTGAGAGCGGCCTTGATGTGTTGAGCGTTGACGACCCTCATCTCCTCGAGGATCTTGCCGATCAACTTCCGGCCGCCAGCTTGCGCCATCTAGTCCCCGCCGAGTGCCTTTGAAACGTTAGTATACGCGCGTCTAAAAAATGCGGTCAAGTCTTTCTCCTTGACGGGCAAGGCGGAGCGTGAGAAAAGCTGGTTCTGAGTCGTCCTGATGAGTATGCGGATCGTTTTTGCGCTCCTGCCGGCATGGCTCGCCGCCTGCGCCGCGCCGACGAGTCAGTTCACGATCGAGGACGCCAAGACGATGACGCAGGACCCTGCCAAGCTGCACGCCTACTTCATCGACCAGATCAAGTGCGGGCAATACGGCAACGCGTACGAGCACTGCTTTTCGAACGCGGCGAAGGCGTCTCTCGGCGCGTACGAGTCGAGCCCGTTCTACTTCGTGATCCAGTTCGAGCTGGTCAAGCGCATGATGGTCGGGCTGGAGCAGCACGAGGTGCGCCTGGGCGAGGGGGGGCGCACAGCCGTGGCGCGCTGGTGCAATCGTGAGTTCGGCATTTCTCGCGAATACAGCCTGGTCGAGGAGCGTATCGGCAGGACGAAGAGATTTTGGAAATACGACTTCACTCGCGTCCAGCTCGAGGAGCTGAAGGACGCCGCGTTCGCGTGGTTCCGCCGACAGAAGGACGCCGCCGACGGCAGACTTTACAGCTATCCGCCGGATTGGCAGTATAGCCCGCTCGGTTCGGCGTGCGATTGCAAGCGCCGGCCCTGATTTCTGATTGCGGACTTCGGACGCGGGACAGGCTCCGCAGCGAAGCCGAATGATCCTCCGGATTCAGCAATCAGCAATCAGAAATCAGCAATCAGAAATCAGAAATCAGGAATCCAGACTGCCATGACGAAACTCGTTTTCTTCTTCGGGGGCGGCAAGGCGGAAGGACGCGGCGATCAGAAGGACCTGCTCGGCGGCAAGGGCGCAGGGCTCGCCGAGATGACACGGCTGCGGCTGCCGGTTCCCGCCGGCTTCACTATCGTCACCGACGTCTGTGACCGTTACTACAAGGCGGGAAAGAAGTGGCCGACCGGGCTCGACAAGGAAGTGATGCAGCACCTGTCGCGGCTCGAGAAGGTCTGCGGCAAGAAGCTCGGAGACCCGAAGGACCCGCTGCTGGTGTCCGTACGCTCCGGCGCCGCGCGTTCGATGCCGGGCATGATGGAGACAATCCTCAATCTCGGGCTCAACGACAGGAGCGTCGAAGGGCTCGCCAAGCTCACCGGCAACCCGCGGTTCGCGTGGGACGCCTACCGGCGCTTGATCACGATGTTCGGCTCCATCGCGCGTGACATTCCGCGCGAAGCCTTCGAAAACGAATTCAAGGCCCTGAAGAAGGGGCGCGCCGACTCGGCCGTGTCCGCCGAGGAGCTGCGCGCGCTCGTCGGCCGGTTCAAAGCCATCTACAAGAAGCACGTCGGCAGCGACTTCCCGCAGGATCCGTGGGTGCAGCTCGTCGATGCGATCAATGCCGTCTTCGGCTCGTGGAACGCGGAGAAGGCGTTGACGTATCGTCGCGTCGAGAAGATCAGCGGCCTGCGCGGAACCGGGGTCAACATCGTGCAGATGGTGTACGGCAACATGGGGGACGATTCGGGCACGGGCGTCGCGTTCACACGCGATCCGAACACCGGCGAAAACGTCTTCTACGGCGACTACCTCGTCAATGCGCAAGGCGAAGACGTTGTTGCCGGCATTCGCACGCCGCTCAAGTTGTCGGAGCTCGAAAGGCTGCAGCCGCAGGTCTACAAGCAGCTCTTAAGCGTGAAGAAGCTGCTCGAAAAGCACTATCGCGAGATGCAGGACATCGAATTCACGGTCGAACGCGGCACGCTCTACATGCTGCAGTGCCGCACGGGTAAACGGTCTCCCGCCGCGACGTTTCGCATCGCCGTGGAGTTCGTGAAGGAAAAGCTCATCAACAGGGAAGAGGCGCTGACGCGGATCGGCCCGGGGGACATCGAGAAGCTGTTCTACCCCGTCATCGATCCGAAGATCTCGAAGGACGAGCTGTCCAAGAGACGGCTCGCGACGGGCATCAACGCCGTGCCGGGCGCGGCGAGCGGCGCGATCGTTTTCAGCGCGAAGGACGCGGAAGCGGCCGAGGGCAAAAAGGTGATCCTCGTGCGGCGCGAGACGAGCCCGGAAGACGTCGGCGGAATGCACGCGGCACAGGGGATCCTGACCGCGACGGGGGGCAAGACGAGCCACGCGGCAGTCGTGGCACGCGGTTGGGCGAAGTGCTGCATTGTTGGTTGCGGCATTCTTGACATCGACTACGACGACCGCACCATGCGCGTGGGCGAGAAGATCGTCCGCGAAGGCGAGGTCATTACGCTCGACGGCTCATCGGGCGACGTGTACCTCGGGGAGATGCCGCTCGTGAAGCCGACGCTCCCGGACGCATACTGGACGATCATGGCGTGGGCGGACAAGATCCGCACGCTCAAGGTGCGCGCGAATGCCGACACGCCGTACGACGCGGCGAAGGCCGTGGAACTCGGCGCCGAGGGTATCGGCCTGTGCCGCACGGAGCACATGTTCTTCGACACGGAAGAGCGGCGCCTCGCGATCCAGGAGATGATCGTGGCCGACACGGTGGAGGCGCGCATCGCCGCGCTGGCGAAGCTGGAGCCGTTCCAGCGCGCGGATTTCGAGGGGATCTACAAGGCGATGGACGGCATGCCCGTGACGATCCGGCTCATCGATCCGCCGCTCCACGAGTTCGTGCCGCACGATCGCGCGGGGCAGGAGAAGCTCGCGCATGCGCTCAAGATGCCCGCCGAAAAGGTGGAGCGCCGGGTGGCGCAATTGCACGAGTCGAATCCGATGCTGGGGCACAGGGGATGCCGCCTTTGCATTACGTATCCCGAGATCCTGGACATGCAGGTTCGCGCGATCATCCAGGCCGCGATCAATGTGAAGAAGAAGGGCGTGAAGGTCTTCCCCGAGATCATGCACCCGCTCACGATGGACCGTAAGGAACTGCGTTGGCTGGAGCAGAGGACGCGCAGGGTCGCCGACGCCCTCATCAAGGCGGGTGGAGCGAAGATTGAGTACTTGGTGGGCACGATGATCGAGGTGCCGCGCGCGGCGGTCCTCGCCGATCAAATCGCCGAGGTGGCGGAATTCTTCAGCTTCGGGACGAACGATCTGACGCAGATGACAATGGGGCTGTCGCGCGACGACGCGGGGCGCTTCCTGCCGGACTACGTAAACGCGGATCGCGCGGCGATTTTCGCCGAGGATCCGTTCCAGTCGCTCGACGAGGACGGCGTGGGGCTGTTGGTTAAGTGGGCGACGGACCGTGGACGGTCTGTGCGCAAGAACCTGAAGGTCGGCGTTTGCGGGGAACACGGCGGAGAGGCGAAGAGCGTGAAGTTTTTCCACCGCGTCGGACTGAATTATGTCTCCTGCTCGCCGTATCGCGTCCCGATCGCGCGGCTGGCGGCGGCGCAGGCCGTGATCGAGGAGCGATAGCCCGGGGCGACGCGCGCGGCAAAAGTCCTCTCGCCTTGCCCGGCGTGATCGAGTATCTTCGCGGCCCATGTCGGAGACCAAGATCATCCACGTGAGCCCGCGCGAGGCCGGGCGCTACCTGCGGCGCTGGCAGCGCAACCTCGTCAATCTGCCGGCACAGCTCGAAGTGCGGCTCGAGGGCGGGAAGCGCTTCACGTCGGGGACGGCAATTCTCCGCGACATCAGCCTCCATGGCGCCCGGCTCGGCAAGATCTTCCTCAAGCGGCCGTATCTGCCCATTCAAAATTTCAAGATCATGTTGACGTTCCGGTCAGAGGACTTGCAGGGTGTGGGCGCACTTTGCCGGCCGGTGCGGTTCGGCCAGGGAAAAGAGTTCGAGCTGGCCGTGTCCTTCGAGGACCTCTGGGTGCAAGAGGAATCGAAGTAGTCCGCGTCCCTGCCGATAAGTCTCCGGTCCCCGCTTGCCGGGTCTTCCAGTCAGGGCTATCATTGGGCTGGGAAACGCGTTTCGGGGGTTTAGGGAAAAATGTCTTTCAAGGGCGATCTGAGCACCATCGGTCTCGCCGAGGTCTTCCAGATGATCTCGATGAGCCAGAAGGAAGGTACGCTCATCGTCCAGGACTCGGAGAGCCGCAAGGCGATCTACTTCAGCAGCGAGGGCGTCCAGCTCCACTCGGCTGGCAAGCGCAAGGGATTCCGCATCGGCGACATCCTCGTGCGCGCCGGCAAGATCACGGTTCAGCAGCTGCGCGATGTTCTCGAGCAGCAGCAGGGCACGAAGCGCATGATCGGGCAGGAGCTCGTCGCACTCGGGCTCGTCAATGAGCAGGAGATCAGCGACGTTGTAAAGTCGCAGATCGAAGAGGAGATCTACGACCTCTTCCTCTGGCGAAAGGCGAACTTCGAGTTTATCGAAGGACCTCCGATCGAGGAACTGCAGGACCCCGAGACGCGCACCATCCGCCTGTCGTTCGATGTCAACTCGCTCCTCTTGGAGGCGGTTCGTCGCACGGATGAGTGGACGCTCATCAATCAAAAAATCCCGAGCATGGATTGCATCTACACTTTCGTCAGCAATTCCGCGCGCGACGAGGAGGATGCGGCCGCAAACGAACAGTGCCGCTCCGTCTACCAGTACCTTGACGGCCAGGCAACGGTGAACGGCGTCATCGAACTTTCGTATGTCCCACGCTTCGAAGTCTGCAAGCTCATCGTGGATCTGCTCGACCGCGGGCGTATCCGGCTCCTGACCCCCGTGGAACTCGTGGTCGTCGCCCGGCGGAGTCTCGAAGAAGGGCAGCGTGACAAGGGGCTGAAGCTTTTCGCCGTCGCCGTACAGCTCGCACCCGAGGATCCGGACCTCATCGGCAAGTATGCGCATGCCCTGGAGACGGAGGGGATGGTGCAGGATGCCGCGCGGATGTACGTCCGCGTCGGCGTGCTCCTCAAGCAGCAGGGGCAGAGCCAGGACGCGCTCGCCTATTTCCAGCGCGCGGTGTCGCTCAATCCAGACGACGTGCAGAGCAAGATTGCCCTCTTCGAGATCAATCTCGCCACGACGAGCGTCGAGGAGGCGCTTGCGACCGCGAGCGAGCTGATCACGGGCCGGCTTCGCGAGCGGGACTTCGAAACCGCGAGAGAGGTGGCTGAGCAGGCCGTGCAGGCGGCGCCGCAGAGTCTTGAGATGCGCCTCCTTCTCGCAAAGGTCTACAACGCGCTCGGCATGAAGAAGGAGCGCGACGACGTCGTCCTGTTCCTGCGCAAGAACCTGCCCGTCGATCAGGGCGCGGCCGATCGCATCATCGCAGACTTGCGCGAGATGTCCGACAAGTCGGACGATCCCGCGCAGCGGACGGTGCAGGCGGGCCGTCCCGCGAGACGCGCGACCGGGCGCCGGTTGAATCTGCGCAGACTCGTCGTGGTCGGTGGAGTCCTGCTGGTCGTGGCTAGCGGGGCGTGCGCAGCGTACTACGAAAATCGGGCTCGCGAGGATCTGAGGCGGCTGATCGCGCTTGCCGAACCTCTTGAGAAGGGGCGCAAGTGGGACGAAGCGCGAAAGACCATCCAGGAATTCGAGAAGGGAGCGTTCCGTCATAGCTTCCTGACCCTCGACAGGATGCGCGACGAGCTGCGGCAGCTTGAGCGTCGACGCGACCTGGTGGAGGCGCCGGCGACGACCTCGACCGAGGTGAAGCCGCCGGACGTCAACGAGGAGGACCGGCTTCGCAAGGAGCGCGAAAGGGCGCTTGCAAGCATTCGTTCGATGGAGGCGGAGTTCTCGAGGCAGTACAACTCGTGCGAATTCGACGCCGCGCTGGTGACGGCTGCGAAAATTCTGGAGCTCGCCACGACGCACAAGCTCGTAGACCACGTGAAGACCACGCAGAAGACCTTTGACGATCTCGACTTCAAGAGACGCACCCTCGACCAGCTGCGGACGGACATCGACGCGCTCGTGGCGCAGCAGAAGTACAAGGCGGCGTGCCTGCTGGTCGAGAACATGCGTATTGAGTTCAATCTTTGGAAAGCGGCCGATGCTGCGACGTTTCCGTTCGGGATGATCGTGAAGCCTGCGGGCGTGAAGATCTTCCGGCGCGTCGCCGGAGGGCAGTGGGAGCGCGATCCCATTGCCGTTTCGGCGGGCGAGCCGATCGTCTTGCAGCTCAAATTCCGTTCCGGCTCCTTCACGCTGAAATTCGAAAAGGACGACTATGTCAAGAAGGAGCATCTGGTAAAGGACGAGCGTGCGGGAGCCGTCGAAGCGACCCTCTTCGATCGAGTCGCGAAGGACAGCGGCCCGATCGGCGTGAAGCTAGCAGCAGCCCCCCTGCTTGCCGACGGACATTTGTACCTCTACTCTGATTCGGGACCCGAGCGTCGCGTGTACTCGATGGATTTGAATCGACGTATGGGGTGGGACGAGCCCGCGGACACGGCTCCGCGCGGCGGCCCTGACAAGCGCGTCTTCTTTTCGAAGGGGGATCGCATCATCGGCATCGACGGCGCGAAGGCCGGCGATGAACGTCGTGCCTGGGAGTACCAGGCGTCCGCCCCGGTCACTGCCCCCGTCTGTTTTTCAAGCGACATGAAAACGCTGTACGCCGCGTGCGGTCAGACGCTCCTGGCGATCGATTACGCGATGAAAGTACTGCAGTGGAAGCACGACCTTCCGGGTGCGGTCACCCTGCCGCCTGTCGAGTTCGAGGGGCGCGTCGTGGTTGCTTGTGACGACGGCAGCGTGGTCGGGTGTGACGAAAGTGGTGTGATCTGGACGCGGCCGGTGCGCTCCATCATGCGGGTGGCTCCCACGCTCGCAGGCGACACGCTGTACGTGTGCGTCGAGGGGAGGCTGGTTGCCATCGCCGCGAAATCAGGTAATGAGAGCTGGGCGCACGTGCTGCCTGCTGAAGTTGTGGGGGCGGCCTGCGTGGCGAACGCTCGCGTGTACGTTTCGACGGCGGACGGCAGCGTGACGTGTCTCGACACGAAGGGCGAGGACGGCAAGGATCGCCGAATCTGGCAGGTGAAGCCCGGAGGGACGCTGCGAGCGGGCGTGACCGTGGCCAACGGCCAGGTGCTGGTCGGGGATGTTGGTAGCAGCGTCTATTGCCTGGACGCGACGAGCGGCGAGTCTCTGTGGAAATACGTCACGCGCGGGGGGATCCGTACGGCTCCCCTGGTAGTCGATTCGAAAGTGTACGTCGCCAGCGACGACATGAATCTCTACGTTCTTCCGCTCGATTAAGCACCGATTTGAGATCGGGGATCCGTTTGACGGATGAAGTCGGGGAGGCTACACTCTTCGCAGTTCTGCCGTATCGCCCTCCGGGAACGTAACAGGAGCACGCGTCATGGGAATCTTCGACACGGGGCGTAGGCGCCTCGAGTCTCTGGAACGTGAAGTCCTCTCCAACCCCACGCCGCAGAACATGGTGGGATTGGCGGAGAACTACGCCCGCCTCGGCGACTGGGGACGCGCCGAGGAAGTGGCAAAGAAGGCCGTCGAGAAGTTTCCGGACAGCGAAAAATGCGCGCTGACGTTTCAGCACGTGCGCAAGAACCGCTTCCAATCGGAGATCCAGGAGCTCAACCGCGCCATCCGGACGCGCCCGCAGGCCCAGCAGTATGAGCGCCTCGGCCAGATCTACCTCTCGGAGCTTGGGGATAAGAACAGGGGGCTTGAGCTCGCGCAGGAAGGTCTGCTTAAATTCCCGTCGAGCGACGTGCTGCACGTCGTCTGCGCGCAGGTGCGGATGGAGCGATTCCACACCGATTTCCTGGCGAACGACTCCGCAGAGGCGATTCGCCATTCGCAACTCGCGCTGGCCACGAATAACGGCAACGCTACGGCGATGTACTGCCTCGGCCGGCTCTACGCCGAGGCGAATTGCTACTCACAGGCGAAGCCGGTCATTGAGAACTATCTGCGCGTGGTGCCGAACGACGACAACATGAAGCAGCTGATGAAGCTGATCGACGCGCATATGCCGGAATCGGTCGGCGACCTTGACGACGCTCTCGCGGAAATCGAGCAGCGCCACGGGCTCTCGGCCGTGGGCGTTGAGATGATGCAGATCTTCCAACCTGTCCGGAGCGCCGCCACACCGCAGATCAGCCCGTCCAAGATGGAGAACTTCCTGCGCGGGTACGACGCGATGCACGGGTACAAGTGCTCCGCCGTCATCAGCAAAACCGGCGAATTGCTCGCGTCGCACACGCGAGGGCTCGTTCCGTCCGACCGGTTCGTCTTCCTGCTGCAGCGCGTCTATCAGTGCGCCGAGGATTCCTCGAAACGTATGGACATCGGCGCGTTCATCTCGGGCGACATCGACTGCACGCTTGGAAAGGTCGTCGTCTCCGAATGGAAGAATCTCGTGCTGGGCATCCTTGCCGACCGGCCGGCGCGTGTTGAGGACTTCAGCCGCGCGATCGACAAATTTCAGTCGTTCGTGTCGTAGGTTGGGCCGTTTTTCAGTCCATGGGGTAGACTCGCGGTGAATCGATGAAGGACATCCTGCAGACGCTGAATCTCGAAGTTGGAATCAAGGGCAGTCTGGTGGTCACGAGGGACGGCTTGGTGGTTCATCAGGAGATCGGGCCTCCGCTCAATCCCGAGATCGTTGGCCCTGTCGCCTCCGATGCCATCAAGAACATCAACAGCGCGTTAAGGCAGGCCGGGTCGAAGGAATTCAACAAGTCCATCTTTACTTCCTCGTTCGGCAAGATGATCTTCCACGAGACGGGGGAGTCGTACCTGGTCGTCGTGCTCGACAAGGCGATCAATCTCGAGATGACGATGCTTGCGATCAGTTCGGCCGCGCGGAAGATCAAGGGCCTGAGCATGGAATAGGGTCCGGCACTCACGCCGATCACGTCATGGTCCAAATCAATTTTGCTCGACGGGAAGTCAACTGCAAGATCGTCTTCTACGGTCCCGGCTTGGGGGGCAAGACGACGAATCTTGAGATCATCCACAAGAAAGTTCCGGAGACCGCTCGCGGTACGCTAACGTCCATCGCCACGGAGCAGGACCGCACGCTGTTCTTCGACTTC
>CAYXVY010000069.1:0-9090 GCA_964468745.1 uncultured Planctomycetales bacterium | reverse complement strand
CGACGAGAGCGGCCTGCTGAAGTTCAAGGCGCGCACGTGGCCGCATCTTCTGACTGATGCCGACCGCGAGTTCCTCAGGAAGCACCGCGGGCTCCGGTCGTTCTGGATCTTCACGCCGCATCGCGACCGGGAAAAGGACATGGTCTGGTGATCAGCCTGTTCGTGCCGGGGCGGCTGTGCCTCTTCGGCGAGCACTCCGATTGGGCCGCCACGATGCCCGGAGCCTCGCCCGGGGCGTGCATCATCGCAGGGACTGACCAGGGAATCGCGGCCGACGTCGTGGAAAGTGACGACTTCGAGTTGGACGACTTCCGCGTTCCCATGGATGGGGCACAATTGAATCACTGGGCCGAGACCACGCACTACTTCAGGTACGCAGCCGGCGTCGCGGCCGAAGTGTGGGATCGCTGCAAGCCGGGGGGCGTGCGCATCCGCGTGACGAACCAGGACCTGCCCATCGGGCGCGGCCTGTCCTCGTCCGCCTCGATCTGCGTGCTCACCGCGCGGGCCTTCAATCGCACGCACGCGCTCGGACTCGACGTGCGTACGGAGATGGACATCGCCTTCCGCGGCGAACTGCGCGCGGGTTCGCCCTGCGGGCGGATGGATCAGGCGTGCGCGCACGGCAAGAAGGCGCTGCTGCTCACCTTCAGCGGCGAGTCGATGAGCGTGGATGTCCTGCAGCCGGGACGACCCCTGCATCTGCTGATCGTCGACTTGATGCAAGAGAAGGACACGCGTCGAATCCTTTCGGATCTGCGCGGGAGATTCGAAAGGCTGCGCGATGCGCTCGGGCAGCGCAATCTCGAAATCGTGAATCGGGCGCGCCTGGCCCTGGAGGCGGGGGACGGGCCGGCGCTGGGGGCCATCATGGTCGCCGCTCAGGAGCTTTTCGATAGGGACGTGGCGCCCGCTTGTCCCCTGCTGGCGGCCCCGCGTTTGCATGCCGTCCTGTCGCATCCCGCGGCGCGCGATCTTGCCTGGGGCGGCAAGGGCGTCGGATCGCAGGGAGACGGCGCCGCACAGTTCGTCTGTCGCGGCCCCAAGGAACGGGACGCGCTGGCGGCGGCGCTGGGGCCGTCCGTGCGCTGCCTGCCGCTGACGCTATGAAGGACATACGCTCGATCGCGGTCGACGTCCTCGATCGCGCCCGCAAGGAGAAGATGTTCGTCGACGACGCGCTCGATCGCGCGCGGGGCGGCGGGCTGTCGCCGCGCGACCGCGGACTGCTCACGAGCATCGTGCTCGGCGCAACGCGGCATCGCCTGACGCTCGACTACATTGCGCAGGAAATCTCGGGGGCGAAGGAGATCGAGGAGCCCTTGCGACCGATCCTCGAAGTCGCGCTGTTCCAGCTGCTATTCATGGACCGCGTGCCGGATTACGCGGCGGTCGACGCGGCGGTGCGGTGCGCCCCGGAGCGGGCCCGCAGGTTCGTCAACGCCGTGCTGCGGAAGGTCCAGCGGGAACTGGAGGAATTCGCGAGCCCCGCCGACGATCCGCGGCGCATCCTGCCCCGGCCGGACGCGGAGCCCCGCGCGTTCAAGTCGGACATTTTCCCTGACGATCCGGTGGAGCGCCTGGCCGTGGTGCATTCGCACCCCCTCTGGCTTGTCGAGCGATGGGTGAAACGCATGGGGCCTGAGGCGACACGCGACATCCTCGTCGCCGACAACGCGATCCCGCCGCTCACAGCACGCGCACGAGTCGACCGTCAGGAGCTGATTGCGAAGCTGCGCGCCGAGGGGGTCTCCGCGCGGCCGGGGAGGCGTCCCGATTCCGTGATCCTCGAGAGGCCGGGCAAGATCTCGTCGCTCGCGGCGTTCCGCGACAACCTGTTCCAGGTGCAGGACGAGACGCAGATGGCCGTCGCTCCCCTGCTCGCGGGGGCGAAACGCGTGATCGATCTCTGCGCCGCGCCGGGGGGCAAGTCGATCCATCTCGCGGATCTCGGATGCGAGGTGGTCGCGTGCGACGTCTCGCCGGAGCGCGTGCGCTACATCGACGCGAAGCTGAATCGCGTGGTTGCCGACGGGACACGGCCGCCCTTCGGGCGCGTGTTTGACGGGGTTCTCGTCGACGCGCCGTGCTCAAACACGGGCGTGCTGGCGCGGCGGGCGGACGCGCGGTGGCGGCTCAAGCCCAAGGACGTGACGGCGATGACAAGGATCCAGCGTGCCCTGCTCGCGGCGGCGCGAGAGCTCGTCGTGCCCGGCGGCCGCATCGTCTACAGCACATGCTCGATCGAGCCGGAGGAGAACGACGCCATCGCGGGAGCCGGCGAGACGATTCTTCCGAGCGCGTCGGCCGCAGGCGGGTTCGCCGCGGTGATCAATACTTGACGAAGTGGTCGTACACCACGCCGAGGTGGTGGACGACAGACTCGAGCTCGTCCGGCCGGAAGAAGAGGTCCTGCGTGCGCAGCACGAGACGGACCGCGATCGCGCCTTCGGGCGCGGCCGACAGACGGAACTTGCGGACGCCCGAAAGCCGCCGCAGGACCGTGAGGCTTTCGGAAAGCCCGCTCGCCTTGCCCTCGCGCGTGATGCTGTTGTTCAGGACGTCGCGCAGGTAGTTCGCGAAGGCGCCCTCCGCGTAGATCGCGACGGCGTCGTCCACGAGCGCGTCGAACGTCCGGATGCGCGGCAGCACGCGAAGCCCGACGAAGGCCCACGGGAAGAGCAGCTTGCGCTGCGTCTTCACGACGACGGGAAACTTCGGCGAAATGGATTCGTCGAGCCTGACGACGATGTCCTGGTCGCCGTGGACCGTCACCGACGCCTTTCGGCTCTCGTGCTTGAAGTGGACACAGGTCGGGCCGATGATCGAGCGCTTCACCTGCACTTCGTTGAACCGTTCGCGCAGCCGGTCGGCGAACTCGTCCATCTTGTCGTTGTGCTTGCGCAGGCCGCGCGTCGCCGCCCAGATGATGCGCAGCGGCACGGCGATGACGACGAGCCCGATCCCCGCGAGGACGAAGTACTGAATCCACTCGGGGACGCGGAAGTTGAGCAGATCGGTGATGTTCATCTACTTAATAGTGACGGAAAGTGCGGCTCGGTTATTACCAATCTATCGTCATTTCGCCGGGGAGGCCGCGAAAGCGTTACACCAGGAGGCGCTCACTTGATCGCGAGCATCAGCTTGGGCCCGACGAAATGATCGCCGCTTTCCTCGTGGTCGAAGATGGCAACCGACATGGCGCAGCTCTTGCCGACCTCAAACGCGGTGTCGTCCTTCCGTCCCGTCGAAAGCTTGCGCGCGAACTCGAGCGTCCACGTCTTTTCGTTCCAGGCCCCCTTTGCGCGCACGTCCGCGGCTGATTCTTCCGGCTTCTGCGGTTCGAATTGCGGGACCTCGTCCGCGCCCTGCTTCTCGGGCTGATCGACGCGCCGGGTCGGCGCCTTGCCCACGTCGTCGATCATGAGGATCCAAACCGGCTTTCCGTCGGGGGCCGTCATCTGGCTCGCGCGTCCGCCCAGCTTCGAGCGCGAATACTGGTGCAGCTTGTCCGCCGCGTGGCCGACCGCATTCGTGCGCGCCGCGCCCCAGCGCCAGACGTCCCACTTCGATTCGATTCCGGCCGTCATGTCCGGGTTGAATTCGCCCTCGAGCGCGAACGACAGCGCCGCGGCATCTTCCGCGACGTCGAGCTCATCGTATTTGCCCGCGTCCTGCTTCCAGATCCACGGATGGTGGCGCGTGTCCTTCGACGCGTCCTTCCACGTGAGCAGGAAGAAAATCTCGTCGGCGGTCCGGCACACACGCACGCGCAGCTCACGGCGGTCCGTGTCGTCGTACGATCTCCAGAGCGAGATCTTGGTCTCGGCCGCCTTCGACCACGCCTCGTCGCTCGCGTCTCCGTCGATGGTCGGGGCCTTCTCGACCAGCACCGTCGTAAGTTCCTGCGTCTTGTCCTGGGGCACGAGAAGCAGCAGTGCCAGCGCGGCGATTCTCACAGCACCTCGGCCTCTTCGCACTTCTCACAGACGTAGCCGATGCCGGTCGTCTCGACGAAGACGTAGACGTCCCCGCCGCAGCGGTGCTTGACGCCCGAGACCTTCACCCACTGATACATGTCCATCTCCGCGGCCTGCTCGTACACGCGGCCCATCCACTCGATCTTCTCGTTCAGGAGTTCTGTACGACGCGCGTCATTCATGGTTCCCTCCTATCCGCCTCCGCCCCAACTGCTGCGACTGCCGCTGCTGCCCCCCGCCCCGCCGCTTCTGTGCGAGCCCCACGTCCCGCGCGACCCGTACCAGTAACTGTGGTACGACCCGTACGAGCGGTAATAGTGGTGATGGCGATTCGGCGACGAACTCGTGTGGCGCGCAACTTCCTGCTGCGTGAATATCGTCGTGCGCGACGCGGGGACGTGTTCGTTCACCATGGGCTGCCCATCGGCGAGCACGGTGAGATACGTGAACTTGATGTCCGCCTTCGCGAGCCCGACGAAATATTCGTTGAGATCGTCCTGCTCCGCGCCGGGGGGTGTGCCGGCCGAGACGTGCACGATCCGCGTGATGCCGTTCTTCTTGAGGACGTCCGCCGTCGGCAGGTCCGCGGCCGCCATGTAATAGCGGTTGTCGAACTCGTCGGGCCCGGGATCTCGTCGGGCGATGCGGCCCGACTCAAGGACGAATGCGGGCCGGCCATGCGCCGCGGCCGGCCGTTTCTCGAGTTCGTTCGCGAAGTAAAGCAGCGCGCCCAGCGCACGCTCGAGTCGCAGGATCCCCTTCGGATGCGGCCAGTTGTTGAACGTGAGCACCGGCGTATATCCGGCGCGCGCGAGGGTCGCCGCCCAGACGACGGACGTCTCGCCCGGCAGGTCGATGAAGACCGCCGCGTTCTCGAACCCCGGCGCATCCGCGAACGCCTTCGAATTCGTCGTCGCAGGCTCGGCCGATTCGAGCATCGGCTGCGCCGCTTCGGCCACCATGGAGACGGCGGCGACGAGCGTCGGCTTGTAGTACGGTCGCCACGGGCTCTTTTCCGCCGGCGCCCACGCGCGGTGAAGCGCCTCCGCCTTGAGGTACTGCCGCCATTCCGCCCCGCCGCTGCTATCCTGCGTCCGGATGCCTTTCGTGAAGAGCTCCTGCGGGCGGAATTCGGCCGGCGCTTCAGGGTCGCCGCATCCGACGAGCGGACCGAAGCCGAGCGCCAGGAGCGCGGCCGCGCGTTTCTTACCCACGCGTCACCGCCGTCGTGTACGCGTCGTAGGCGATGAACGGTTCCGGCGCCGCGCGCGTGTACAGGCCGGAGAACCGGCCGCCCACCGCGTACGCGCCGAAACACGCGAACATACCGTCCTGCGGCAGCACGTCGAATTTCTCCTGCATCGTCCACTCGTCCGGTTCCGAAAGCGGCCACTCGAGCGCCTCGCGCCACTCGTCGTCGGAGCACATGGCGCCGAGGAGCACCTGCTCGCCGACGCGTCCGAAGCCGCGCTTGACGACGAGAGTGTTCCGGTCGCGCACGTAGTCCTCGATCCGCCCGGCCTCGAAGTAGGTGGTGCGTGGGACGTGCCCCTCGATCAGCGCGCGTTCGTCGGCCGAGAATAGATCGAGATGCCGGTGCCAGAACGCCATCACTTTCTTCGATTGCGCCACCATCTGGCCGAATCCGTTCAGCATGCGGCACGCGCGGCGCGCGTTTAGGATCGCCGGCAGTCCGTCCAGCTCCTCGAGCCACTCCGCGGGGAAGTACCGGTACATCACGTCGAGTGGGTGTCCGAAGAGCCGGAGGCGCTCGCCGTCGAAGACGAGATTCTGCGGGTTGCCGAGCAGCGCCGGGACGCCGCGCCGGTTCCATGTCTGCCGCAGGAACTGGCATTGCTCGAGGTCGTCGCCGAATCCCGACGCGTAGATGATCCCGACCGTCGGGCGCGCCTTGTCGCGGCACACGATGTCTGTCAGCCGGTCCACCACCGTGAACTGCTGCGGATCGCCCGCGACGAGATCCGCGAGCCCCTGCGCTTCGTGCACGCCCCCCGGCACGTCCGTGTTGAACTCGCTGACGCGCCAGCCGTCCGGCGTGCGGAAGAAGTCGTACCGCGCCAGCGCCACCGGCTCGCGATAGCGCACATCCGTGGCGACCATGCGGCGCAGCCTCGGCGAGAAGCCGTACTCGTCGAGCAACGCGCCGTCGTCGAGGCAGAGGTCGATCGTGCGCTCGATGAGCGCCGCGAACCGCTCGGTGAGGCGCGCGAGCTCCGCCCAGTCGGCCGCGGGCAGCGTGAGCGGTTTCTCGAGCGCGCGGCGCTCGCCTTCGACGAACGCCGACCACATCAGGTACTCCGTTTGCAGGCGGTCGAGGAGTGCCGTCATGGGAGGTACTCGTATTCGATCTTCTCGATCCAGAGCGCGCCCATCACGCCGCGACGAAGCGTGAGTTTCGCCACGGTCGTGCCGGTCGATTCCTTCGGCAGGTCCTCCAGCCGGTGAATCTTCGCCTGGAAGGAGCTTCCCCAGTACGGCGACGTGAGCACGGTCATGCCGTCCTGTTTGCGCACGAACGCATGGATCGTCCGCTCAGCCCCGCCTGAGAACCATCCGTTCAGCGCCGTGAACGCCGGGGTGTAGCAGACGCTGGCGATGAATCCGACGGGGACGGCGACGAACAGGCTCAGGAAAAAACGAAGCAGCGTGATCTTCATGCGGCTGCTCTCCCCGGGCCCGCGGGGCGACGGCTTGCGCCGCCACCAGAGCGTGAGCGCGACCGATGTCAGCAGCGTGAACCCGACCAGCGACGGGATCACAAGCGGTCCTTCCGAGAGCGTCGGATGCGATTTCGCGGGAGACAGGAACGCGACGAACGCAATCGGGCCGAGCGCGAGCGTGATGATGACGCCGCGCGTCAGGATGGGAAGATTCCAGAAACTCCGGTGCGCCTTCCCGAACGGTTTCGGCGACATATGCGATATCCGACCGAGGTTGAATCGGCTTGTTACTCGAAATTATAGGCCTCACGGCGGACGCCACCTACGAAATTGGCGACGTTCGGAAGCGCGTCGTCGGTTGACGCCATCGCCTGCCGCCGCCACCCTGTGCGATAATTGCAACGCCCGGACCCGTAGGCTACGATGGTCGCTCATTCGAGGGGAACACATGGACCGCGTCCCGATGACGCAGCAGGGGTACGACCAACTCAAGGCCCAGCTGCACAAGCTCCAGAATGTCGAGTTGCCCCGCGTGCAGAAGGCGCTCGGCGAGGCGCGCGAACACGGCGACCTGTCCGAAAACTCGGAGTTCGATGCCGCGCGCGAAGAGCTCTGGCGGCTCGACAGGAAGGTCGGCGAGCTTTCGACGCAGCTCGCGTTCGCGCAGGTCGTGGACCCCACGAAGTTGCAGCTTGATGAAATCACGCTTGGCGCGACGGTGAAAGTCGAAGACATCACCATGAAACGCAAGGACGAGTTCATGATCGTTGGCCAGGGCGAGACTCGCGAGGGCGTCGAAACCGTCTCGGTCGCCTCGCCGCTGGGTCAGGCGCTCGTCTCCAAGAAGGTCGGCGACGTCGTCGAATTCCAGGCGCCGCGCGGCAAGTTGAAGTACAAGGTTCTCAGCATCCGCTACGTCTGATGCCGGGCTACGGCGACAAGTCGAAATCCGGCATCGAAGCGAAGCTTCCGCTCATCGAGACGTGGGGGAACCAGTACCCGGGCTACCGGATCACGATCGTCGACCCCGAGTACAACGCGATCTGTCCCAAGACGGGGCTGCCTGATTTCGGCACCGTGACGATCACGTACGAACCGGACGAGCGGTGTCTCGAGCTCAAGAGCTTCAAGATCTACATGACGGCGTATCGCAACGTGGGGATCTTTTACGAGAACGCCGTGAACCGCATCCTGCGCGACCTCGTCGCCGCGTGCAAGCCGGTCTCCATGACGGTGAGCGGCGAATTCCACGCGCGCGGAGGGATCACCACGAAGGTCGAGGCGAAGTACCCCCGATGAACCTCCTCGACCTGCCGCTCGGGGACGGCGCGCCCGACGTGATCAACATGGTGGTTGAGATCCCGGCGGGTACGGCGAACAAGTACGAATACGACGTGAAGCTCGGAGTCTTCCGTCTCGACCGCACGATGTTTTCGGCGGTGCACTACCCGGGCGACTACGGGTTCGCGCCACAGACTCTCGCGCCCGACGGCGACCCGCTCGATATCGTCGTCCTGACCACGCACCCCGCGATCACGGGAGCGCTGATCGAGTGCCGTCTCGTCGCGGCGCTCGCGATGGAGGACGAAAAGGGGGACGACATCAAGGTGATCGCGGTTCCGACGCGCAACCCGCGCTTCGACGAGATCCGCGATCTCAAGTCGATCCCCGCGCACACGCTCCGCGAATTCGAGCACTTCTTCCGCATCTACAAGGATCTCGAGCCGAAGAGCTCCGCGACCTTTGGGTGGCTGCCCCGCAAGGCGGCGCTGAAGGCGGTGGTCCAGGCGCACCGTGCGTACGGGGGGAAATAGTAGATGCGCGTTTACATCTCCGTCGATATGGAAGGCGTGGCCGGCATCGTCCACGTCGACCAGACCCGCGCGAACGGTCAGGACTTCATGATCGGGCGGCAGCTCATGACCGACGAGGCGAACGCGGCCGCGCTCGGGGCATTCGACGCCGGTGCGAAGGAGGTCCTCGTCAACGATTCGCATGGTGACATGCGCAATCTTCTCTTCGACCGGCTCGACCCGCGCGTGCAGGTGATCAGCGGCAGCCTCAAGCCGTTCTCGATGATGGCGGGCGCCGACCTGAAGCACGACGCCGCGCTCTTTATCGGCTACCACGCCGGCATGGGCGCGCGTGCCGCGATCCTCGACCACACGTACTCCGGCGCCAGCGTGAGCGAGATCGCCGTCAACGGGCGCGTCCTCAACGAGGCGGGTCTCAACGCGCTCGTCTGCGGCCATTTCGGAACCCCCGTCGTCCTCGTCGCCGGGGACGACGCCTGCTGCACGGAGGCGACGGAGCAGCTCGGCAAGGTTGAGACGGTCATCACGAAATGGACGTACACGCGCACGAGCGCCCGCTCGCTCCACCCGGCGCAGGCGTGCAAGCGCATTCGCGAGGCCGCGAAGCGCGCCGTG
>CAYXVY010000068.1:0-25136 GCA_964468745.1 uncultured Planctomycetales bacterium | reverse complement strand
GGGCGGCGGCACGGCGGCACCCGTCCTCCCAGGACGGGGGCGAGCCCACGCCCCCGTGGACCACGATCCCGAAACTGATCATGAGGAAGGGCGATTTTATCACCCCCCGCGGGGCGAGGACAGCGGAAAGTCCGGGACGGCCGGAGGCGCGCTACTTGGGGACCTTCTCGCCCGTCTGCTGCTTGATTTTATCCGCCTGCCGCTGCGTTGCGTCCTCGATGCGTTGGCTCGTGTACGGAGCGGCGGGGCCCTGCAGCGGCTTCGCCTCGCGCGACGCCTCTTCCTGCCGCGCCCGTTCCTCCGCGACCTGGCGCGCGCGCATGCGCTCGTCCATCACCGCCCGCTCCTCGGCCATCGCGCGTTGACGCTTCATGACGTAAATCGCGAACGCGCCGCCGAACAGCAGCACGAGGACGGCAAGCCCACCCACCAGCAGGAGAGCGATGCCGGGGCCCTGAGACGTCTCTTCCTTGTCCATCAGAGATCAGACTACGACACGCCCGCTCTGATTCAACGAATGATTCGTATGTTAATCTCTCTCATGCATGGCGCATGAGGACGACCTCTTCGTCGCGCAGGAGGGCCTGTCGCGCGGATTCTTCAACCAACAGCAGCTCCACGATGCGCTCTGGGAGATGTACGGCCAAGAGCGCGCCACCGGCAGTGAACGCTGGCCTCTCGGCGTGCTGCTTGTGTCGACGAACGTCATCCCGGAATCGATCCTCTTCTCCCTTCTCGCCGAACGCGTCCGGCGTACCAAGGACGATCTGACCGCATCGCAGGAGGAAGACCTGCACATCGGACGGCTTCTGGTCCTGAGCGGCACGCTCGAACCCGAGCAGGTCAACGAGGCACTCGATCTGCAGGTCGCTCAGCACGTTCCCGGAACGCCTTCTAAGCGCCTGGGACAGATAATCGTCGACCGCGGACTCGCGACGCCCGCACAGATCCAGCGAACGCTGACCTACCAGCGTGCCGCCGTATTCGCGTGCAGCGCATGCGGCCGCCGTTTCCAGGCGAAAGGAGCGACGCCCCGATCGGTTCTATCGTGCCCCAAGTGCAAGGGCGCGCTGGTCCGCTCACAGGAGCTCGGCTTCGATGAGGCCGTCGAGCTCCCAGACGCCGAACGGTCGCGCAAGCCGGCGCCCAAGCCTCCGCCGGTTCAGCCCGCCAAAGCGTCGGTCGGCGGCCAGGCAGCCATCGACCGCGCGCTGGCGATCTACATCCATCGGCATTCGCTCGTTCCGCCCGAGGACGTGCGCGTCGCGCAGAGCGTCCAGCTCGAGATGTCCCGATTTGGATTCGACTTCCGGCTCCTCGATGTCATGCGCCGTCTCTCCATCCTCTCCCCGCGGCACGCGACCGAGCTCGAGTCGATGGACTTCACGGGCATCGTAAACGGGACAGCCTGGTCCGAACAGACCGTGCCCGGGTATCGAGTGACGAAGAAGCTCGCCGAAGGCGAAACGACGCAGATCTTCGCCGCCGAGCCGATCTTCGGAGGCGACACGGTCGCGCTCAAGATCCTCCACCCCGATCGGGCGCGCAGCGGAGAAATCGTCGCCCGATTCAAGCGCGAATCCGACCTGCTCGTTCGCTTCCGGCACCCGGCGATCGTGAAAGGCCTCGAGACGGGGTCCGTGGGGGCGGAACTTCACTTTCTCACACTCGAATACGTGGACGCGGAATCGCTGGACCACGTGCTGCAGTCGTCCGGACCGGTCTCGTTGCGCGGCGCGTTGCGAATGACCGCGCAGATCGCGCACGGCCTCATGTATATGGAGCGGCAAGGCTATCTTCATCGCGATGTGCGGCCGCAGAATATCGTAGTGGACCGCGGCGGCTACGCCCGACTGTCCGACCTGGGCCTTGCCGCGGAACCGCCAGGCGCGACGTCTGTCGCCAGCACTTCAGCGGCATACATGAGCCCGGAGCAGGCGCACGGCGCGGAGGATCTGAACGCTGCGAGCGACGTCTTCTCGTTGGGCCTCACGCTCTACGCCATGCTCTCCGGCCGCACACCGTTTGCCGGTCACACGGAAGCGGAAATCCACGAAGAGCGCTTTGGGAGCGGGCGCGTCGGCACCCCCGACCTTGCCTACGTGCCGGATGCGGCCCGACCGCTCCTCCGACGCATGCTGGAGCCGGAGCGGCGCAAACGGATCCAGCGGCATCAGGACATCATCGACTCGCTGAAACAGCTATGAACGGACGTCCCCGCGGCGTTACAGAACCGTAATGCGCATCCTGATGATCGCGTGCGTGCTCGTTCTACAGGACGCGCCGGCCGTGGTGAAGCGCGCGCTTCCGGACGACGCACCGATCGCCAACGGAAAACGAGCCGTCGATGTAGACCGCGCGCAGCGGATCCTCGGCTCCGACGTGCCTTCCGAGATCACGGCCTACACAGCCGAGGGGCCGCATCCCAACTCCAATCAGTCGAAGCCGCGCTGGACGGCGACCGTTGTGCGCATCGACACGACGCACGGCCCGGCGGATCTCGCCGTGTCCGGGCTGCTCAGCGAAAACATGGTGGGACGCGTACGCATCTCCGGACTCCAGGAAAAGCACGTGCCGTCGGATTTCCTCCGACAGTTCGGCGGCTTTGAGTACGAGACCGGCTCGCTTTCCGAGCCTGCGGCCACCCTGGATGACGTTCGGACGACGGCAGCCGCCGGCAAGGACGAGGAGGCGGCCCTCCTGCGCGCTCTCCTGGCCGTGCGCACCGGCATGAGCCGGATCACGCCCTTGAGCCTCGTCATCGTCGACCGCATCCAGAAAAAACAGAAGAAGGCGGATGAGGCGGACGCGCTCTTCAAGGTGTACGACGAGGTCTCGAAGTCCACGGACGCGCTCACGTTTCTGCGCGCCGACGCGCGCAAACGGCTGCGCGATCTCGCCGCCGCGTCGGCCGGTCACGCGCGTACGATCGGCGACGGGATCCGCTCCGGCAATTTCGCGGCGGCCGACAAGGCGCAGCAGACGCTGAGCAGCAGCTGCGGGGCCTGCCACGGAAACTTCATAAGCGTCTTCCGTCCGGAGCGCGCCCGCCGGAAACTCGGCGACGGGTACTTCAGGGTCGGCTTCGACCTCATCCCGCAGGGAGACGCCGACCCGAAGCTCCTCGAGGCGATCGCGGGCGGCGTGCGACGGGCGATGGTCATGTTGCGCGAAAGCCGGTAACGCGCTTTCGCCGACGCACGTCTCACGCCAACGATGGAGAAGGCGGCCGCGGGCAGCGCCGCATGCCCCCGCGCGCGATATAATCCTCCGACCGATGGCCGAACCAGACGACCTCAATGTCGCCTTTCACGCGTTGCAGCAGGGCGACGTCTCGCGCGAGCAATTGCTCGACGCTCTGTTCGCCATGTCGATCGATCGCACATCGCGTCTCCCCTTGCGCCCGCTTGGCGCGATCCTCGTGCAGAAGCAATTTCTTCAGCAGTCGCGGTTGCGTGAGATCCTGAGCGCGAATGCATTCCCCGGCCTCATCCCCGAAGAAGCCTCGCGCGGCGATTCGATCAAGCTGGGCCAGCTGCTCGCCATGGCCGGCGTGGTCACGTACGGCCAGGTGATGGAGGCGCTGCTGCAGCAGGAGACGGGGCGCGACCAGGGGCAGCCGCGCATGCGCCTCGGCGAGTACCTGGTCTCCACGGGCTATACGACGCCGCAGGCCATCCAGCGGGCGCTCTCGTACCAGCGCAAGGGCGTCTACTCATGCTCAAAATGCGGTGCGCGGTTCAACGTGGTGAACTCGCAGGCGAACCGCCTTTACCAATGCATCCGCTGCCAGGGCGCGCTCAAGGCGGAAACGGACAGCGTGCGCGTGGACGAAAGCGCCATCGTCGAGGCGGTGCAGGAAGGAGCCGTACCGCCGCCGTTGACGCCGATGCCGATCGAACCCGACGCGCAGGCGATCGCCAGCGCACTGTCGGACCGCGCCGCTGCGCAGGCGCTGCGCGCTTTCGACGGCGTGCCCCCGGCGGCGATCGTCCAGAGCCAGTACTGGCAGCTTGAATTCGCGCAGTTCGGTTTTCACGCCACGCTCCTCGACGTGCTCCGCCGAATGGGCACGATCACCGACGAGCTGGCGCGAAAGGTGCGCGCATCGCTTCCCCCTTCTCCTCACGAGCGCCCGGCCATCCCAGGGTATCGGATTCTGTCTCGCGCCACGTCGGGAAGCCGCACCGCGATTTACTCGGCGCAGTCGCAGTTCACACCGGGGACGGTGGGGCTGAAGATCTTGCACCCCGATCTCGCGGGCGATGCGGCGCAGGTGAAGCGGCTTCGGCACGACGGAGCGGTGCTCAAGCGCATGGATCATCCCTGCATCGTGAAGGCGTACGAGTACGGAAGCGCCGCTCTGGATCGGACGTCGACGCTCCATTTTCTCAGGATGGAGGACGTGAGCGGGACAGCACTCGACCACCTCATCGCCGTGCGTGGGAAACTGCCGCCGTCGCGCGCCGTCGCGCTGACGACGGACATCGCGCAGGCGCTGCGCCACCTCGAGCGCGAGGGATTCGTACACGGCGACATACGCGCCGAGGACGTGCTCGTCGATGCGCGGAATCGCGGCCGCCTGCTCGACGCGAGCACCGCCGCCCCCCTAGTGGGGGGAGGGAAGGATGCGCGGATCGCGCAGGACGTATATGCCGTCGGAACGCTGCTGCGGGCGATGCTCACGGGAAGCCTCGAAAACCTCGACCGCCCTGCCGGGGACTTCGGTTCCGTGAACGTCTCCGTGTCGCTGCTCGCTGCCCTCCGGAGTATGCTGCATCCCGACCCGACGCGACGCTTCCAGCACTGGGGCGATCTCGTCGTGGTGCTGCAGACGGCGGCCGAGTCGTCCCGCGCGTAGGGCGCGAAGGCCACGTAGCTCGCGGGATGGTTTGCCATGAGCGAGTACGGTTCCGAGCAACGCGAAGGAACTGTACGAGTCGAATGGTTGGGCGGCCTGGATTCGAACCAGGACGAAGGGAATCAAAGTCCCTTGTGCTACCGTTACACTACCGCCCAGCGCGCCAAACGCCGCCCAGTGTATCCGTGTGAAGGCAGGCGCTCCAAGGTCTGCCGTGATATGCTGCGGGCTTCCGGGTAAACGTCCTGCAACTCTCAGGGGTTCCCGGAGGTATTATTCCGTCAGGGAAACCATGCCCGACCCCAGTTCGGATCAATCGTTCACGGGCGCGCGCCGCATCACCAGCAAGCGCCGCTACGAGCGGCTGGCGCTGACTGGATGCTCCATCGATATCTTCCGTCACGTGTTCTTCGGGATGAAGGAGAAGGCGGTGCCCTACAAAGCGATGGGCATCGACCTGAGCGAAGTGGGCATGCGCCTCTCGCTGCCTGAGAGTCTGCCGATCGGCGAAAAATTGCGCCTCGTCGCGCGCATCGAGATGTTCAAGGACACGATCGAAGGGGAGTGCGTCGTGATCTGGTGCGTCGGGAACGCGCGCGTCGCAGGCGAGTTCAATGCGGGAATCGAATGGACGAGTCTCAGCGACGGGCACTTCACCAAGATCCAGCAGATGCGCAAGGCGATGCGATCGAAGGAATTCCAGCAGAAGCTCAAGACGAAGGTCCGCGTCGAGAAGGAGAAGAGCGACGGTACCGACGAGCTGGAGTACAAGTCGCCCCAATATTGAGCACGCGCCCCGGTTTTTTCGCGGGGTTCACGTACCCCTTCCGCGGCATCGTGCACTTGCTGCGCACGCGGGCGCTGTGGAAGTGGGCTGCCCTGCCGTTCGCCGTCAACCTCGTCCTGTATTCGGTCCTCGCCGGCATCGCGGTCACGCTCGTGCACTCCCAGCTCGACGCACGCTTGGCGTCGTGGCCGTCGTGGCTGCGGACCTCGGGCGCCGTTTTGGCCTACGCCCTGGTCGCGCTTGTCCTGGCAGTGACGTTCACGATCATCGGCAACATTGTCGCGGCGCCGCTGCTCGACATCCTGGCCGAGCGCTCGCTGTGCGCTCTGCGTGGACGCGACCTTCCGCACGGCGAGCACTGGCTGCTGGAGGCCGCGCTCTCCGTGGGACGGCAGCTGGTCAAGCTGGCGGTCTTCCTCGCGGTCGAAGGCGCGCTCCTGCTGCTCGTCTTCGTGCCTGTCGTCTATCCCGTGTTGGCGACGATCGTCGCCATCGCGTTCCTCGCCCTGGAGTATCTAGAGTATCCGATGGCCGCCGAACGGCTTCAGCTCCGCGAACGCTACGCGCGGCTGTTCCGCCACGCGCGCGCATCGCTCGGCTTCGGCACCGCCATTTTTCTCCTGACGCTCGTGCCGCTCGCTTCCTATGTCGCGCTCCCCACGAGCGTCGTGGGCGCAGTCCTGCTCCACGTGGAGCTCTCCGATTCACCTTGAACGGCCCTCCTCGAGCGCTATACTGCGGTGGATAGGTGGGTCATGGGCGCCGGCGAGAACGAAAAGTCGACCGACACGAGAGCGCTGCGTCGCGCGGCCGAGCGGCGAAGGCACAAGCGCTTCCTTCCGCGCGACTGCGAGCTGGCCCTCAATAAGGAAGCCAGCGGCATCATGAAGGTGCTCGGCGCCGGCAGCGGCAAGCGAGAGAATCTCGCCGTCGCCGTGGTGGACCTCTCCGAGGGGGGCGCGCGCTTTCTCACGCGCACGAAGTTCGAGCTCGGAACCCGCGTCGCCGTCACGGTGACGGTCAAGTTGTTCAACGATACCGTAAAGGCCCACGGCCGCATCTGCTGGGTCGGCGACCACCCCCAGCGAACGGGTCACTTTTACGTCGCCGTCATCTTCGACAAACTCGACGGCGGTCAACAGCGCAAGATTTCCGGCATCCGCGAGTACCTGAACTCTCCGCAGTTCAAGCTCAAGGATGAAACGCGCCGGCGGACGCGTCCGGAGACCGACACGAGTTCGCTCGAATACGACGGCTAATCAGCGCGGAAGCGCCCGGACGATCGATCGAGCCGCCGATGTCACGTCGGTCTGCCCGACGACTCCTCCGCACACTGCGACTCGTTCCATCGTCCTCCTCACGCTGTCGCGAGTGATGCCACCGATACAGAAGAACGGGACGCCCAGTTTCTTCACGCCATCCAGATACGTGAAGCCCCGCGCCCGAAGGTGCGGCTTGAGCGGCGTGGGATACATCGGGCCGACCGACACGTAATCCGCCCCCGCGCGAACCGCCGCGCGCGCCTCCCGCAGCGAGTGCGTGGTCGCGCCGACGATGTGCACCAGCCTTGCATCCACAATCGGCACATCTTCCCGCCCGACGTGCACACCGTCAGCGCCAGCAGCCGTCGCGATGTCCGGACGATCGTTGACGATGAAGAGCGCGCCGCGCTCGTGCGCCGCCTCGGCCAGACGTCGCGCCAGTCGAACGAGCGCACGGTCGGTTCGTCCCGACTCGCGCAGCTGCAACATCCGCGCCCCCCCGGCCATGGCCTCGCGCGCGACGCGCTCGAGCGGTCGCCGCGCCACGCTGGAATCAAGCAGCACATAGAGCCGGATGTCCGCGAGCCGGCGGCGCGCATCGCACGCCTTCTCAAGATCATAGAGCGAAAACCGGAGGCTGGAGGCACCCCGCACGCCACATTCCTCGAGGACGCGCATCGCCTCCTGCGTGCGCTTGAAATTTGCGGCCAGGAGGGCGGATATGTCGCCGCGACGAGCCACCGGCGTCGCCCGGCCGACGTCGCCGACGGAGTCGCGCGAAGCGATCAGCGCCCCGCCGTACGCGCCCTCCATTGCACCCAGCCGGTGGCGCACATCGCGCAGCGCCGTGCGCGTCGTGCCGTCGTTCAGACGAAAGCGCGCCACGTCCTCGAGCACGCGGAGCGCCTCGCGCGCCCGGTTGAAGTTTGCGTCAAGGATCCGCAGGAGTCCGGTCACCCGCGCATTATGGCAACCGCCGGCCTACCTCTTCCACTGGACCTGCAGCGTGATGTTCTTTCGATCCCGCAAGACGACGATGGGTACGTCCACGTTGTCCTTCGTGGAATTGATCATCGTAACCAGCGTTTCCTTGGTACAGACCGCCGGCACGCGCTGTCCGCCGATCTCGATCATGACGTCGCCCACCTTCATGCCCGCGCGCTCGCCGACGGAGTCCGTAACGAAGGAATCGACGCGGAATCCGCCGCGATCGTCCGGGAGTCCGAACTCGCGCGCCTCGTCGGCGCTCAGAAGCGTGCAGTTGACACCGAGCCGCTTGTTCCGCGACTTGCTGATCACCTCGCGGACCCGTTCGTCGTTCCGCACGCCGTCGAACGACGGGTCTTTGTCGAAGCGCTCGCGATCGCGAAATCCTTGGCTGTACGCGCTTTCGAGAAAGCTCACGGCGCCCGCGATGTCGTTGTTGCGCGCAGCCCACGCGGCCATGGCGTACTGGCCGTGGATGGCGATCGCGTCGAGCTGAGCCCCCGTCAGCTTGTCGCGCTGCCGGGCCTCGGCGTCGTTGCATCTGCGGAATACGTCGCGGAGCAGTTCGGCCCCGCGCGATTCTCTGGCCGGTTCGGCGAGAAGCCTCAGCGCCTCCTGGTAGTCATCCCAGATCGGCTTTGTCGGCGGGGGCGCCTTGGCGATCGCAGCCTCGATCTTCTTCCGGGCTTCGTCGAGCTTCCCCGTCCATTCGCCCTCCCGGAACTGCGACGGAAAGCGGTCGAGCGCACGCAGTGCCTCCGGGTGCTGTCCCTTGGCCAGTATTTCGTGCGCCTGATCGGTGACCATAAGCAACGACTTCGACGCGGCCGCGTCCCACGCCGCACGATACTCTTGCTCCGCACGATCTACGAGGGCGACGAGCCGCGGCCGCGACCCCGCCACGGTTCGCGATTCCGAAAATTGCGCGCGGATCTGCGCCACCCTCTCAAATGCGCCATCCTTGGTGATCGCCTCGCGAATGAGCGCCATCGCTCGCTCGATCGCTGCTGTTGCGTCCGCTTCCTCCACGATCGTCGAGGCGCGCGCGCGAGTGTCGCGCAGCGAGGCGGCCAGCACGCTGTCCGTCACCTTGAGAAGCGCCGCGTCGCAGCGCTGCACGATCCCCTTGTGGTCGTCCGGATTGGCGGACACGTACCTACGAAGCTCGTCTACGGCGCGCCGTTCTTCCGCCAGCGGATCGCGCTTCACCGGCTCGACCGGGGTGCCGGACTCTCCGCCGGAAAAGAGGATCGCGGCAAGCCCCACCGCGGCGAGGCCGGCGATCGCGAGCATGATAAAGAGCCCCGTTTTCGACCGGGCGGGAGCAGCGGGCTTCGCCGCGACGTGTCGCGACGTCTTCATCGACGAGGGGCGAGAGGCGGCCGCCGCCGCGACGTGCGACGACGGACTGCACACGGTGCACGTGGTGCGGCCTTTCGCCAGATCACGCTCAATCATCTGCGTGCCGCACCGGTCGCAGTAGACGATGCCTCGACCCATCCAGGCGGAGATTCTACCCGCTTGGAACCTCGGACGCTACTTCGGTGCGGTGAACCTGAATTTGAGGACGATCTTCTTGCCGCCACGCAGCACGCCGAACGGAACGTCGACGTTGTCCTTGGGCGCGCCAATTGCATCGTAAAACGCCGCGGAGGCATCGGCACCGCCGAATGGCTTGCCATCAATCTCGACGATGATGTCCCCGGCCTTGAATCCGGACTTCTCCGCCTGGCAACCGGCCGGAACGTTGGTGATGCTCACCGCACCGTTGCCGTCGACCGCCCCGACTTTGCGCGCTTCCTCGCCCGTCAAGACCGAACCCTGGAACGTGAGTTCCTTGCCGCGACGGTACTTTCGGACGAGGGGAGCCCAGCGTTCCTCTTCGCGGACGTCGACCAGGTCCTCGTCCTTCTCCATGTGCTCGAACTGGTTGAAGCCGAACTTGAGGGCATTCTCGATCAGGGACAGTGCCCGGCCCCGGTCCTTGACTTCGCGAGCGTAGTAGCACGCCAGGTTGTACTGCCCGTTGGTGGCGATCTCGGTGATCTGCTGCTGCGTAAGTCCTTCGCGTTGCATCAGTTCGCGGTTGGCGCAGCGGCTGAGCACGTCGTTGAGGATGCGCCCGCCATCCGCGTAGTTCTTCTGGTTGATCAGCGAGGTCGCCTTCTGGTAGTCCTCCCAGATCGTCGCCTTCTTCGGTTCGCGCGCGAGTTGCGCGGCGTGGTCCTCGTACGTCCTCTTGCGGTCCGCGAATCGGGTGGCCCACTGGCGTTCGCGGAGATGACCCGGGAAATTCTCGAGGTGGGCGATCGCGTCCTGCGGCTTCCCACCCGAGTTCAGCGCGTCCGCCGCTTTGCAGACCGGCGTCCAAGACTTTTCCGCCGCCGCATCGACGCCGCGGTCGTAGTCCGCCTCGAGTTCCAAGACTTGTTTGAAGAGCTTCGCGCGGCCCGACGCCACCTTGCGCGCCTCGGCGAGGTACCCGCGCACGAGGACCACCATCCTGAACTCCGCGTCCCCGGCACGCGTCTCCTCGGCCCTCTTAAGGAAGTCGCCGCACGTCGCCTCCGCGGCCGCTTCCGCGAGCTTCGCCTCCGATCCGGATTTCAGGTCCTTGAGTTGCGCGAGCAGGCCGGCGTCCGTGACGGTGGTCATTGCGACGGTCACGCGGCTGACGGTCCCCTTGTGGTCGTCGGGATTCGACGACACGTACTTCTTCACGTCAGTGACGGCTTTCTTCTGATCCGCGAGCGGATCGGCCGCGACGTTCGGCACGGGCGTTTGCGCGCCCGCCGCCGGCAACGTCGCTGCGGCCGGCTCTACGCGCTCCCGGCTCCCGCCAAACACGAAAACGAGGCCAAGGATCGCAACGGCTGCGACGCCGATTCCCACGATCATCGGCGTCTGGGACACGGTCGAGCGACGCGTGGGGGGCTTGCTATGAGCGGGAGGGCGCGAAGCGTGCTGGGTCGATTTGATCGTCCCGCTACCGTGGGCGTAGGCCTGCGCGTGGGCAGCCGGAACCTTGGTGCCCACCGAAGGCGAGAGGGGTCTGCACACGTTGCAGAAATAGCGCCCATTTTCCTGGTGGGCCTTGCCCTTCTCGATCTGCTCTTCGACGATGCGTTCGCCGCACCCGTCGCAATAGACGATTAGCCGCCCCATACCCGATGTGTATTTTACCGCATCCCGCGCCGCCGTGCCAAAAATAACTAAACAGCGGCCAGGTGCGCGTTCTTCGGCTGCTGCACGGCCAGGTGGCAAGGAACCATGAAACTGGACGCTAGGACGGCCATTCGGCGCAGGGAGCCCGCTCTTCGGCCTGCTCCGTGTCTCGCAACTTCAGGCGGTCGGCTGCGTCCCCCGTGGGCGTGGGGTAGGAGCGCGTCACACACGCCAGGCAGAGCTCGTCCTTTGGAAGCGCCAGTCCCTGGATGAGCCCCTCGATCGAGATGTAATTGACGCTCGTGGCCCCGATCCAGTCGCGGATCTGGGCATCGGTCCGCCCCACCGCGACAAGCTTCGACTCGTCGGGCGTGTCGATGCCGTAGAAGCACGGACCGATCACCTTCGGACAGAAGTAGTAGAGGTGGACCTCCTTCGCGCCCAGCGCGAAGAGGCGCGCCGCGATTCTCCGCGCGGTCGTCCCGCGCACGTTCGAGTCGTCCACCACTGCGACCCGCTTCCCCTCAATGAATTCCTTGATGAAGAGAAACTTGTCGTCGATCGCCTTCTCGCGCTTTTCCTGCGACGTCTCCTGGAACGACCGCTTGCTTCCGACCTTGATGATGCCGTGCTCGAACGGTACGCCCCACGCGTGCGCCATCGCGATCCCCGCCGACACGCCGGTCCCGGGGACTCCGATCACCACGTCCACGGAGCTCTTGTGCGACGCGAATTGCTCGGAGAGGACGCGGCCGAGGTCCCGCCGCGCGCTTTCGACGACGCGTCCCTTGAACTTCGAATCCGGGCGCGCGAAATACACGAACTCGAAAAAGCAGAACGCGCCTCGGTCCTGCCCCGCGCGCGCACGGAACATGCGCAGCGTCGCGCGATCGATGAAGATCATTTCGCCGGGCTCCAGCTCTCGGATGTCGTGATAGTCGCCGAAGTAGTTGAAGACGCTGGACTCGCTCGCGAAAGCGACCTCCTTCGCACCAAACATGTCGCCGGGCTTCTCGCGGAATGCGATTGAGCAAGGACGGATCCCCTTCGGGTCCTTGAAGACGAGCAGACCGCGCTCCGTCGCCGTTACGCACGAGTACGCGCCGACGAGGTCGCCGTGCAGGCTGCGCACCGCGTCGAAGAGTCGCGACGCGTAGGTGTCGAGGTCCTTCGCCTCATGAACGCGGCGCTCGAGCATGCGCTCGATGAGCGCGTTCTGGATGACCTTCGCGTCCACCTCGGTCTGAAACGCGTACCCCTTGTCCTGCAATCGCTGCCTCGCGGTCGCGAGGTTCACGAGATCGCCGTTCGCCGCCGTCCGCAGGCCCGGGCGGTCGCTCGCGACCGGCTGGCGATTACGTAACAGCCTCTCCTTCGTGCCGCCCCCCGTCGTCGCGTACCGCGTATGAACCACGCCCACGGTGCCGCGAAGCTGCGAGAGATCGTAGTCGCTGAAGACGGTCGACGCCGGCCCCAGCCCCGCGTGGTCCCAGAAGAAACTCCCGTCAAACGTGGCCACGCCGGTCGAGTGGTCCCCGCGCGACTGCAGACGGTCCGCCGCCATCACGAGACGCGGCGCGACGGGCTCCCACGAGACCACGCCGAAAATCCCGCACATGCGCGACGCAGTTTATCGTTGCGCGGCGAAAGTCACAAGGAGCTACTCGGACTTCTCCCAGCGCACTTTCAGTTCGGCGCGACCGCCTTCGCGAAGCACCACGATCGGCACGTCGACGCCGTCGACCGACTTGCCGATCAGCTCGCGCAGCTTCTCGAGCGTTCCCTTGCGCGGGAGCTTCTGGCCGTCGAACTCGACGATCACGTCCCCCTTCTGGAGGCCGCCCGCCCGCGCGGGGGACTCGTCGGCGACCGACGTGATCTGCAGCCCCCCCTCGCCGTCGCCGAGCTTCAGCGCGTCGTAATCGTCTTCCGTGAGATCGGAAGTCCCAATCCCGAGCTTCTTCGAGGCGGCCTTGAAGGACGGCTTGATCCGTTGCGGCTCATCCGCGACGCTGCGCAGGAGACGCATCCCGAAGCGCCCGATCTTTTCCATGTTCGCGTACGAGATCTTGTCGGGGTGGTCGCTCTGGCAGTGGTAGTCGCCGTGGAACCCCGTGAAGAAGTGGATTGCGGGGACGCGCACTTGGTAGAAGCTGTAGTGATCGCTTCCGGGTGTCACCTCGCGTGACGTGCCGTACTTCACCCCGGTCCCCTCGGCCGCTGCATCGATCAGCTTCTGCCAGTCCTCGCTCGTCGAGATGCCCCCGACGTCGAGCCGCTTGTCGGGATTACGCCCGACCATGTCGAGATTGATCATCGCGACCGTGCTCTTGAGCGGAAAGATCGGCTTCTTGCAATAGTGCTCGGACCCCAGAAGCCCGTACTCCTCGCCGCTGAACGTCATGAAGAGGATCGACCGCTTGGTAGAGACGCGTCCCTCCATGAATGCGCGCGCAATCTCGAGGACCGTCACGGTCCCGGAGCCGTTGTCGTCGGCCCCGTTCCAGATCTTGTCCTCGGGGTCGGCCTTCGAATTCTTCATCCGGCCCGCGTCGGCCTGACCCGCCTTGCCCACGTGATCGTGATGCGCGCCGATCACGACGAGCTCCGTCTTCAGCTTCTCGTCGGTGCCCTCTGCGTACCCGACGCAATTGCGCGTCTTGCGCGCCAGCACCTTGAAACTCTGCCAGTACGTTGGCTCGCCCTTCTCGTCCTTGTCGCCGACCGGTTTCAGTCCGATCTTCCTGAAGTGCTCCGCGATGTAATCCGTAGCAGCATCGTTTCCCTTGTAGCCGGAGTTCCTCCCCTCGAGATCGTCCCCAGCCAGGTATTTCAGGTGTCGCTCGAGATTCGCCGCGGTCACGTCGACGACTGGGGGGCGCTCGGGATCCTGAGCCCGAGCGAGCGCGACAAGCAGGGGCAGCGCCGCAAGTATGCGTGCAAACTTCATTTGTCCCAACTCGCCTTCAACGAAACCCTGTCCTTCCCGCGGATCACCACGATGGGCACTTCCTTGCGGGCCTCGATCTCCTCGAGAATCGTACGCAGCTCCGCTGACTCGTTTTGCCGCGTGAACTTCTTGCCGTTGACGCTGAGGATCACGTCGCCCGACTTGAGTCCCGCCGCCTCGGCCGCGCCGCCGGCCGAGACCTTATCGATCTTCATCGCCCCCTCGGCCTTGCCGAGACCGAGATCCTCGTAATCCTGCGCGGAGAGCTCGCCCGGCGTGAATCCGAGCCGCCGGCGCGGGCGATCGCCCCCCGGATCGCTGAATCGGAATCCCTTGAAGCGCGGGCTTTTCTCGCCATCGCCGATCGCGAGAAGGATGCGTCCGGACGCGTTCGCGATCTTGACCATGTTGTCGTACGCGAGCCGGTCCGGGTGATCCGTGACACGGTGATAGTCCGCATGAAATCCCGTGAAGAAGAACGCGAACGGCACCCCCTTGTCGCGGAAGCTCGAGTGGTCGGAGTCCCCGCCGACCAGCTTCACCTTGTCGCTGATATCCGCCTTGAGCCCCGCGGCGGCAACCGCGTCCTCGCACGCGCGTCGGAGGATGCCGTCGTCGGCGGAGCCCACGCCTTCGACGCTCACCGGCTTGTCCGGATTGCGTCCGACCATGTCGAGATTGAGCATGAAGACATGCTGGTCGATCGGGGCGATGGGATTGTTGCAGTAATGGCGCGAGCCGAGAAGTCCACCCTCCTCGCCGCTGAACGTCATGAAAAGGAGCGTGCGACGCGCCTTCAGGCCACCCTCGCCGAAGGCCTTGATGAGGGCAAGCACCGTGGACGTACCGGAGGCGTTGTCGTCGGCGCCGTTCCAGATCGAGTCCTCGCCTTTCGAGCTGCCCAGGCGTCCCCAGTGCCCTTGGTCGGCCGTTCCCACGTGATCGTGATGCGCGCCGATCACGACGATCTGCTTCTTCAGCTCGGGGTCGCTCCCTTCGATGAGCCCGGCGCAATTGCGCGTCTTCCGGCCGGCCACTTTGAAGCCCTGGAAGTATGTGGCCGCGCCCTCGCCGTCCTTGTCACCGACAGGCTTGAGGCCGGCCGCCTTCATGACGCCGGCGATGTAGTCCGTCGCCTTGTCGTTGCCGGGATAGCCCGCGTTGCGCCCTTCGAGGTCGTCGCTCGCGAGGAAGGTCGCGTGCTTCTTGAGCAGGTCGACGGTCACGACGGCGAGCGCCTTGTCGACGGCGCCTTTCGGAGCCCCGCTTCCCCCCAGCTCCCGCCGGACGAGGTCGGACAATTCCGACCGGAGGCGCTTCATTTCCTCGTCAAGCGCGCGCTCGACTTTCTCCTGCACCGCCTTCTCGTCCTGCGCGATGCACGGGACGGCCACGAATGCGGCAAACAGGATGGTAAACGTCCAGCGGCTGAGACTCATGCAGTTCTCCTTCAGGCGATCGCAGATTATACGCGCGGAATCAGATCCGCATTGATGATTGAAGGATTGCGAATCGCGCCAGCTCGGTCGCACCTCCGCTCGCGGATGTGAGCGACGGCGGATGCTCAGAGCGTGATCGACTTCCACTTCCCGCGGCGCCACACGAGGGCGAACGCCACCGCGCGCGCGGTCCAGTCGATGATCATCACGATCCAGGCGCCAACGATGCCCAGACCCAGCGTGAACGCGAACAGGTATGACAGCGGGAGTCTTACGCCCCAGACGCCGAGCATGCCGACGGCGACGGGACTCCTCGTGTCGCCCGCTCCGCGCAAGCCGCCCGCGAGCACCATGGCAAGCGCCATCGCCACCTGCTCGATTGCCGCAACGCGGAGGCACCCGGCGCAGGCCCGCGCCGCGTCCGGGTCGTTCAGAAAATATCCGGCGAACGGCCGTGCGAAGAGCGCGAACACGACTCCGAGGGGGAGCATGATATACAGGGCCAGCTTCAGGGACTCGCGGAGCGCGAGAGCCGCACGCTCCGGCCGCCCCGCCCCGAGGTACTGTCCGACGATCGCACCGCACGCGATGCTGAGTCCCCAGCCGGGCATGAAGGAGATCGATTCGATCGTCACCGCGACGCGATGCGCCGCGAGCTGACCTGGCCCGAGTTCGGCCAGCATGCGAATGAAAAGGAGAAAGCCGATCTGCAGCAGCACGGGCTCGGTCGCCGCGGGCAGCGCCACACTAAGCAGGCGCCGGATCGAGTCCCGCGTCACGAGGATGAAGGAACGCATCGCGAGTCGGATCCGCGCATGTCGCGTGAAGAGCCACGCGGTCATGAGCGTCGCCTCGAGCCCCATCGCGATGGAAGTCGCCAGTCCGGAGCCGGCAACGCCCATGACGGGCGCACCGAGTTTCCCGAAAATGAACGCGTAATTCCCAACCACGTTTACGATGTTCGCGAGAATCGCGAAGAGCATCGGCGTGCGCGTATCGCCCGACGCGCGGAGCACCGACATGCTTGCCGCATCGAGCAGCATGAACGGCACCGCGTAGAGGATCCAGCCGAGGTACGCGCGACCCGCGGCGCTTGCCTCGGCGCTGTCCTTCACGACAATCAGATGCGACGCAACGATCGGATAGAGCGGCAGGAGTGCCGTGAGCAGGACTCCCCCAGCGATGAACGCGACGGCCAGGGACGTCGCCGCCTCCTGCTCCTGACGCGCAGGGTCGCGGGCGCCGACCGCACGAGCCACGAGGGCCAGCGTTCCTGTCCCGAGCGCGGCGAGGACCATCGAGAGCGTATGGGCGACGGGACCCGCCACCGCCACCGACGCCAGCGCGAGATCTCCGAGCGGGGTGATCATCAGCGTGTCCGACCAGAACATCACCGTCCGGAGCAGCGACTGGAGGATCAGCGGCCAGGCGAGCTGGAGGATCTCGCGGCGGACGGACAACTCTGGAGGCAGGCCCAAGGCGGGACGAAGCTAGCGTGGAATCCGGCTGCTTACAACAGAGGACTCCAGATCTCTACTTCGCCACCTCGAACTTGGCGACCTCGAGCTTCGTCGTCGTCGTCTTCCCGGCCTTCGTGACCTTTTTCTCCTGCTTGACGAGCCAGCCGGGGACCTCATGCGACCACCACGACGTATCCTGCGTCTTTATCGTGCCGCCGGCCTGCTCCTCCTCCTCCGACGTCGTCTCCGTCTGCCAGCCAGAAACGGAGATCCCCTCGACGCGCACCTTCACGTTCAAGTGCAGCAACCGGATCGTTTCACGCTTGACGACGATCGTCGCGACAATCGTCTGGCTCTCCTTGCGGAAGAACCAGCCGGGGATCGGCGACGCGATCGAGAGCCACGTCTTCGTCTTCGTGATCGCCTGGCCCATCGCGTTGCCGCTCACTTCGCGGCCCTCGACGACCCCGCAGTCGTACTTCGCTCCGTCGAGATCGTACTTGGAGCCGATGGACTGGTTCTTGTCAGGCTGCGGGGGCGAGACGAGGACAGCGCGGATCTCCTTCGCTTCCCCCTCCTTGGGTTCGACTTTGATTACGCCCTCCGTACCCTCGATGCGCAGCAGCGTGCGCTTCTCTTCGGTCTTCTTCTCCCCCTCCGAGAGCCGGTACGTGACCCAGCTGTTCTCCTTGACCCCCTCCCACGGCGCGGCCGGCTTGTTCTGGACGAGGATCGCGACCACAAGTGTCAGCAGCATCTCGGCACCCCCAAGAAGACCTATCTCTTATACGCCGGTGCGGGCGCTACTTCGACAATTCCTCGACCACCATATCACCAATCCGATCCGTGGGAATACCGCTGTCCGTTCCGATCGACTGGATCTTCCCTGACGTAAGGAGCGATATGACGGCATTCTCGATCAGAGCGCCCGACTTCCGCTCACCCACGTGCTCGAGGAGCATGCCGCCCGCCAGGATCGCCGCGAGCGGATTCGCCTTCTTCATGCCGCGGTACTTCGGCGCGCTGCCGTGGATCGGTTCGAACACCGAGACCTTGCCCGGATGGATGTTGCCGCCGGCCGCGATGCCGAGACCGCCCTGGATCATCGCGCCGAGATCCGTGATGATGTCGCCGAACATGTTGGTCGTTACGATTGTGTCGAACGCCTCGGGGTTTTTCACCATCCACATGCACGTCGCGTCGACAAACGCGTAGTCCTTCGCGATGTCGGGGTACTCCTTCCCGACCTCGTCGTACACGCGGCGCCAGAGGTCGTGCGACTGGATCGCGTTGGCCTTGTCCACGAGCGTCAGCTTCTTCCGACGCTCGCGCGCGCGATCATACGCATAGCGGATGATGCGCTCCGTGCCCTTGCGGGTGTACCGCATCTCCTGCGAGGCGACCTCGTCGGGCGTCCCCTTGTTGACGAATTTCGGCTCGGTGCAGTACGCGTCCTCGGTGTTCTCGCGGCAGACGAGGATGTCCACGTCCGACGGCTTTTTGTTCTTGAGCGGGCATAGGTGCTCGGCATAGAGCTTGATCGGCCGGAGGTTGACATAGAGATCGAGCCCTTTGCGCAGGCGCATGACAATGCCGAACTCGAGGAAGCCCGGCTTGTAGCGCGGGTCGCCGATCGCGCCGAGAAGGACACTGTCGAGCGTCTCAATCTCCCTGAAGGCGCTCTCGGGGATGAGCTCGCTCGTCTTCTGGTGGTAGTCGGCGCCGAACGGGTAATCGACGAATTCGCAGCCGAAGCCGTGCTTCTTCGCAATGACCTTCAGCACCTTGACGGCTTCCGCCGTAACCTCGGGGCCGATCCCATCGCCGCCGAGTACGCCGATGCGATAACTCTTCACCATAGGCGCGAGAGCATAGCAAGTCGGCGCGAGGGGGTCAGCGATTCTTCGCTTCGTGCGCCGCGATCGCCTTCTCGTGTGAGAGCGTATAGCCGAGTTCGTCGACCCCCTGCACGAGGCAGCGCTTGCTGAAGGAGTCTATGGGGAACGGCACCGTCTTTCCGTCCGCGAGCGTCAGCGTCTGCTTCGACAGATCGACGGAAAACTCCAGGTTCTCCTGCGCCTGTTCCATGGCCAGCTTGTGCGTCGTGGCATCGACAACGATCGGAATCAGCCCGTTCTTGAGCGCGTTGTTGCGAAAGATGTCGGCGAAGCTGGTCGAGACGATGGCGCGGAAGCCGTACCCGACGATCGCCCACGGCGCGTGCTCGCGCGAGCTGCCGCACCCGAAATTGTCACCGGAGACGAGGATGCTCGCGCCCTGGGCGCCCGTCTTGTTGAGCGGAAACTCGGGATTCGGAAGCCACTGCTCCGTGTCGCTGTAGCGCCAGTGCGCGAAGAGGATCTTCCCGAGGCCGACCTTGTCCGTGACCATCGTGAACTTCGCGGGCGTGACCTGGTCGGTGTCGATGTTCGCGATCGGAAGCGCGACGGACTTCCCCTTGAACGTCGTGATCGGATTCATGCGAGGAGCTTTCTTACATCGGCCACCCTTCCTTCAACGGCGCTTGCCGCCGCCGTCAGCGGACTCGCGAGGATGGTGCGCCCTCCCTTCCCCTGCCGCCCCTCGAAATTGCGATTCGACGTGGAGACGCAATACTGACCTTCGCGCAACTCGTCGCCATTCATCGCGATGCACATCGAGCAGCCGGGCTCGCGCCACTCGGCGCCGGCCGCAAGAAAGATCTTGTCCAACCCCTCGCGCTCGGCTGCTTTCTTGACCGGCACCGAGCCGGGGACGACAAGCGTGCGCGCCTTGACCTTGCGCCCCTTGATGACGCCGGCGGCCGCCCGCAGATCCGAAATCCTCGAGTTCGTGCAGCTTCCGATGAAGACGACGTCGATCGGATGTCCGAGCACAGGCTTGCCCGCCTCGAGTCCCATGTACGCGAGCGCGTTCTTCTCCGCATCATTCGGGACGGGCGCCGAGATAGGGATGCCCATGCCCGGGTTCGTGCCCCACGTAATCATTGGCTCCAGCGACGAGGCGTCGATCACGAGCGTCCGGTCGAACGTGGCGTCGTCATCGGTCTTCAGGTGCCTGAAGCCGTCGAACGACTTCGGCGCGAACTCGCGGCCGGCGAGGAACTGGAACGTCGCGTCGTCCGGCGCGAACATGCCCGCGCGCGAGCCGAATTCGATCGACATGTTGCAGACGGTCATGCGCTCTTCCATCGAGAGGGCGCGCGCGGCCGTGCCGCGGAATTCGGCCACGTGTCCCGTGGCGCCGCCGATCCCGAGCTTCGCGCAGACGGCTAGGACGAGGTCCTTCGCCGTCACACCCTTCCTGAGCGTGCCATCGAAGCGAATCTCAAAAGTCTTCGATTGTTTCTGGAGGAGGCACTGGGTCGCGAGCACATGCTCGACTTCGCTGGTTCCGATCCCGTGCGCGAGCGCGCCGAAGGCGCCGTGCGTGGACGTGTGGCTGTCGCCGCAGACGATCGTCATTCCCGGCTGCGTGAGACCAAGCTCCGGACCGACGACGTGTACGATTCCCTGGTGCTCGTTGCCGATCCCGTAAAAACGGATCCCGAATTCGCTCGTGTTCGTCTCGATGGCACGAAGCAGGTCGGCAACCTTCGGGTCCTTCTGGGGCTGGAAGCGCTCCGGCGTCGTCTGAATGATGTGATCGACGACCGCCACGGTGCAATCGGGCCGGCGAACCTTGAGGCCGCGCTTCCGCAGGCCGGCAAACGCCTGGGGGGACGTCATCTCGTGAATGAGATGGAGATCGATGTAAAGGACCGCCGGGCAGTCGGGCTCCTGCGCCACGACATGGGCGTCCCAGATCTTCTCGTACAGCGTCTTTCCCATCGGGTGGAGCGTGGAATGTAGCCTCGCCGTCCGGCGGCGGCAAGCATTCCCATTGAACTTTACATATTATAACTTATATTTCATACTTGACATTTATGCTCCGCGACCGTAAACTTTCTCTCGTTCGTTCATGCGATCGGAGAGAGAGGGGGGTTAATCATGGCTCAGAATAGGTCCCGGTTCGCGTCGCGCCTGCCCGCCGTCGCCGTTGGCCTCGCCGTCGCGACCCTCGGGTTCTACCTCATCTTCCTGCGGAACGGTCCGACGCCGACCGCGGACGCATCGACGACCCGCCCCCCGGTCTCAGCGGCGACGCCCGCCATCGCTTCCGAGCCGCCGGTGGCGACGATGATCGAACCCGCCGTCGTCGAACCGGTTCGCACGTCCGCCGTCGCCGAGCCTCAGCGGCAGGACTTGGCTCTGCCCGACACCGCCTACGAAGGTCGGAACGCGATCGGCCAGGCGTTTGCCGGTGAGATGGACGATGCGCGACGCGCCTCGCTTGCGCAGAAGGCGATCGCATGGAATCAGCAACTCCTCGTGTCGAACGTGGACGCGCGCGACGTCGACGTCGCGGAGATCATGCAGGGCGAGAATCCCACGAGCTTCAGCCGCCGCTTCAAGCAACTCCACGGCGAGTACGGCATCGTGCAGCTCGTGAACGGCATCAAGAACGTGAACGCAATCCGCGCTGGAACGAAGCTGCGCGTCCCGAAGGGGACGTGGAGCATCGTGGTCGACAAATCGCTGTTCACCCTCCACCTGTGCTACCAGGGAGCGCCGTTCAAGGCGTACCGCGTCTGTATAGGCGCCGACGACAAGACTCCGGCGGCGAAGTGGACCGTCGGGACGAAGACGCCCAAGCCCACCTGGACGGCGCCGCCGGACTGGCTCGAACGCGAAAGAGTGAAGAACCCGATCAAGTACGGCGATCCGAAGAACCCGCTTGGTGAGTACTGGATCGCGCTGGACTGCCAGACGGGGAGCTACCAGGGCTTCGGCATCCACGGCACGAGCGCGCCGGACTCCATCGGGACGAAGGCGTCGATGGGCTGCGTACGCATGCTCAACGAGGAAGTCGTCGAAATCGCCCGCATCGCGTTCAAGGGGATGGAAGTCACGACGGTAGAGTAGGAATTCCGATCGGCGGATGCGATGCATGCGCGCACGACTTTGATTGCAACTCTCGCGGCCGTGTCCGTGGCCATGATACTGGACCTGGCACGCAACGGCCTGCCCGTCCCGCGGACGGCGGCATCGCCCATTGAAATCTGGGACGAGACGCAGGTACAGGCGTGCGACGCCGGCCTCGATTATGAACGTCTCGTTCGACGGGCCTCCCGAGGCGACGCGGACGCCCTTCTCGCGCTGATCGAGTTCTCACCCCGGAGCGATGCTGCAGGCGCCCTCGGGCACGGCTGCGTGCTCGTCGGACTTCTCGACCGCGTCGGCGATGCGAACTTCGCACGCTGCGCCGCCCGCGCAACACCCCCCGCGCGCCGCAGCTTGAATCGAATCCTCGAATACGGCATCGCCTGCGGCAGGCCGCAGGAGGCGCCGCTCTCACCGGCGGCCTACTACCCGCTGACTGCAATCACCGCCGACTTGCGCTGACTTCGCCGATCAGTTCAGCGATTTCAGCGCTTCCTTCGCCTGCGTCGCGCACTCGAGGCCCGCGTACTTCGAAACTTCCTCGTACGCCTTCTTGGCCCCGGGCTTGTCCCCTGCCGCCAGCTTCTTCTCGGCCTCGGCGAGCTTGTCGTTCGCGGCCTTCTCGATCTTCTCGAGATCCCCCTTCGCGGCTTTCGCGGCCTTCTCGTCGGCGCCTGCCGCCGCCGCCTTGAAATCAGCGATCGCGTCTGCGAACCGCTTCGACTGCTGCGCCTTCTTCGCCCGCCGAACGCATTCGGCCGGCGCATCGAGGCGCGACGCCAGCTTTTCGTAAACCCAGTCGAACGCCTCCGGCTTGATCGGCGAGTGCTCCATCCCGGGCACCCAGATCGAGTCGCAATCGAATCCGTCCTTCTTCACCTTCTCGAAGACCTGCTTGCAGATGGAAAGATTAGGATCGCGGTCGCCGCACTCGATGAAGACGCTCATCCGTCCGATCGCCGCCTTGTACTCCTTGCCGCCGCCCTGCGATGCCCCCGCGATGGCGCTGATCGCGCGCCAGTGCGTCGTGTTGCGAAATCCCCAGCCGGTCGCCATGAAACCGCCCGACGAGTAGCCTGTCAGCATCACTCGTTCCGGGTCGATCACGTAGCGCTTCTTCATGTCGGCGAGCGCGCCGAGGATGATGTCGCCGTCCGAGTCCTGCCACCCCTGGTCGCGCGACTTCACGGCGGCCAGGATCATTTTCGCCTTCTGCGCGCCACCGACCCATCCGGCGATGAAGTTCTCCGCGGTGTCCCCCGCGCCATGCAGCAGGATCATCAGCGGCCACGACCGCTCCGCCGTGTAATCGTCCGGCACGACCGCGAAGTATTTCGATTGCGGCTTGTCGAGCTCGATCGCGAACGGGCCGCCCGTCTTGGGGGCGTCCTGAAGCACAAGAGTCGCAAACAGCAGCAGGTCCAGCATGTGCCCTCCCGGCTTATGAGACACCGGATCTCGATCGGGATCAGGATCGGATTACAGGGTCTTGGCCAGCTCCTTGTAGACCTCCGTCGGCATCGTGCGGCCGACCCACTCCTTGAGCTGCAAGTTCGCCTGCCGGAGGAACATCTCGACGCCGTCCGCCGTCTCCGCCCCGGCGGTCCGCGCATCGCGCAGAAATCGCGTGTCGCGCGGCGTATAGACCGCATCGAACGCCACCATGTCCTTCTTCCAGAGCTCCGCAGGATAGGGCGATCGGTCCTCATTCATCCCGACGCTCGTCGCATTGGCGACCACCTGGGCGCGCGCCTCGATGAGGCGCTCCCACCCCACCACCTCGCAGCGCAACGCGTCGGCCAACGCCTTCGCGCGATCGTACGTGCGGTTCGCGAGGATGACACGCGCCCCCTCTGCTCGCAGTCCCCACGCGATCGCCCGCGCCGACCCGCCAGCGCCAAGGACGAGCGCCCGCATCCCGTACATTCCGTGCGACCACTTGCGCTTGGCCGCTTCGCGGATCGCCTCGACGGCCGCGGGCGCGTCGGTGTTGGTGGCCTTCCCGCCGGCGACCAGCGTGTTCGCCGCGCCGACCCCCTTCGCGATCTCATCCGGGGCGTCCGAGGCGACGAGGGCCGCCTCCTTATGAGGAATCGTCACGCTCGCCCCGCGGAGCTCGAAGGCCGCCATGACGTCGCGCAGCCGCGACGAATCATCGACGCGTATCTTCACGTAACGAGCGTTGAGCCCCAGCTCATTGAAGACTCGGTTGAAGACGCGCGGGCTGCGCGACTGCGCGACCGGATCGCCGAGCACCGCGTACACCTGCGTCTCGTCATCGATCGTCTTCGCACGATACTGCTGCACGAGCTCGGCGACCGTGAGCTGTCCCGGCGCCGTCTCGTCTCCGATCGACGCGTACGTCACGACGCCACCGTACCGACGATAGAGAATCCGGAGCGCCTCGCCGAACTCCCCCATCGCAATGACGGTTCCTGGCAGGGGCAGCGTCTTCTGCACTGCGACGCAGCGCATCGCATCTGCGATACCGCGCGCCTGCACCGCGATCTTGATCATCGCCGGCTCAAGCCCGGCCATTTTCCGCGCGATAGCGTCCAGATTCTCCGGCGTCGCTTCAAAGTCGTGCCATGAAAGAATGAGGCTCGCACGCCCGCGGTCGAAGTCCTTGTACGCCTTGAATTCGACGTCGACGTACTCCGCCCCCGCGCGACACGCCTCGCGAAGCAGCGCGATCCGGTCGTCCTCGCTCCCCGTCCACCGCCCCCCTTCCCACACCGGGCGTGCCGTGACGATCACGGGCAGTGTTTTACGGGCCAAGATCGGCTCGATCTCACGCGTCTCGAGGTAGTCCACACGCACTTCGGCCGCGTCCGCGCCCGCCTTGCGAGCCTGGTCGATTCTCTGAACGACCCGTTCGACGGTGGCCTCCGCGATCGACGCGATGATCATGGCGAGCGTTGAGCTTACTTAAAACTCACAACGCATCACTCAAATCTCATTCGCTCCAGTCGCGCCCGAATTTTTTCGCCCACCACTGCTGCGCTTCGCGAATCTTCTCGACGGCCGCCTCGCCCGGCGTGCGCGGATCCAGCCCGAAATCGGTCCCCGCAAGCTCCATGATCACCTCGATCGCGCCGTCGCGGATGTACACATCGTCCGCGCCCAGCGCGCGCACGACCCCCGCGATGCCCTCGGGGTCGCCGATTTCGGCGAGCGCGCGAAACGTTGTGCGCTTGAGATGAATGTCGCGCCGGCTCGAATCGCGCACGTAGAGCAGCAGGC
>CAYXVY010000067.1:0-5063 GCA_964468745.1 uncultured Planctomycetales bacterium | reverse complement strand
ACCAACATCGGCGTCCAGTACGACATCCCCGCCCCCGACATGGGCACCAACGCCCAGACCATGAACTGGATCATGGACACCTACATGAACTCCGTCGGATTCGCGTCGCGCAATGAGCAGCGCGGCGTCGTCACCGGCAAGACCATCTCGTGCGGCGGCAGCGAAGGGCGTGACAAGGCAACCGGACAGGGCCTCGTCTACCTCATCCAAGAGTGGGCGCACGAACATCGCTTCGATCTCCACGGCGCGAGTTTCATCGTCCAGGGCTTCGGCAACGTGGGGTCGTGGTCGGCCCTCCTGCTTGAAAAGCTGGAGGCACGCTGCGTCGGCGTCATGGATCACAAGGGCACGATTCTGAACGCCGACGGCATTCCGGCCGAAGCGCTCGCCAAGTACGTCAAGGGGGCGGGTTCCGTCGCCGGATTCCCGGGCGCAAAAGCCGCTACCCCGGACGAATTCTGGTCGACACAGGCCGATATCGCCATTCCTGCCGCGCTCGAGAATCAGATCGACGCACGCGTCGCGGGGCTCCTCAGGGTGCGCGTGGTCGTGGAAGGTGCAAACGGACCCACGACGCCCGAAGCGGACGACGCGCTGCAGAAGCGAGACATCGTCGTCCTCCCCGACATCCTCGCGAATTGCGGCGGCGTCGTCGTGTCGTACTTCGAGTGGACCCAGAACATGAACAACGAACACTGGGAACTGGACGAAGTCGACGCGAAACTGAAGAAGCGCATTCTCCGCACGTACCGCGCCGCCCGCGAAGCGGTGCTCAAGTACAACACCGATCTGCGCACCGCGTGCTACGCCGTCGCGCTCGAACGTCTTTCGGCGGCCTACAGCGAGCGCGGCATTTTCCCGTAACTCCGGGTCCCGATCCCAATCCCGATCCCGATCTGCGCATCAGATTTCTGCAATTGTCGCCGGAGGAACAGGGGATACTCCTGCGACATGAGCTACTGGAAGACTTCGGTCCTCGCGCTGAGCGCGGGACTTCTGTTCCTGGGCTCCCCCGAAGCCAAGTCGCAAGACCGCGGCGGGATGCAGCAATCCGGCGGCTCGATCACGTGGCACACCGACAAGCGCAAGGCGTGGGACGAGTCGCGACGCACCGGCAAACCCATTTGGGCCCTCTTCCGCTGACTACCTTGACGGGACTCCCGTACCCTGTATGAGCAGGTTGCTCAACAAGACAGCGAAGTGGCCGACCTGGCGAAGAATTTCGTCTGCTACCGCGTCACGACGATGGACGACGTGGACGTGGGCCTCTTCCGTTTCGACTGGGACAACACCTTCCAGATGTTTTTCCTCAACGCCCAGTCGCACATCTACGCCCGTTACGGCGCACGCAAGGACGGCGACGGCGACAAGATGAATTCCCTCGCCGGCATCAAAGACGCGATGCGCAGGGTACTCGACATCCACAAGAAGGAAGCATCGAAGAACCCGCCCCCATGGAAAGTCGTGGAGACGCAGGACCTGGCGACCTTCAAGAAGGACCCGCGCCGCCCCAACGGCTGCCTGCACTGCCACCACACCGGCTACTACGTCCGCAAAGAGGAGTTCACGACGGGCAAGCTCACCAAGGACCAGATCTGGGGCTTCCCTCTGCCCGAGAACATCGGCGTCACGCTCGAAATCGACGAGAACAACCTGGTCCGCGAATCCCAGGATCCCGCGGCCAAGGCCGGCGTGAAGGCGGGCGACCGGGTGATCGCCATCGACGGGCAAAGGGTCCTAACGCCCGCCGACTTCGTGTGGGCGCTGAACGTCTTCCGAGGCGGCACACTGAAGATCGTCGTCGATCGCGAAGGCAAGCAGCAGACGTTCACGATCTCCCTAAAGGGGGACGATTGGCGCAAGACGGACGTGTCGTGGCGTGACTCGTGGTGGGGCAGCGGCCCGAACCCCGGCTTCACGGGCGACGATCTCGATGCCGCCGAGCGCAAGAAGTACGGATTGAGCGACACGTCGCTCGCCGTGCGCGTCACCGATGTGAAAGCGAACGGATCGGCGGCGAAAGTGCTGCAGCCGAACGACATCATCATCGCCTTCGACGGAAAGAACACCGAGATGGAGGCGATCGAACTGCAAATGCACTTGCGCCTCACGCGCCGGGCGGGTGACACCGTCCCGTTCATCGTGCTGCGCGGAAACCAGAAGTTGCCGCTCGCGCTCAAGCTGAAATAGCTGCCGCGGAGATGTATGATCTCCCTCAGATCACGGAGGGGATGGATCATGCTCGCTCGCACGCTCGCTGCAATCTCGTTGATCGTTCTCATCGGTTGCGACAAGCCGCAGACACCGGTACCCGTCGCGACACCGACGCCCGCGTCGAGCCTCACGCTTCCGCCGGCCACGACCGTGAAGGCGACTCCGCCAGCCCAGGATCCCCCCGTTCAGCCGCCCGCCGTCCAGGAGCGATCGATCGTTGAGCCGATCGAGGAACTCGTCTACGAGCTCGAGGACATGCTCGAGGGCCAGCGCGTCGCGCTCACGCAATTTGCCTTCGATCAAGCGATGGGCGTCTATGACGACACGTTCGAGGGCGACGTCTTCTACGACGCGACGCCCTGGAAGCTCGACCTAACGCAGCAGCACTTCACAATCTCTGTCCGCAAGGCCGGCGAGAAGACCCCCGCGCGCCCCGACCTGCGCGGACTCCTGACCCAGTTCATGAGCGCCTTCGACCGCATCGACTTCGTCACGTTCAAGTTCGACGGTGCCGACTACGGCGCCACAAAGGACGAGGCGACCGGCCTCATGAAGGTCACCTTCACGGCTCGCAAGAACGGCGTGCCTGTCGAAGTCTTCGAGCGTTCCAAGGCGAAGTTCCGCAAGGTCGGCGGCCAATGGAAGATCGCGTCCCTCGCGCGCGAGACCTCGAAACGCAAGGATGGCCGCAACGCCGTCTTTGTCGACGTGACGCGCGCCGCCGGACTCTGGTGCGAGTCGGCGCAAGACTGTCACGGATGCGCCTACATGATGCCGGTCGCGGATTGCGGGGGGATCGCCGCCGGCGACTACGACAACGACGGCGACATCGACCTCTACATCACGCGCGTCGGTCCGCCGCTCCTCTACGCAAACGATGGCGACGGGACGTTCATCGATGTCGCGATGAAAGCCGGTTTGACCCAGTCGAGCAAGGGCGCGGGCGCGATCTGGATGGACTACGACAATGACGGCTGGCTCGATCTGATCACGACCGCCATCTGCGAGGCCCGCGACGTGTGCCGCGGATGCGCCGTAAAGCTGCACCGAAACCTCGGCAACGGAACACTCAAGGATGTCACGGTCGAGGTCCTCGGCGGAGCATTCCGCGGCGCGCCGCACTCTATCTGCGCTGCCGACGTCAACAAGGACGGCTTGCTCGACTTCTTCGTCACCATGTACGGACAGGGCCTCGCACGCACCCTGGTCGGCGCGCGCGACGGCGAACCGGACCTCCTGTTCATCAACAAGGGGGGCCGAAAGTTCGAGGAATGCGCTGCCAAGGCCGGCGTCGCCGAGATGGGCTGGGGGTACGCGTGCATCTTCTTCGACTACGACGACGACACGTGGCCCGACCTCTACGTCGTCAACGACTTCGGAACGCACGTGCTGTTCCGCAACAAGGGCGACGGCACGTTCGAGGACTGCACCGCCAAGGCCGGCCTGCAGCATCTCGGCTTCGGCATGGGAGTGTCCGTCGGCGACGTCGAGCGGCGCGGCCTGCTCGACATCTATGTCTCGAACATGTACTCGACCGCGGGCAATCGCATCCTATCCCGCTCCGATGACATCAGCGCCGAGCTCAAAAACAAACTGCTCCAACTGGCGCAGGGTAATTCCCTGCTCCGCAACAACGGCGATGGGACGTTCAAAGAAGTCGCCGTCGAGCGCGGGTGCAACAAGGGCGGATGGGCGTGGGGCAACGTGTTCATCGACTACGACGACAACGGCTGGCCCGACATCTTCGTCGCCAACGGCTACATGAGCGGCCGCTCGCGCAAGGACACCTGAAGCTCGTTCTGGCGTACGGCCAAGTTTGCGCCGGTCGGAAAGGGGACGGAGTACATCGATCCCGCAACGCCGGGCCCGTCCACGAAGGAGCGCACGGATTACGAGAAGGAGCTCGCCAAGGGCGAGGAGGCGCGCGAAGGTACGGTTGGTTCGGTTTTCTTCGGCAAGAACGACCAGCCCTGTCACCGCGAGCACCCGAACCAGATCTCTCTCTCCGGCTACGAGACGAAACCGTTCTTCCACAATCTCGGCGGAAAGTTCGTCGACGTATCGACGGCCCTCGGCACGGGAAACATCGAGGACGGCCGCGGCGTGGTGTCGATCGATCTGGATCGCGACGGGGACATGGACCTCGTTGTGCACAACGTCTATCGTCCGCTGCTCAACGCGTATCGCAACGAGATCGGCAAGGGACAATCGGTCGACGTGTCGCTGCGCGGTACGAAGTCGAATCGCTTCGGCGTGGGCGCGCGAGTTGTCGCGACCTACGGCGGCAAGCGGCAGGCGCAGGACATGGCCTGCGGAAGCGGCTATCTCTCCAGCCAGCCGCTCGAACTCCACTGGGGCCTGGGCGACGCCGCGAAGATCGAAAAGCTCGAGATCCGCTGGCCTTCCGGCACGCAGCAGACGATCGAGAACATCGCCCCCGGTTACGTCACCATCGATGAGGAGAAAGGTGTCGTCGAGCACAAACGGCACGTCGATGCGGAGCAGGCATCCCTCGTCGACAGCGAGCACATCGTTCGCGAGGGCGAGCCTTTGGCCATCGAACTTCAGACCGCGGACGGCAAGCCGTTCGATACGGCCTCCCTCAAGGGCCGTCCCGCCGTGCTTCACGTTTGGAGCCTCTACTGCCGCTCGTGCGAGACCGAGATCAGCGCGTACGACAAGTACGCCGCCGAGCTTAAGCGGATCGCGCCCAACGTGCAGCTCGTCTCGATAAACGTGGACGGAGATGTGAAGGCACTTGCGAAGCGACTCGAGACGAAACCGCTCGCGATCGCCCCTCTGATGGCGATGCACAACGCCGCGGGATGGATTCCCAGTGTCGATCCGCT
>CAYXVY010000066.1:0-10103 GCA_964468745.1 uncultured Planctomycetales bacterium | reverse complement strand
GAGCTCGACCCGCGGCACGACCGGGCGCACGTCATGTTGGCCACGCTTCTCGGGGACGAGGGGCGGATCGACGAGGCGATCGAGCGGTGCACGCGCGCCCTCGAGTTCAACCCGCAGTCGTTCAAGGCGCTGAGCAAGCGGGGCTGGCTCTACGGCAAGCGCAGCGACTGGGAGCTCGCCGTGGCCGATTTCGAGATGTCCATCGAGTTCAAGGAGGACCCCGCCGTGCGCCGGCTCTGGGCGGACGCATGCGGCGGGAAAGTCAAGGCGATGGCGGACCGCGGCGACCGTGCGGGGGCGATCGCCGCTGCAAAGCGTGCGCTTGAAATCGCGCCGCAGGACTGGGAGAACCGCGCGACGATGCAGCGCATCCTGAGAAAGCTGGAAGGCGGCAGCAAGTAGCCCGGGCGATCACTTATCGCCGAGCTTGTACTTGTGTCTGATGCCCGCCGCGTGGTAGGCGGCGTCGGAGCGCCGCTTCTCGCTCCTATCGACGACGGCGGCTTTTTCAAAATCGTCGACGGCGCCGCGTGCGTCTCCGGCCCAGATGCGCGCCGCGCCGCGCGTGTAATAGGCGTGGACGTACCCTGCCTCGATGGAGCGCGTCAACTCGGTCTCGGCCTCGCCCGATTGGCGAAGCAGGTGGTGGATGAAGCCGATCTCGTGGTGCGCCTCGCCGGGACACTTCGTGACGACGGAGCGATAGGCGGCGAGCGCTTCGTCGTAGCGCCCCAGGTCGCGGAGCAGCGATCCGCGGTTCATCACGATCTGCGGGTCGTCCTTGTCGAACGCCAGGATGCGGTCGATGCACTCGAGCGCCTCGACGGGGCGCTTCCGGGCGATGAGGACCATGGCGAGGGTGTTGAGCGCGTACTTGTCCTGAGGTTCGAGGGCGAGCGCGCGCCGGAGGTCCTCCTCGGCGGCCTCGTTCCTCCCCTGGCCGGCGCGGACGTCGCCGCGCTGGTGGAACGCCTCCGCGCACGCAGGGTCCTTCTGGATCACCTCCGTGAACTCCGCCTCCGCTTCGGCGACACGGCCGCGGCGTGCGAGAAAGCGCCCCCGCGCCAGTCGCGATTCGGATTCGGGAAGCAGCCGCACCGCCTCGTCCAGCGCCGCCTCGGCCTCCGCCAGCTTCCCTGAGTCCTCGAGCATGAGCCCCAGGACGCACCGCGCCTCGCAGGACGTCGGCTCCAGTTCCACGGCGCGGCGCGCGTCGGAGAGGGCCTGCGGCATGTCCCTCACCTTCCGGAAGAGCCGCGCGCGGTTCAGCCAGGCCATCGCGATGCGTGGATTCAGCTTGATGGACTGGTCGAAGGCCGTGATCGCGTCGCTCGTCCGCCCCAGCTGCATCAGGCAGATGCCGCGAGAGTTCTCGACATAGGGGTCCTTGCCGAGGCGCGCAGCTTCGTCGAGCATCTCGAGCGCCTTCTCGACCTGCCCGTCGCGCCGGACCAGCATCGCGGCGGCCTGGAGGCTCGAGTGCCGGTCGCGGCCGCTTCGCAATGCCGCCTCGTAATGTGCGCGCGCCTTCGCCCAGTCCTTTCGGTAGTGCTCGTAGTAACGGCCGAGGACGAAGTGCGCCGTGGGTTCGTCCGGATCGAGTTCAAGCGCCCGGTTCAGGTCCCGCAGCATTTCGCTCGTCCGCCCCCCCTGGTGCTGCAGGGTGGCCATGCCGCGCTGGGCCCACGCGGACGCCCGGCGGGGCAGGAGATCGATGATGTCGCTCCAGCGATCGACCTGCGCTTCGCCCTGAGTCGCGGTTACGGCCGTGATCATGTCCATCGCGCGCGCGATGCGATCCGTGCAGTCGGCGTGGTGCCGCGCCGCTTCGCGGTCCGACGGATCGATGGCGACCATCCGCCGGTAGAGCGGTTCGGCGGCATCGTAGTCTCGTAGGGCATAGGCGGCGTCCGCGCGCGGCCGGAGGTTCGCGAGTTCCGCACGCGCCGGGCGCCCTGCATTCCAGGTCCATGTCGCGATGCCCGCGATCGCCATCACGAGCGCCGCTGCGACGCTGATGGCTGCGCCCCGCCGCCGGCGCACGAAGCGCCAAGCTCGCTCCGCCGTGGTTGGCGGGCGCGCGAGGATCGGTTCGCCGCGCACGAAGCGGTCGGCATCCTGCGCGAAGGCGTTCGCGCTGCCGTAGCGCCGCGACGGATCTTTCGCCATCGCCTTGAGGCAGATCGTCTGCGCGTCGAGGTGCACGGACGGCCGCAACTCGCGCGGTGGTTTCGGTTCCTGCTCGATGACCGACACGAGGATGTGGAAGGACGACTCACCGTCGAACGGCGCGCGACCCGTGAGCAGAGCGTAGAGCACCGCTCCCAGCGCGTGCACGTCCGAGAGGGGGCCCACGGCGGCCGCGTCGCCGAGCGCCTGTTCGGGACTCATGTAGAGCGGCGTGCCGACGATGTCGCCCGTGCGCGTCATCTTGGGCCGGTCGCCTCCCACCTGCTTGGCGAGGCCGAAATCGGTGACGTGTGGCTGACCGGCGCGGTCGAGGAGGATGTTGCCCGGCTTGAGATCGCGATGGATGACGCCCTGGGCATGGGCGTGCTGCACCGCGCGGGCGGCGTCGCGCGCGATTTCGCAGGCGCGTCGCGCGTCGAAGGGGCCGTCGCGGGTCAGCAGGGTTTCGAGATCAGCCCCCTCGATGATCTTCATGGTGAAGAAGTGGACGCCCTCGAGTTCGCCGATCTCGTAGATCGGGACGATGTGCGGATGGTTGAGCTTTGCGATCGCGCGCGCCTCGGCGAGGAAGCGCTGCACGGCGGCCGGGTCGTCCTCCGGAAGGACCTTCAAGGCGACGACGCGGTCGAGATCGGTCTGGTGCGCCTTGTAGACGGCGCCCATGCCGCCGCGGCCGAGCAGTCCGAGGATTCGGAATTTGCCGAACGTGCGGGTCTCGCCCTCAGCGACGCCCTTCAGGAGGTCGGTCACTGACCTGAGTATAGGGGGAAAATGCGAATTCGGAACCGCCGTTGCCTTAGTCCGGGGGGGGGCTATAATCCCCGTCGGGTTAGGACCAGAAGACATGGAGGAGATGATGCGTACTCCCCTCGCGCTCGCTTTCGGTCTGTTCGCCTCGCTCGCCGTTGCGCAAGACTCGGCCGACAAAGCGTCGGAGCCGCTCAAGATCGACAAGCCGCTCGAGACGTGGTATCGCATCGAGCAGGGCATGTCACGGGACGTCCGCGACCATCGCGGATGGGCGAAGGAGACGATCGCCCCGACGAAAATCGGCGAGGCATCGTGGGTGTACGAGTACCAGAGCGAGGGACGCTACGAGCGCATCCTCGAGAACGACATCGTGACGCAGTTCGTCCGCGAGCGCGTGAAGGCGATGTTCGACCCGAATTGGGAACTCCTCAGCTTGGACGCGAGTGTCGAGGTCGACGGCAAGACGGCGCGAATGGAAGTGCGCGCCGATTCGAAGGGGCGGACCGCGGACATCACCTCGCTTGACGGACACGCCCGTCGCATCAGCGACACGGGGGCGGCCCCCATCGCGTACACACTGGCCGTCTCGCTGCTGCGCGAGCGCCAGAAGGGCGAGCTGCGCACGTCCGGGAATCGCGACATCGTGGTGCTCGACGCATCATTCGCGTTCGACGATCTCAAGCTGCGGCGCGACGTGAAGAGCGAGGGACGCCTGCACCTGCCCGGCGGCCGGAAGGTGCCGGTTGTGCCGGTCGAGTACCGCCCCGCGGGCTCGCAACTCTCCGCGAAGGTGACGTATGCCGTGCTCATCGACCGGTACGGTCGCGTGGCGGAGGTCGTCGGCGAGGCCGATTGCTACGCTCGGTCCATCGCCGCCGACGAGAAGGACGCGAAGCCGTCGAACGAAGTGCAGGAGGGGGGCCGGCGCGACCCGTTCTCCAAGGACGGCGCGCTGACGAAGAAGGGCGGGGCGGTCGAGGAGCGCATCGCGACTGCGGAGGAAGTGAAGAAGCTGCTGCTCGCCCTCGAGCTGCGGGCCGAGAAGATCATCGCCACGGCGAAGGACGACCTGACGATGGCGGACGCGCTGTACGGGCAGATGTACGTGGAGTACGAGGTCGCGCGCAGGCAGGCGCACACGGAGCCCGTGACGCAGCAACTGATGGACGCGACGCTGCATCGCGCGCACAAGGCTGTGGGCCTCTGGGATCATGAGAGGCGCGTGGCGAAGCACTACTTCGAGATCGTGCGCGCCGCGGTCGATCGCGACGACGAGAAGGAATCCGCGTCGGCGATCGCGGTGCTTGAGCGGCTGCCGAAGAGGATCCTCGGTGGGCGCGAACCGGCGCCGGAACTCGAAAAAATCGTGGCGGACGCGCGGGCCCTCGCGGGCGCAATCACGGCGCGGCGCGAACTGCGCGAGATGAAGTTCGTCCTCGTCGGGGCGAGCACGAAGCAGCACGCGGTGCACGTGCCGGCCATGACCGTCGTGTGCCTGTTCGGTTCGACATTTTCGTCCACCAAGGTGCAGCTGTGGGTGCGCGACGAGTGGGCGATCATAAACGACACGGTTCTGCGCGTCGGCGAGGAAGTCCCGGGCACGGGCGCGACGATCGTGAAGATCACGCAGTACGGCTGCACGGTCGCCTACAAGGGCGCGATGAGGGACTTGGTGTTGTCGAAGTAGGCGTTCTTCAACGTTGCAGTTTGTAGATCACATCCTGCACGAGATCGAAGAACGCGGGTTCATCGAGCGCGGCGGTCGCGTCGTTCCACGTCGCGGATACCGTGTACCAGTCACCTGCGGTGGACTGCAGGAGCAGCGTCGCATTGAGCACGCCGGTCTCTGAGCCGCCCTTGAAGCCGACGTATTTCCACGCGCTGCGGCGGTAGCGCATGCCCGGATTGATCGCGAGAATCTCGCGCAGCGTCTCGGGGAAGCGGATGAACTGGGGCACGAGGCCGCAGAGCTCCTTGACGGATGCGAACCACTCGATCTGGTCTATTGCTGCGGGCGTCGCGGGGAACTCGAGCCCCTCTCGCGACATCTCCCGCACGGGGCCAGCCAGCAGCTTTCGCCGCGCCGCTTCGTCGCCATCGATCCAGCGCTTGCGCAGGTCGGGGGACGCCTTGAGCTTGAAGGCCTCCGCCGTGGACAGGAACGGAAGATTGCGCCGGTTGCCAAGACTGGCGGCCGTGCGCTCGATTTCCTGCCGCCCGAGGAAGTCGATCAGATGGTCGGTCGCGGTGTTGTCGCTCCGCGAAATCATGAGCGATGCGAGCGTGTGGATCGTGATGGGCGCGCCCGCCTTCCATCCTTCGAGCCCGGCGGCGCCGAGCGACTTCAGATCGTCGCGAAGGGTGACCGTCTTCGTCCATGCGTCACGGGACTGGGACGCCATTGCCGCCAGCACGTAGAGCTTGAAGGCGGATCCGATGGCGAGTGGGGCGTCGGGGTTGAGCTCGACGACGGTGAGGGGGCGGTCGCCGATGCGCTGCACGAGCAGGGATGTCTTGCCCCGCAGTTTCCGCATCTCGTCGGCGACGTCGTCGATGGACTCCCTGTACGGCTTGGGTGGATCGAAGCGGATCCCCACGATTTTGTGCGGCTCGGCACGTTGGATGTTGACGATCGCGACGACGCGCGTCTGCTCCCCGCACACGAATTCGATGACGCCGAGCGCGGGCGAGTCGTCGGCTACGACGCGGAACGAGGTGCACGGGCCGGCCTGCGTGTGGAGCTGCTTGAAGAGCTGCGCGATGCGGGCCGACGGGACGGACTTCAGGAACTCCGGCGAGAAGAGGGTCTCCGGCTGGTCGGGCTCCTCCGCAATACAGGCCGCGAGCTTCTGCGCGACCGTGTCGAGCGGAGTCTCCTGCGCGAGGAGCGCCAGCGCGAGTACGAACGCCTGCATCAGGGGCGCAGTTTACATCACTTTTTCAGCACCGGATAGCGGTAGAACGTCTGCAGGGTCAGGAGGTTGATCGTCGTCGCGTACGCGCGGCCGCCGGCGCCGAGCGTGACGCCCCAGCGGTCCGTGGGCTCCCACGATCCGTCCGGAGCGCGCGTCTCCTTGATCGACTCGGTCAGCGCGGCCGCCCACCCCTTCCACTCCTTTGAGGCCGGGCCGTGGAGCTGGAACGCCGCCTGTGTCGCGATATGCCAGTAGTAGTAGTCGGCACTGTTGCCGGTTGCGGGAGCGTCGTTGAGGCAGACGCGCACCTGCGCCTCCATGCCGGCGTCGGCGGCGTCGCCCGCGTAGAGGCGGAACGCGGTTGCCGCGGCGGCGAGCGTCGTGTGATGCGAATACTGCTCGTTGGCGCCCGGAATGAAGACCTTGCCGGTCCCCTTGTGTGTGTAGCCGACGGTGCCGAAGGCCGGGTCGCCGACGCTGTCGAACCACGCGCGCGCGCCGTCGAAGGCCTGGTCCGGCACGGCGAAACCCAGGCGCTTCGCGATCCCGAGCGCGCTGCCCGCCCAGTACGTGACGGACGAGTCGTTGTCGCCGCACTTCGGCGAGTAGCGCCAGCCCTTGCCGGGGTTCTGCGCATTCACGAGGAAATCGACGGCGCTCTGTGCCGCCGCCTTGATCTTTGGCTCGTCGTCGCCGGCGTATCCGCCCTTGGCGGCCTCGACGAGTACCCACGTGGCGATCGCGTGGTCGTAGATCTGCTTCGGTTCGGTGCGGTCGCGCACACCGCCGTCCTCGCCCTGCTGGGAAAGGAGGAAGGCAAGCCCGTCCCGCACCGCGCGGCCGTGCGTCTTCGAGGCGGTTCCCTCACCGGCGCCGAAGTAGGCGAGGAGCGCGAGGCCCGTCGTCCCCACGCCGCCCCACGATCCGCCCTTGAGCTGGTTCTTTGTCAGCCAGGTGAGCCCGTCGCGGACCCAGTCTTCGGTCGTGCCGACGCCGATCTTCGCGGCGAGCGCTTTGCAGCGTTCGCGGACGTCGGCGTCCGAGGCCTTTGCCGCCTGCTCCTCGAGGAGGGCGCGGGCGCCCTCGCCGAATTTCGCGAGTGCCGACGACGCGGACTCGCGGATTTCCGCAGACTCGTCCGACAGGAGTTCGAGCAGCTTGCGGATGCGTTTCTCGGCTTCCGCGTCCACCTTGTCCGTCTTCGGCGCAGCCTTGCCGCCGCCGCCTTTTTCGACGAGCGCATCGCGAACCGCGGCCGCGCGGGCGCGGAGAATCTCAGGGGTCTTGTCCTCCTGCTGCGGAGCGGGAGCGACAGGGGCCGGGTCAACCGGCGCAATCGCGCGCTTCTTTTCGGGCATCAGGACGAATGCGAGGACCGTCGCGGCGATAACGGCGGCAGCGGCGACGAGGGGGATCCACCGCTGCGGCGGGCGCGCCACGGCGGCGATGCGCATGGCGCGTTCCATCGTGTGGTTGCTGCCGGCGGGCGCCGCTGAGCGGAGGGACTCCATGGTGTCCTCGAGCTCGGCCACGGTCGTGCTACAGATGCCACAGCGGTCCAGGTGCTCCGCATCGCGGGGGAGTGACCGGTCTGCCATCAGCAGCAGGGTGGATTCGTCGGGGCACGTCATGGCGTTTCCTCCTTGAGGATCGTGCGCAGTTTCCGAAGGCCGTGGAACGCGTGCGAGTGCACGGTTCCGAGCGGCGCGTCGAGGATGCGCGCGATCTCGTCGAACGGAAGTCCCTCGAAGTATCGCAGGAAGAGGACGTTCTGCAGGGGCTGCGGCAAGCGTCGCAGGGCCTCGCGGACGCGTGACGCATCCTCGGCCGGGGCCGTGGCGGGCGGCGGCGCGTCCGGCCTTCGCGTGCGTTGCAGCTCGCGTGCGCGCAGCACGTCCGCATGCCGGTTGAGGAGAACGCGATAAAGCCAGCTGAAGACCGCGGCGCGGCCTTCGAAACGATCTACCCCGCGCACGAGCGCGAGGAATGCGTCCTGGACCAGATCCTCCGCGACGTCGGGCGGGTGGCCGAGGCGCTCCGCGGCGCGCAGCAGCCGGGGCGCGCAGTCGAGGACGAGCGCGCGATAGGCGCCCGCGTCCCCCTCGCGGAGCCGGACCAGCGATTCCTGTTCCATGCGGTTTACGCCATGTTAGTCGGTCTGCGTGCCGGAATCTTGAGGCAATCGTACCGGCGGATGGCGTTCGCGCGTTTGCCGCGCCTTCGGAATGACCTTATAGTGGTGCGCCATGACGCGCCGTCCGTGGTTGGTCTGGATGATGCTCCTGCTCTTCGGCGGGTTGTTTTTCCTCATGGAGCGAACGGGAGGCAGCCAGGATCCGCGCGTGCTCCTTCGCTTTGGCGCGGACCAGCGCGATCTCTCGCTCGGAGGACAGCCGTGGCGGTGGGTGTCGGCAGGGCTGCTGCACATCGGATGGGCGCACCTGCTGCTCAATTCATGGGCGCTGTATGCTCTCGGCACCGCCTTAGAGCGCTTGTACGGGCCGCGTTCGTTCTGGGCGCTGTTCGTTGTCGCGACCGCAGGTGGGTCCATCGCGAGCGCGCTGTTCTTCTCGGCGATCTCGGCCGGCGCGTCGGGGGGGATCTTCGGTTTTTTTGGCGCCTACGTCGTCCTCTACTGGAAGCGGCGGCACGCGATGCCGGCGGAGATGCGCGCGAAGGCGCAACGCGAACTCGTCACGGTCTTCCTGCTGAACGGGGCGATCGCGTTCTTCGTCCCCAATCTCAACCACGCGGCGCACGTGGGAGGACTGCTGACGGGCGCGCTCTGTGCCGCCTTCCTCCGCGATGCGGCCACCGAAGGAAGGGTGCAGCGCATCCTCACCTGGGTCGCGGCCGTCGTCGGTTTCGGCTGCGCTCTCGCGGCGATGGCGAATTCGACCCGCGGCGACGAGGACACGATGATCGCCTGGCGCGAGCCCGCCGGCCGGTTCAGCGTGCGCGTGCCGGCGTGGGGCCATTACGATCTTCAGAAGGACGAGCTCCATGCCTTTGTCGGTCGCGAGATCGCCTTGGGAGTCCAGTCCGTTCCCGTGACGGGGGACTGGCGCGCCTCCGAACGAGCAGCCTTTCTGGCGGAGAAGGGGCTGCAGGATCCGCGCTTCGAGGACAAGGGCGTGTGGCTGATCGCGCGCGGCGTGATCGATGGGGACGAATACGAGCAGTGGATGCGTGTCGAGGAAGGCAGGGTCTGGCGGCTGATGTACCGCGTGTCGCCGGGGAACTACCCGGAGTTACGAGCGCTTTTCCTTCGCTTCGTCGAGTCGTTCACGCCTAAGCAGGGCGACTCAAGCGTTTCGGACTAGCAGCTGCCTCTCGCCCGTTTGCCTAGCACTTGGAGAATCCGCACGCGAGGCACATGCCCCCGCGGCACCCGGATTCGAAGACGAGAGGCGCGCCGCAGTCCGGGCAGAGCCCGCCCGTCGGCGTGCCGATCTCCTCGATGGGGCCGCCTTGAGCGCGCTCGGTGAGATAGCGTTCGATCGCCTGGCCGATCGCATCGGGGACCGACTTTACCCAGCCGCCATCGTGCGGCACCGGCTGGCTCGTGATGTTGAGGAGTTGTCGGGCGAGGTCGGCCGCGGGGACGCCATGACCCAGCGCCGTCGAGATGAGGCGTCCGATCGCCTGTGCGAGCGCGTTGATGTCGCTCCCCGCCTTGCCGATCGCTGTGAACACTTCGCGCGGGCCGTTTCCGTCCTCGGTGATCATGACGTGCGCCGTGCCGAGGTTGGTCGGGTAGCGGTAGCGGATGCCGGCCGCGCGATCGGGGAGCTCGCGTTCCTGCGGTGCCGCGGCCAGCCGCATCGGCTGTCCGACGCGCGAGCCGTCTCGATAAACCGTCACACCTTTCACACCGAGATCGACCGCCAGATCGTAGACGCGGCGGATGTCTTCGGGCGTCGCCTCGCGGGCGAAATTGACCGTCTTCGAGACGGCGTTGTCGCAGTGTTCCTGGAAGGCGGCCTGCATGCGCAGGTGCGCCTCGGGCGCGATATCTCGCGCGCACGCAAAAACGCGCTGCCAGCGCTCGGGCACTTCGGCGAGGCCGCGTACGGTCCCTCGTGACATGATCGTGCGCGCGAGCGCCTCGTCGTACCACCCCTCGCGCGTGCCGATCTCACGGAAGAGCGGATGCACTTCGAGCAGGCGGGCGCCGTCGAGAACGTGTCGCTCGAAGACGACCGAGAAGAGCGGCTCGATGCCTCCGGAGCAGCCGGCGATGATCGA
>CAYXVY010000065.1:0-20912 GCA_964468745.1 uncultured Planctomycetales bacterium | reverse complement strand
CAGGCCGTGACGTGCCCTTCGCACGACGCGCGCATCGATTCCACGGAGCACTCCGCGCACGTCGAGTTCGAGGCTGAGGAATACGTCCCGCAGCGCGACTTCGAACTGAACGTAGCGACGAAGCCGGGAACGCCGACGGTGAACATGATCACGCACCGCCGCGGCGACGACGGCTACTTCCTCATGTTCCTCAATCCGGCGGACGGCGAGGCGGGAGGCGATCGCGAGGCGATTCCAGGCTCCGATCCGATGACGTTCCTCGTCATGGCGGACACGTCCGGCTCGATGGCCGGAATCGCACGTGAGGCGCAGCTCAGCTTTATCGAGAGCTTCCTGTCGTCGCTCGGTGCCAAGGACCGGTTCAATGTGATTACGTGCGATGTCGAGGCGCGCCGGTTGTGGAAGGCGCCCGTGGAGAACACGAAGGAGAGTCGCGACGAAGCGCTCGTGTACATCGAAAAGCGCCATCCGCTCGGGTGGTCGGATCTCGACAACTCATTCCGCTCGGCGATGGAGAAGCTCGACAAGAACACGCACGTCCTCTACGTCGGCGACGGCACAGTTACGACGGGGGACGCCGATCCCGTCGCGTTCGCGAAGCGGCTGAAAGAGATGCACGCGGCGAAGGGCGGGAACGGCACGTGGCACTCTGTGGCGCCCGGTGCGTCGTACGAGTCGGTCGTCATGAAGACGGTCGCGGAACTCGGCGGTGGCTCGTGGCGGGCGATCGGCGGGGGACAGGATCCCGCGCAGGCGTCGCACCGGCTGCTGCGCGAGATCGCGTCGCCGGGATTGCGCGGGACGCGCGTCGAATTCTCAGGCGTCGACGTTGCCGCGGTCTATCCTCAGACGCTGCCGAATCTGCCCGCAGGCACTCAGCAGGTGGTGGTCGGACGCTACGACGCGGCCGGCGGTGCGGGCCTCGGCAAGGTGATCGTGCGCGCGACGCTCGGCGGCAAGCCCGTCGAATTCGGCGGCGACTTCAACCTCGCTCGCGCGGACGAGGGGAACTCGTTCGTGCCGCGCTTGTGGGCGCGCCATCACCTCGACCAGCTCCTCTCGCAGGGGCGCACGCCGGAGGTGAAGGAGCGCATCATCGCGCTCAGCGAAGACTTCAACATCATCACGCCGTACACGTCGCTGCTCGTGCTCGAGAGCGACGCCGACCGCGAGCGCTTCCAGGTCACGAAGCGATTCCAGATGCGCGACGGGGAGGAATTCTTCGCGAAGGGGCGCTCCGACGCCGACTTCGAGCTGCGGCGCAAGCAGATGCTGGCGGCCAAGACGTGGCGCCGCCAGCTGCGCGCGCAGGTGCTGGCATGGCTGGCGACGATGGGGCGCGATGCGATGCAGCGGCTTGAGCCCGGCGGTCATGCCGAGACGGCCGCGTCCGCCCCGGGTTCCTTGTCCGGCGCGGTCGGCGGAGATTACGAGGAACTCAGTGAGAGGTCAGCCGACGCGAAGAAGCAAGGGGAGAAGTCCCTGGCGGCTCCGAAGAGCGAGGTGGACGCGCTTGAGGGCGAAAACGAGGGAGGCGAATCAGATCATAACGAGACAGGCGACGATGATTCGGATGCGCCGGCGCAGGAGCCGGCCGCCGCCCCGAAGACGCCCATGGAGTCGAAGAAGGACATGAAGAACATGAAGGACAGCCTGGAACGGCGTCCGCAACGTCAGGGGGGCGGGTTCCGCCGCGACGAACTTGGCAAGGTTGGAGGCAAGAACAGGGAGTACCGGTACAACTCCGGGCGCAACGACTTCCTCGGGATGCTCTTCCCTGAAATCGCGCCCCCGCGGGGCCGGCGCGTCCGGCCGACGTGGCCCAAGGAGGTGTCCGATCTACTGGCGACCCTCGATCGCCGCGCGCGGATCGCGGCGATGACGGATGGCCTGCGCTTCGTGGTGAGCAACGAGAGCAGGAATGAACGCTGGAACGTCACGTCGCGGTATTCGATCGAGACGCTTCTAAGCAGGGACGCGTGGGTCGTCGTCCCGTCGCCCATCTCTGGACAGGACTTCGAAATACAGTGGTGCTCCGGAGGCGAGCGGGGATCGATTCGCGCCGCGTGGTTCACGGGCCGCGTGCGCGAAAAGGTGGAGGGTGACGCGGAGGCTTGGTCGGCCCCCATCGACTGGACGGTTGACGGCGTTCCGGCCGGGTACGATTCGTACGTCCCTGAGTTGCGTACGCTCGAGTCGGGCCGCGTCGAACTCACGCTGCGGCATCCGACACTCGCGACGTACAGCACGACACTCGTGATCGACGTCGCGAAGTCTGTGATCGTCGAGGTTCGATACGTCGCCGATGGAAAGCTCTCTTCGACCACCCGGTACGAGGAGCTTGTCGACGTCGCCGGCGCCCATTGGCCGCAAAGGGTCGTGATGCTCGATGCAAACGGAAAGACGATCGCGACGACGACCATCGCCGTGTCCGGCATCGCGTCCGCCGATGTCGCGGGTGAGATCGCGAAGCGGATCGCGCTGCGCAAGGACGCGCTCGTCCTTGGCAAGATGCCGTCGCTGGAGACGGCGAAGCAGGCGGTGCAGGATTCGAAGGACCGCCTCGAGGATCGATGGGTGCTGCTGAGGGAATACGTCGCGAAGCAGCAGTGGGAGTCGGCAGAGCCGCACTTCGCGGCCGTCGAGAAGCTGGCAGCGGGGAAGCGCGGACTCGACGTGATCCGCCTCACGATGTTCAGGGAGCGGCGGCGTAACGAGGAGCTGAAGTCGCTGGTCAAGGATCTCGCGCGGGCGCTGGCGCTGCAGCCGCGTCCCGCCGACTACCAGTGTGCGGCGGAGCTCATGGGGTACGCGAGCTCATTCAACACCGGCAACGAGCTGATCGAGATCGCGCGGCTGCTGAAGCCGGTGTACGAGCGTCGGACGGAAATCGCCGGCGCGATGCTCCAGTACGACTGGCAGATCCTGCATGCGATTCAGAACATGGGCCAGTCCGAGGAGTACGTGGCGAAGCTCGTCGAAATGGCGGATCGCTACTGGATGGATTCGAACGTGCAGTGCACGGTCGCCCAGACGCTCGCCCAGCGCGGCGAGGTGGACGCGGCGTTGAAGCGGCTCGCGGCGGTCGAGGCCGAGAAAGGGCCGTGGCTGCCCCATGAAGTGCATCAGATGCGTGCGACCGTGGGGAACATCCTCCTCGGTGCACACCGGCTCGACCAATTCATCGCGTACGTGAGCGACGCGCTCGCGCAGCGACCCAGCACAGTCACCAGCGACGTGCTCAACCAGTACCTCTCCGCGTTGATCATGCGCGACAAGGAGGGCGAGGCCTGGAAGCTCATCGAGAGCTGGCTCAAGATCGACTCGACCGAGCCGCTCGACCAGAACCGGTTGAGCGCTGCCGTGCAGCACGCGCTCGGGCACGGATACAACATGTACGCGTGGCGGTATCGCATCGAAGAGGATCGGCTGGGCCTGCTCCTCGAGACGGCGCGCCGGCTGGTCGCGCACCCCGTGCTCCACGGCTACGCCGGGCAGTTGCTCCATCACCAAGGCATCATCGCGACCGAAGGTGGGCGAGCCTTCCAGCGCGAGCTCTGGCAGCGCCTCTCGACGGGGATCGCAACGCTCCCCGCGCCGGAGATCCATCGCCTGCACGACTGGCTGCGCTCGCGCTTCGCGCCGGAACAGGGCGAAGGCGCGTGGCAAAAGATCTATGCGGACGTTCATGCGCGCTGGGAGCGCGAACCGGACGCGGCGCAGCGTGCGCAGCTCGCCGGCCTGCTCGCCAACGGCGGCCCGGAACTTCAGATCAAGGTGCATCGCAAGGCATTCGCGGAGGCCACGACGGCCGAGCAGAAGCTGGCCGCCGCCTGGACGCTTTTCGAGGCGCTGCAGGGCCAGCCGTGGACGCAGGACGGCGAGAACGAACTCCTCGGCTTGCTTCCGGCGATGATCGCGGACGACTACGCGCAGGCGCTGGCGGTCGCGCTGCATCGATTCGCGACGTGGCTTCCGGCGGCGCGCTCCGAAGCGTCCGTCCGCGCCCTGCCGAAGGTCAACGAGATGCCGCGCCGCGTGCTGAAATCGGCGCAGGCCCAGGCGCTGCGCGACGCACGCACGTCCTGCATCGCGCTCTTCCGCGTGCTGGAAAAGGACGCGAAGCTCGCAGCGCTGCGCCCGTGGCTCGTCGTCGAGCGCCTCTTCCTGCAGGTGAAGCAGAAGCAGGAACTCGCCGCGGCGCACGCCGACGCGATGGCAGCGCTGCGCGACGTGATGAAGCGCTCCGACGACCGGAAGGTGGACGACTTGACCGATATGGATCGCGTGCTTGCCACGCGGCTCACGGCCACGCTGCTCTTCCTCGCGACGATCGAAGCGACGCATCGCGATGCCGTCCTGGCGCTCCTCAAGGAAGGGGACAAGGACGGGCCGCCTCTACTCGACTGGAAAGAGATGACGTATGCGCTGCTCCTTGCGCTCGATCGTGGCGACGACGTCGAAGCGGCGTTGAAGGGCTGGTGGGGCGGCAGCGAGGGCGCGGACAAGCTCCGCTGGGCTCGCGACTACGCCATGGTGCTCGCGGAGCGAAATCACATCGATCACGCTGTCGAGGTGATGGAGCAGATCGAGAAGACGGGGGAGCTCACGCACCGCGACTATCGTCTTCTTGCGGACTGGTACCTGGTGCAGAACAAGAAGGAGAAGCGCCTCGAGGCTCGCGTCAAGTCGTGGCAGCTGCTCGACGAGTACTCGATCTCGAACGCGATCAACGCCGAGGCGCGGAAGTACCAGCGCAGTGGCGACGCGATCCCATCGGAGCTGGACGAGGAGGTGCCGATCAAGCTCCTCGCGCTCTTCCGGAAATCGGCGCAGCCGGAACAGCACCTGTGGCAGCTCCGAAACCTGTACGAGGTCACGCGCGATTTCCGCGTCCTCGAGTGCCTGCCCGAGGCGGTGATCGGCCAGTCGACGCAGCGCATTTATCCGTTCCTCGCACAGCTGCGGAACGTCACGGACGTATTGCAGGAGGAGGCGACGCTCGACCGCCTGTCGAAGCACCTCGCGGTGCTGCATGCGAAGGCGGTGACGGAGACGGATCGTCGCGCCCTGCGGATGCTCGAGTTCGTCGTCGAGCGCAAGGCGTCCGACCAGGCGCACGGCACCGGTCCGCACACGGCGGCCGCGTTGCGCGCGCTCAAGGAGTCGGATCGCGCCGAGTGGAGCGCGGGTGAGCAGGAGCTCATGGCTGCGTTCCTCGCGGACCAGGGGGCGCTGGCCCCGGAAGGGCTCGCGTCGGAGCAGCTGCGCCAGCTACAGAAGCTGGACGCCGGGTCTCCTGCGAAGTCGTTCGGCCGTCTTGTGATCGCGTCGCATCACGCGCGCGCTCTCTGGGCTTACGGGCGCCAGGAGCCGGCGGTGCGGACGCTCGGTGGCGCGCTCGACGAGTGGCGTGCCGCGAACGGCGGGCTGCTGCCCGTCTCTGCGGCAGGGCACGTCGCGACGTACGCGGGGTATCTCGAAGGGTCGAATGCCTACGCGGCGGCTGAAAAGGTGTGGCTGGAGGAGCTGAAGGCGCGTCATCCGCAGTCGCACCTCCTGTGGCTGAAGCAGAATCTGTACGCGCACTATCAGCGTGCGCTGTCGGCGAACGCGGAAGTGTCCCTGGGTCGCGGCGAGGCCCTGTATCGGGCGCTCTACGCCCGGGTGACGGCGGAGTTGCTCGAGGCGGCGAACGAATCGCACGCGCAGCAGCTCATGCACACGCTCTGCCAGATGTGGCGCACGGAGCACGACGCCCGTCGGAGCGCGTCCGTCCGGACCGATCTGCACGACTTCGCGCACGGATTGCTCGCGCGCATCCTGGAGCGGCACGACTACCGGCAGGGACAGGACTCGATCATGAATGTGGCGCAGCAGATCCACCATATCCTCGGCCCGAAGGCCGGGGTGGCTTTCCTGGTGGAGAGGGCTGAGAAGGAGCCGCGCTGGCTGCGCATGCAGGGACAGGATTTCTGGAGCCGCCAGGCCTGGTCGCTGGGCCGCTGGGTCGCAGAGGGCAAGCCGCTCGACGCCGCTCTTGAGGAGCGCGCGCTCGCCCTCGTCCTGAGGGAGCTGCGCGACGACCTGCGATCGGGCGTCCGCACGAACACGAACATGTACTGGCTGCACTCGGGAGACTTCTGGACTGAAAAGAAGGGCGACTTCGCGCGCGTGGCGCGCGAGGTGCTCGCGGAACGCACGCGGTCGGAAGTACGCGTCGTTAACGTCGCGCGCTACATGTACGACGGATTGGCGCTCGCGGCGGAGGCCGTCGAGGCGCTGCAGACGGCGCATCGCACCGGCCTGCTCACTCTCGATTCGCAGCATCTCCTCGCTACGTATCTTCAGCAGCAGCGGCGCTGGGCGGAGTCCGTCCCGCTGCTCGACACGATCATCGGTTCGCGCCCAGACCGGCTCGACGCCCGCATCATGTTGATGCATGCGCACTTCAACACCGGCGCCGCCGCGCGTCTGCAGGCCGTCCGGCTCGAGGCGGACACGTACTTCCACGGTCCGAATCGCTGGCACGAAACCGTCATGTACCAGCTCGGGCTGGCGTGCGTGCAGACGGGATTGCACCGCGAGTGCGTGACGTATCTGAACGAGGCGATCGCGCTGCACGTGAAGCAGTCGCCGAATCGCGGCGTGGGGGACGGCACGCTCGCGGCGTACTACCGCGTGCTGAGCGGAGCCCATGCGGGGCTCGGTGAGACCGAGAAGGCGGTGGACGCCGCCGCGGGCGCCATCGTCAGCTGGGGTTCGCACATCCAAAGTCGAACCGACGATCTTGCGGCGCTCGAGGCGGTGCTGTCGAACGCCAAGGACCTGGACGCGTACGCCGCGAAAGTGACCGCGGACGCGCTGAAATCCGGACTGGAGAATCCGATCCTGCGAAAAGCGCTGGGCAAGGTCTTCACGGGCAAGATGCAGTTTGACAAGGCGATCGAGCACCTGCGGGCTGCGGTCCTCAACCAGCCGAACGACATGGAGACGCGCCGCGCGCTCGTGCACGCGCTCGACAAGGCGGAGAAACCGGGCGAGGCTGCGGCGGAATTGCTTGCGGCCGCGGAGCTGGCGTCGCACGACCCTGCGATCCACCGCGAACTGGGCGAGCGCTTCAATGCGGCAGGCAAGCCGGACGAGGCGGAGCGCGCCTACACGAACATGGTGGAGATGATGCCCAACGAATCGCCCAGCCATCAGGTGTACGCGGGCGTGCTGGAGGGCACCGATCGCTGGGCCGAGGCGGAGACGCAGTGGCGCCAGGTGATCCGCATTCGCACGAAGGAGCCGGGAGGCTACGTCGGACTGGCGAGGACGCTCATCGAATTGAAGAAATTCGATGAGGCGCGCACGGTGCTCGACGGGCTGCAGAAGACGACGTGGGCGCAGAATTTCGGAGACGTGAAGGCGGAGGCGCAGAAGCTGGAGGACCTTCTGAAGCAGCGCCGGTAAGCAGACGGAGCAGAATAATCCTGCACCTTGCCGTGCTTTTCCCGAGGGAGCCGGAGGCGAGTCGAGGGATTCATCGGGCGATGGAGCCACGCAGATACGTTCTGCTCGCTCGGGGCAAGCGGCCGGTGTGAGGACGAACTACTGGCCGCCGGCCACTCAGCTGGCTTCCTTCGCGTCCTTGCCGGCTTCCTTCTTGCCTGCGTGCTTCGGTGCGCGCGGGACCACGGGTTCGTCGCCGCGGACGTTTCCGGCCGTGATCATGTACTCGCGCGGATCCTTGCGACTGGGAAGCTCGAACATCACGTCAAGCATCATGCTCTCGATGATCTGGCGCAGGCCGCGGGCCCCCGTCTTCTTCTCCACCGCCCTCTTTGCGACTTCGCGGAGGCCCTCGGGCGTGAAATCGAGGCGGGCGTTTTCCATTTCGAAGAGCTTCTTGTACTGCCGGAGCACCGCATTCTTCGGCTCCGTGAGCACGCGGGTCAGCTGATCGAGGGTGAGCGGCCGGACCACGCACTGGATCGGCAGGCGGCCGACGAATTCGGGGATCATCCCGAACTCGATCAGGTCCTCGGGTTCGACGCTCTCGAGGATGTCGCCGAGTTCCTGTTCGTCCATGTTGCCGCCGGATGGCGTGTCCGTGCGGAATCCGATCTGCTTCTTGCCGCGCCGGCGGGCGATGATGTTCTCGATCCCGTCGAAGGCTCCGCCGCAGATGAAGAGGATGTGTGTCGTGTCGATCTGGATATATTCCTGCTCCGGGTGTTTTCGGCCGCCCTGGGGGGGCACGTTCGAGATCGTGCCCTCGAGCATCTTGAGGAGCGCCTGCTGAACGCCCTCGCCCGAGACGTCGCGCGTGATCGACGGGTTGTTCTGCGTCTTGGCGATCTTGTCGATCTCGTCGATGAAGACGATGCCGCGCTCGGCGCGCTCGACGTCGAAATCGGTTTCGTGCAGGAGCTTGAGGAGCAGGTTTTCCACGTCCTCGCCGACGTAGCCCGCCTCGGTCAGCGTGGTTGCGTCGCCGATCGCGAACGGCACGTCGAGCACTCTCGCCAGCGTCCGCGCGAGAAGCGTCTTTCCCGACCCGGTCGGGCCGAGCAGCAGGATGTTCGACTTCTCCAGCTCGACTTCCGTGTCGATGATCGGATTCATGATCCGCTTGTAGTGCGAATTGACGGCGACGGAGAGCGCCTTCTTCGTGCGATCCTGCCCGACCACGTACAGGTCCAGCTGATCCTTGAGCTCCTGGGGCGTGGGGAGGCGCTTGACCGGGTACGGGCGGTGGCTGCTCTTGGCGGTCTTGTAGGGATTCTTCTCGGCCTTGAGAACCTGGTTGCAGATGTCCACGCACACGCTGCAGATGCAGATCTCGCCCGGGCCGTTCACCAGCTTGACGCCCATGTCCCCGGTGCGTCCGCAGAACGTGCAGTGCCGCTCGTCCGTCCGCTTCTTTTGCGTCATTACAAGTTAGATCGGCTGACGGATCATCTTACCACACTGCTTCAAGCACGCGAGAGCGGCCGTCAGCGATCTTCGCGAGCGGCCATGTCGCCCCCGCCCTTCGTCTTGCTGCCCGGGGAGTCCTTGAGCGAATCGACCACTTCGTCGCACAGCCCGTACTTCTTCGCCTCGTCGGCCGACATGAAATTGTCGCGGTCGCAGTCGCGCTCGACGCGATCGATCGGCTGCCCCGTGTGCTTCGCCAAGAGCTGGTTCATGCGCTTCTTGAACTGGAGGATCTCCTCCGCGTGGATTTTGATGTCCGACGCCGTGCCCTGCGCCCCGCCCAGCGGCTGGTGGATCATAAAGCGCGAGTTCGGCAGCGCGTAGCGCTTGCCCTTCGTGCCGCCCGCCATGAGAAGCGCGCCCATGCTCGCCGCCTGCCCGACGCAGTACGTGGCGACGTCGCAGTGGACGAACTGCATCGTGTCGTAGATGGCGAGCCCGGCGGTGATCGAGCCGCCCGGGGAGTTGATGTACAGGTTGATGTCCTGGCTCTTGTTCTCCATCTGCAGGAAGAGCATCTGTGCGACGACGAGGTTCGCGATGTAGTCGTCGATGGGCATTCCGATGAAGATGATGCGGTCCTTCAGGAGGCGCGACCAGATGTCGTATGCGCGCTCGCCGCGGCCCGTCTTCTCGATGACGATCGGGGTCAGGTAGCCCATGAGTTCCTCCGCAAGGTGACGGGATTATAACGACGAAGGAGGATTGGGCAATCCTTCCCGGCAGCTACCCTTCGATCTTCGCCTTCGTGAGCAGGAATTCCCTCGTGGCCTCTTCGCGCATGTTGCGGCGCATCTGGCTCATCAGCCCCTGCTCCTCCAGATACGATCGCACCTCGTGCGGCCACTTGCCCATCGACGTCGCAAGCGTGCCGATCTTCTCGTCGACCTGGTCCTCGGTGACGAAGATCTTCTCCTTTTGCGCGATGTGCTCCAGCACGAAGCGCTCGCGGATCGAGTGCGCGACCTCGTCGCGCGATTCCACCGCCACCTTCTGCGCCTCCACCTCGGCTTCGCTCTCGCCCTTGCCCTGCATCAGGAGCCGCGTGCGCACGCGCTGCACCGCCTCCGCCGTGCCGGCGTTGAGCAGGCCCTCGGGAAGCGGGAAGTCGTTCTCCTTCAGGATCGCGTGCACGACGGCGTCCGCCATCTGGCTGCGCGACTCCTTCTCCCGTTCGCGCTCGAGACGCTTGCGCCAGTGGTCCTTCAGCTCGTCCAGCGAATCCATGTCGAAGGATTTCGCGAACTCGGCGTCGATGGCGGGGAGCTTGCGGTTCTTGATCGACTTGACGGTCGTGTGGATCGTCGCGTCCTTGCCGGCGAGGTTCTTGTCGGGCCACGTCTCCGGCAGCTTGATGCCGTACTCGACGCGGTCGCCGACCTTGTGGTCGCAGAGCGCCTTGTGGAAGTCCTTCAGCGTGAGACCGTAGAAGGAGATATTCTCGTTGAGGACGAGCGCGTTGTTCTCCGACTTGTCGACCGGCTTGCCCTCGACCGAAAGCTCGAAGTCAGCGACTAATTGATCGCCGGACTTGGCACCGCCGCTCTCGGCCGGCACCCACTCGGCGCGCGACTCGGCGAGCTCGCGCAGCTGCACCTCGAGGTCGGGCTCCGAGACCATGGCGGCCACCTTCGTGACGGTGACGCCCGTGTATGGCTTGAGTGCGATCTGGGGCCGTATCTCGATCGCGACCTCGTACTTGAGCGGCTGCCCCTCCTTGATCTCGATCTTCTCGGGGTCGAGATCGGGCTCGCCGAGCGGCTCCAGCTTGCGGCTTTCCTTCACCTCCTCGAACGACTTGCCGATGAGTTCGAACTTCACCTCGTCGAGGATCTGCTTCCCGTACTTGCGCTCCATCAGGTGCCGCGGCGCGTGCCCCGTGCGGAAGCCGGGCAACGCCATCGAGTCGTTGAGCTCCTTGTATTTCCCTTCGATCCGCTCCTTCACCTTCGCGGCATCGACCTCGATGGTGAGCTTGATCTTGCAGGGACCCAGCTCGGCGACGTCGGATTTGGGCTCGAGCGCTTTGTCTTCGGCCTCGGCGGTGTCAGCCATCGGGCGGTGAATATAATGACCGCCCCTGACGAAGTCAACGGACGGTCACTTCTTCTTCAAGGGAGGCGCTAGAACGTAGGCCTTGGGCGGAGCGTTGACGAAGATCCAGCTCGCCGATGCTACGATCCGAGTCGGCGCGTAGACAAGTGTCGTTTCCATGACGGGCTCGGTATCCGCGAGTCGATAGACGTGCACGCGCTTCGCTGCGGCGTCGCCGACGACGATGTGCTTTTCGTCCGGCGTGAACGCGGCGCATCCGACCGCCGGCGCGCCCTCGTGTCCCGCGAATCGCGTCGAGAACTTCAGCGTGTCCGCCTCGAAGATGTCGACGGGCGACTCCGGCGAGTAGACCGCGATGAGCCTTTTGGGCCCGACTTCGATGCGCGCGGTCGCGACGTTGTACCCCTTGGGCGTTGCTACAGCGTCGGACAGGTCGTTCGTCGTGATGCGGTGAACGCCGTCTTCGGCCAGCACGTAAAGCGCCTTCCGATCCGGTGCAAATACCGCAACCGCCTCTCCCGGCTTCTCGATCGTGCGCTCGGTCACGGGCCCCGGCGCTTCCACGCTCCACACACTCACGGTCCCCGCCTTGTTCATCGTGACGAACGTCTTCGCGTCGACGAATCCGGCAAGCGTGACCACGCCGCACTTTCGAATGTTCGCATCGCGCCGCCACTCCCCGGATGCCCAATCCCAAGCCAGCACGAGCCCATGTTCGGCGCCCCATCGCGCAAGCACCCACTTGCCGTCCGGCGATACGTCGCCCGCAAGGTAGCTGCCGGCAATACCGGCGGACGACGCCGCTTTGAATGTCTTCGTCGAGTAGATCCAGAGTCCGTTGCTCCGCGTCAGTCCTATCGCGTACTCCGGATGGCCGCTGAAGAGGAAGTCGATGAGCATGGCTGGCTCCGCGTTGAGCGACCAGTCCTTGGCGCTCAGAATCCCCTGCTCGACGGAGATCCACTTGAGATCGGCCGACGGGCGCACCTGCTCGGTATTCGTCTGCAGCTCGCGGAATTTCTCGTACGCCTTGTAGTCCGGCGCCTTGGGATCCTGCGCCGCGAGCATGCTGCAGGCGCCCATCAGGCAGACGACCGTTCGCACCTCGCCATTATAATACCGCTGTGACTCCCAAGGAAAAGGCCGCGACGCTGCCCGACGCGCCCGGCGTCTACTTCATGAAGGACTCCAAGGGACGCGTCATCTACATCGGCAAGGCCAAGAGTCTACGTGCGCGCGTCTCGTCGTATTTCCATGCGGACCTGGACACTAAAGTCCGCGCCATGGTCGCCCAGGTCCGCGATATCGATGTCCTGCAGACGCCCACGGAAGTCGACGCTCTCCTTGCCGAAGCGCGCCTCGTTAAGGACACGCAGCCGAAGTACAACATCAAGCTCAAGGACGACAAGTCGTTCACAATGCTCGCGATCACGCGCTTCGACGACTTTCCTAAAATCTGGACCGTTCGCGAGACGGACGAGGTGGACGCGGAGCGATTCGGACCCTTCACGAACGCCCAGGAGTTGCGCGACGCGGTGAAGGTGTTGCAGCGCATCTTCAAATTTGCCACGTGCCGCATCGAGATGCGGGAAAGCGACGAGAAGCGCCGCTACTTCCGGCCGTGCCTCCTGGCGGCGATCGGACGGTGCACAGCGCCGTGCGCGGCACGCGTCTCGAGGGAGGATTACGCCGCCGATGTCGAGTCGCTACGCACCTTCATCAACGGGGATCGCAGGAAACTGCGGGCGGATCTGGAGTCCCGTATGAAGGGCGCGTCCAAGGCCCTCGACTTCGAGCGCGCCGCCGGACTGCGCGACCAGGTGCGGGCGATCGACGCGCTTGAGAAGCGCGGGGCGGAACCGGAATATCTCGAAGGCGACATCACGCCGCTCGATCCGACCGAGGGACTTGAGGCGCTCGCGAGCGCCTTGGGGATGCCTGGCAAGCCTCGGACGATCGAGGGGATCGACATCGCGCACTTGCAGGGGGGCGAGACGGTGGGCTCGCTCGTCTCCTTCGTGGACGGAATCCCGTTCAAGAGCGGGTACCGGCGATTCCGCATCAAGACGGTCGTCGGCGTCGACGACTTCGCGTCGATCCGAGAAGTCGTGGCGCGCCGATTCCGCCGGCTGCGCGACGAGGAGCATGTCTTCCCTCAGATCGTGCTCATCGACGGTGGCATCGGGCAGCTCGCCGCCGCCGTTGGAGGAATCGCGAAGGCCGAGGTCGATGCGATGCCCATCATGCTCTCGCTCGCCAAGAAGGAAGAGCGCCTCTATCGGTGGGGGTCCGACTCGCCCGCGGCCGCAGGAACAGGCGGGCTTGCTCACCCGAAGGTCGCTGGGAAGGCGTGCGAGGTCAAGCTCGACAAGGCGTCGCCCGCGCTGCGGCTGATGATGTACGTGCGCGACGAGGCGCATCGGTTCGCGCAGCATTACCACCATCTACTGCGGCGCAAGGCGGTCATTGAAGAGAGTTAGCGGCACGCCTATCATGGGCGAGTGAGCGAAGCCGAAACTCGCACGCGGGGCCGCACCTTCTTCGACGCGCTGGCCGTGGCGACGCTCGTCGGTTTTGGCGCATTCGTTGCCATCATCATGCTGTGCGCTGCATGCATCCCGCAGCTACGCGACCGCGCGCGTGGCCGGCACCTCTCGAATTACCGGTTCATCTCGGCGGTCTACGACCAGCTGGAATTCGCGGAGGACGATACCCGGCTGCGGTTCCGACGTATCGAGCGCTATGCGCGCCTCGCGGGGCGGGAATCCAGCCACGAGCCTGCCACGGAGCAGGAGATCCTCGATCAGTCCGTGACGACCGGACGCTGCAGCGTCTCCGTGCCGGCGGTCGACATGATGCAATTCGATAATGTCGTGCGGGCGTTGTTGCGGCACTATCTTCTGCAAGACGGGATCTGGTTCGATCCGAAATACAGCCATGACCGGCGCGAGATCGCGCTCGCGGCGGAAGGCGTCCATCACCGTCGAGCGGACGACACCTGGATCTGCGTCAGCGGGGAGAAGCTGCCGGAGGCCATCGAGAAGGCGATGGGTCGTCCGCGCTCGCTCGAAAGTGCAGACGCGTCGCAATGGGCGGACGCGGCGCTCGGCGCGACGCTTCGGGAGGGCCTGCGCGCATCGGTCTTCGCCGATCGCCTCATTCGCGTGCATAAGACATCGCCCGGCGAAGCGGACGCGCTGACGGATATCCTGTTGCGCATGGATGGCTCGCATGTGGATGTGATGCGGGTCGTGTTCGCCGCGGACTCATCCCTGCAGCGCCGGCTGGTGGAGGGGGTGCAGAACCGCTCGCGCAAGTTCGAGGTGACGCCGCAAGGCACGCGACGACCGATCCCCGATCCGGCGACGCGTCGCGCGCTTCTGGGAGCGGCCGCCGCCCTCGACTGGGGGGCACAGCCGACGGATTATGCCGCCGGCTGGGCGCTGAGCGCGCTCGAGGACGGTACGTACGCCGACCTGGATCAGACGGTGCGCAAGGGCGTCCTGGACCGGCTGTCTCGCGCCCTTCGTCCGTCCTACGCGCCGCGTCTCGCGAGAGTCGTAGAGACGCGCAGTGCTGTGGAAGGCGTCGCGGCGTATTTCATCCTTCGCGCCGTGTGCGGGGAGCCGGCGAACGGGGAGCCTACGCCGGACAAGGCGGGCGTTGCGCGCACGTACGTCACGGAGCTGCGGGCGCGTCGCCCGGAGATCTTCCGCGAGCAATGAAGCCGGGAGGCCTTCGGCTCACGGGGGGCACCGCAAAGGGCGCGAAGCTGTTCAGCGTCGAGGGGGTCGACGTCCGTCCCGCGCTCGCACGGATGCGGATATCGGTGTTCGAGATCCTGCGCGCGCGCCTCGACGACGCACGCGCAGTCGATCTCTTTGCGGGAAACGGTACGCTCGGTTTGGAGGCGCTCAGCCGCGGTGCATCGCACTGCACGTTCTTCGAAATCGATCCTCGCGCGATCGACGCGATCGAGCGCAATCTGGCGAAACTCCGGCTGACGGCGCGAGCCGTCGTGTCTCGCACGAGTGCATTCGACGCAGCAATGCGGCTGTCCACGCCGGTCGAACTTGCGTTCGTCGATCCGCCCTATGCGCTTTACGACGACGCACCGACTCGAAGTCGCATCGAGGAGACGGTCGCCGAGCTGCCGGGCAAGCCGCTCGCCATCGTCGAGCATCGCAGCGTGCAAGACTTCGGCGACGCCTGGGCGGGCCGACGCCGCGTCGACGTGCGCAAGTACGGCGGCACGCACGTTACTTTCTACGAATTCTGATTTACCGATTTACCCGCGCGCGGAGCGGATCGTCGTCTTGTCGGAGCGATATGGAGGCGACGATGAGACACGCGCTGGTGGCGGCGATGGTGGTGGCGGCGACTGCGGCCGTGGCCCAGGAATCCCCGCGCAAGGCGGAGATCCGCGGCAAACTCGACGCGATGAAGGTGTCGCTCGACTTCAAGGCGACGCCGCTCGAGGACGCGATCGGGTATCTGCGCGACCTGACAGGGATCGACTTTCTCGTTGATTCGGACGTGCGCACGAAGCTGTCGGAGGACGAGCTGCGGATTACGTTTCAGGTCCGGGACGTTTCGCTGCGGTCGGCCCTGAAGCTCATGCTCGGGACACGCGAGCTCACCGCGACTTATCGCGAAGGCGTGCTGCTCGTCCAGTCGAAGGAAAAGGCCGCCGCCGCGACGACGCTGCAGATGTACGACGTGCGCGACCTGCAGCTGAAGCTGCCGGACTTCGCGGGTCCGAACGTCGATCTTCAGAAAAAGGAATCCGGCTGCATTATCGTGATCCTGCCCGACGAGCCTGTGTCCTCGCTGGGCGATGATTTGATCCTCGATCTCGTCAAGTCGTCCACCGGCGACCGCAGCTGGGACGACAATCCCGCGACGGGCATCCAACTGGCCAACGGCGCCCTTGTCGTGAGCCAGTCGAAGCGCGTTCACGAGGATATCCGCAGACTTCTCGACCGTCTGCGGGGCATGAAATAGCAGGAAAAGGAGGTCAACATGAAACCCATGATGCTGGCCGCATTGCTCGTGATGACGGCGACTGCGGCGGGGCAGGAAGCGCCGCGCAAGGCGGAGATCCGCGGCAAACTCGACGCGATGAAGGTGTCGCTCGACTTCAAGTCGACGCCGATCGAGGACGCGGTCGGGTACTTGCGCGACGTCTCGGGAATCGACTTCCTGATCGACCCCGACGTGCGTACGAGGTTTTCGGAGGAGCAGCTCAGCATCACGTTTCAGGTGCGCGACCTGACGCTGCGCTCAGCGCTCAAGCTCATGCTCGGGAGCCGTGAGCTCACGGCGACGTATCGCGAAGGCGTGCTCGTGATTCAGCACAAGGAGAAGGCCAGCGCGGCGACGACGATGGACATGTATGACGTTCGCGATCTCCTGCTGAAGCTCTGCGACTTCGCGGGGCCGAAAGTGGATCTCGTCCCGGACAAGTCCGGCAGCTCGTTCGACTTCGGCGTCGAGCCCTCTGCGCCCCCGATCAACGAGGACCTTATCGTCGAGCTTATAAAATCGACGACCGGCGAGAAGAGCTGGGACGAGAATCCTGCGACGAGCGTGCAGCTGGCGAATGGAATCATGATCGTCACGCAGTCTCAGCGCGTGCATGGCGAAGTGCGGAGACTCCTCGATCGCCTGCGGGCCTTCAAATAAGTGAAAGCGTTGATTCTGACCCTGATGCTGGGCACCGCGGCTGAGGCCCAGGCCGCCGAGTTCGGGCATCGCGTGACGATCGATGCGCGCGAGCGCCCCCTCGAGCGAGTCCTCGACGACGTCCGTGCGGCGGCAGGACTCGAGATCCACATCGATCCGGACGTGCGCGAGCACCTCCGCCCGGCGGACCTTCGCGTCTCCCTCTGTCTCAAGGATGTGCCCCTGCGCAGCGCGCTGCGCACGCTCGCCGCGCGCAAGCGGCTGGCGGTGGTGCGGCGGGGGGAGTCAATCGTGCTCGTCAGGCGGGAGGCCACGTTCGCGCTGCGCGTTTACGATGTGCGCGACCTGAGCGTGAACGTTCGTGATTTTCCGGCACCCGAGCTCGGGCTTTCAGGCGCCCGTTTCGTGCCACCGGTCGAGGAGGCAGAAGGCTGCCCGGTGACGCTCGTGGACATTGTCAAAACGTGCACCGGTGGCCGCAGCTGGGAAACGGAGCCCGCCGGCCAGGTCTACTTTTTCGGGGGCGTGCTTATCGTCAGCCAGACCCCATCGATTCACGCCGAGATCGCGCGCCTGCTTCATCGTGTTCGTCGAGCGAATTAGTTTTTACCCCCGGCCGACGGCCGGCGTCTCTATTGAGGCTGGGCCAAGGCCCCGTATACTAGTCATGCAAGGAGGAGTCATGCGCACGATGCTGATCTTGGGAGCGATCCTCGCGTACGCGGGCGCCGCGAGCGCGCAGGAGACCATGAACCCGCGCAAGCAGGAGGTCCTGAACAAGCTCAACAGCATGCGCATCTCTCTCGACTTCAAGGACAGCAATCTGGATGACGCGATCAGCTTCCTGCGCGACTTCACAGGGATCAACTTTTACATCGACCCTGACATCCGCACGAAGCTGAGCGACGACCAGCTCAAAGTCACGATGCACGTGAACGATCTGCTGCTGAAGTCGGCGCTCAAGCTGATGATCACATCCAAGGACCTCACCGTCGTCTACCGGGAGGGGGTCCTCGTTATTCAGCACAAGGACAAGGCGCAGGCCGCGGTCTCGATGCAGGTGTACGATGTCCGAGACCTCCTCTTCAAGCTGCAGGACTTCCCGGGCCCGAAAGTCGAGCTCCAGCAGGGGAGCGGCGGCGGCGGCGCGCTCACCGGCGCGACATTCACGCTCGAGGAGCCGAAAAGCGTGGTTACCGAGGAATTCATCACCGAGATGGTGAAGACGAATACGGGTGAACGCAGCTGGGACGAGAATCCGAATGCGAGCGTCAACCTCGCGAACGGCCTCCTGATCGTGACCCAGAGCAAGCGGGTCCATGAGGAGGTCCGGCGGCTCCTGAACCTGCTCCGGCAGTTCAAATAGATCGACGCGTCTCCGCCTCGCTTACTTTAAATAGAGCGAACGCCGAAGCGACTTCTGCGTCCATAATATTAGAGGCAATCGGCGCCGGCAGCCCCGGCGCCGGCTCCTTTACAAGCTCGTGGAGGTCGCCGTGAGAGCCATTCGCGTCGCCGTTTTCGTCGCGCTCGCCGCGTTCCCGCTGACGCCCATCGCCGCGCAGCAGTCGGACGACGACGGCGTCTTCGTCGACGAAATCAAGAAGGAGTTCCTGGACAAGCTGGGGAAGGCGACGGAGTTGAAGGACTGGAAGGCGGTCTTCGACATGTACCGCCTGCTGTCCGACGAGAAGACGCGCGACAAGTATCGCACGAAGCTCGTGCGCACCACGCCGGCCGGCACCGTCTGGTGCAGCCTCCTCGAATACATGAACGGCCAGCTTTCGAAGCTGCCGTCGGCCGCGTTCGAATACTACCGGCGCGAATACGACGGCGAGGCCGCCGCAGCGTACAGGGCTGCGCTCGCCGTCGACGATCGCCGCGCTCTCGAAGCCATCGTCGACAAGTTCTTCTTCGCCGAGATGACGGGAACCGTGCTCGATTACCTCGGCGCGCGCTACTTCGAGGAGCGCCGCCCGCAGGAGGCGATCCACTTCTGGCGCAAACTCCTCGAACAGTTTCCCGATAGCGACATCCCGAAGCAGGTGATCGCGGCTCGCATCGCGATGGCGGCGCGCGCGTGGCCGAACGAGCGCGCCCTCGAGGAGATCAAGCGCTACGTCGCGCAGAACAAAATCGACGGGCCCGTCACGATCGGCACGCAAGAAACGGTCCTCGCGACCTTCCTCCAGCAGCTCCAGGTGCCCCCCGGAGCCGCCGCACTCGCGAGCGCGAAGCAGCCCGTCATACCGGAGCAGGCTTCGCTCTTCCAGCGCAAGGTTCCGACCGTGCGCAACGAGGTGAAGCGCTGGGAGGAGAAGTTTGACGGCGACGTCGCGCCGCCCGCGAACCCGCGCGGCCGCCGCGGCGAAGTGCAGGGACCGGCGAAGCCGGAGTACCCGTTCTTCGCGTCCCACGCACGGCTCGGATCGCGCGACCTCGTGATGTTCACCAACGGCCAGCGCGTATGGGCGATCAATCCGGGGCGCGCCAACGGCGAGAACAAGAGCGCCTGCATCATGTGGCGTTTCCCGAAGGCCGCGGATCCGGCCATCAAGCGTCCGCCGCCGAACAGCAATTACGCGGGCTACATCTCGGCGACGCTGTCTCAGTTCGGCATCACGCCGGACGGGGATCGCGGATTCGCCACGCTTTTCTCGGAGAAAAAAGTCCCCGAGGGCGGGCAGCAGAATCAGGACGTATTCGTCGGAGCCTGCCGGCTCGTGAGCCTGAACCTGATGGACGGGGGACTCGCGTGGGACACCGACGACGAGAAAATTCACGCGCTCTTCCGCAAGCTGGACTTCTACGATCGCAACTGGTCGTTCAGCACGCCGCCGATTGTGCGCGGCGATCGCCTCTACGTGGGCATCTGCACGTCGCCCATCGGTGAATCCGAGAGTCGCGTGCTGTGTCTCGACCGCAAGACGGGCAAGCCTCTCTGGTGCACGTTCCTCGGTTCCGTCGGCAGCCGCTCGAATCCGATGTGGGGCGGCGGAGGCCGCTTCAGCACGGCGCTGACGATGCTTGCGGAGGAGGGTGGCCTCATCTTCGCGAACACAAACCTCGGCATCGTGTCGGCCGTGCACAGCGTCTCGGGCAACATCGTGTGGCTCTCGAAGTATCCGCGCGCGAGCGTCGAGCGGAACATGCGCGGCGAAATGCAGCAGGAGATCCGCGGTGCGAACCCCGTGCTGCTGCACAAGGGGCGGCTCTATACGCTGCCGCAGGACCAGGAGAGCTGGCAGGTGTTCGACACGGCCACCGGCGAGCGCCTCCCCATCGCGGCGCCCCGCAAGAGCGACAGCGAGATTCCGTTCAAGACGATCTACCAGATGGTCGGGATCCTGGACGACATGATGATCCTGAGCGGCAATGAGACGTACTTCGTCAATCTTGCCGCCGGCAACAAGGCCTACGGACAGCCGGACGCGAGCGTGGCCAAGTCCGGTCGCGGCACGATCTGGGGCGATGTGGTGTACTTGCCGACCTCGGGGGACCAGAATGGCGCCCTCTCGATCTACCGCTCCGGCTCGTGGAAGCTCCTGGAGAAGATTCGCTGGAACGGCGAGGGCGAGTATGGAAACCTGCTCGTCGCCGGTGACTATCTCGTCGTGGTCACGGGATCCAAGGTCTGCGTCTACACGGATGAGGGGACGGTCGACCGGGAGTTTGCTCTGCGCCTCGCTCAGAATCCGCCGAATCCAGCGGTGTTTCTCGAGCACGGCGACATCATGGGCACGAACGCCCGCCTGCCAAGGGCGGCCGAGAGCTACCTGTCGTTCGTCCGCGCCGCCGAAGGGGATCCGAAGTGGGACGCGAAGGTGCGCGAAGTCAAGACGCGCCTGCACGACATCCTGATGCGCCAGGGCGATATCGCGTCGGCGCAATCGGACGCGAAGCAGGTCGAATCGGCCATCAACTACTTCCGGATGGCCCAGGGATTCGCGTACGACCAGCGGACCAACGCCGACGCGACGCGCCGTCTGGCGGAGACCTACGAGAAGATGGCGATCGCGCGGAAGGGCACGCCGGAAGGGACGCAGTACGCGAAGAAGGCGGTAGAGCAGTACCAGAAGATCGTCGAAAACGCGCGCGACACGTATCACCGCCCGGAGGGATCGGATCTCATCCAGAAGCTCTGGTCGTACTCCGAGGGACGCATCCGGGACCTGCGCAACACGTTCGGCGAGGAGGTGTACGCG
>CAYXVY010000064.1:0-1758 GCA_964468745.1 uncultured Planctomycetales bacterium | reverse complement strand
CGCGCCCCGAACCCCTCTTGTCCGGCTCTGCGGGCTCTGCGCCAATCGGGAACCTTGCGGAACGTGACCCGCTGCGTGTGTGGCGGAGATTGATCAGCGCATTTACGCGCAACGCCGTAGGGCTGCAATGTCGACGAGCGGCGCGGCGCGTTTTACGTTTTGGCGATGAACTGTCTTTTTGCCTCGTCCCAGTCGTACTTGTCCGCGACCGACTTGAATGCCTCGACGATCGCGGCGCGCTTTGAGCTCTCCGTGTACTGGGCCGCCGTGCGCACGTCGCTGGAGACCTGGTTCGACGCCGTGTATGTCGCGTCGCGAACGACTCGGCCTGCCGCCCCGCCGCCAATCAGCTTCCCGACGAAATTCATCACGGCGTAGCCCATTTCGCGGATGACGCTCTGCTTCACCGAATTCGCGACCTGGCCGCCCATGGAATGGTCCATGCTCATCGACGCGGTGGATCGCCCCATGTCCTTGCTGGTCGCAGCGCACTTCCACGCGATGTCGACCGTGGAGCCGTTCGTCTTCGCGTTCGCGACGTTTGCCGCGATCATCTCGTACGTGATGTCCGCCATGCGTTTTCCTCGGTGCAGAGGGTGCTCGTACACTGACGCTGCGGGAGCCCGTCCATGAGCCGTGGCCCCCGCGGCATTGTAGTCGGAAACGCTCTAAATCCGGATCTTCCCCGACGAGCGGTGGACGCGGCCGTCGAAGAAGCTGCCGCCGCACCAGTAACCGTCCGGCAGCTGCGCGAGGATGTCGGCGGTCGTCTCGGGTGTCGCGCAGCGGGCCTGCTCCTCCGTTACGGCTCCGCAGTACCACTGCCCCGAGCGGCTGAAGCCTTCGTTCTCGTGGAAGTAGCGCAGCCACACGATGCCGCAGAGTTTGCACCTCTTGAGGCTGGACTCGGCGTAGTGTGAGTCCTGGCCGAGCTCGACCGTTTCGAGAGCGCGATAGTCGAATGTTCCCTCCGTGCACGGACAATCGAGCATGCAATCAGTGTAGCGTACGGCGCAGGTCGGTCACTCTTCCGGCGGGGCGACGACGATGCCGCGCGGCCCCGCGAGGCGGACAAGCTCGTCGCGCCGGAAGTGCGTAACGAGGTACTCGATCCGCGCGATCTTACCGTCATGAGCGTGGATGCGAATCGCGACGTCGAGCGCGCCGTCCTGCTTGCGACGCAGGAAGACGAGGTCGTTGTCCTGGACCTCCGCCTGGACTGCCGACTCCGCTTCATCGAGGAGGTGAGGGAAGGACTTCTTTCGGATGTCGTTCACCCCGCGCTCCTCGGGGAATCCTGAGCCCAGGACCTCCGCGGTTGCGTCTTCGTGCAGCAGGCCGATCATGCCGTCGACGTCGTGTCTGTTGAAGGCGGTCGCGAATGCGGTCGCCAGCTCGCAGGGAGCGCTCATGGGGCGGCTCTCACGCGGCCTCAGGAGATGACGACGGGGGTCGCCGTCACGCCCCAGATGTCCTTCGCGTACTCCGCAACGGTGCGGTCGCTTGAGAAAAAGCCCATGCCCGCCGAGTTCAGGATCGACATGCGCGTCCAGCGCTCCGGATCCCGCCACGCCTCGTCCACTCGATCCTGGCACGCGATATAGGACGCGAAGTCGCGGCACACGAGGAAGGGATCGCGCCCCTTGAGCTGGTCCACGATCGGCTGGAATCGCGCGCGGTCGTCCCTGCTGAAAGCGCCGCTGGAAATCATGTCGAGCACCGCCTTGAGCCGCGGTGAGGCCTCGATCTCGCGGCGCG
>CAYXVY010000063.1:0-15846 GCA_964468745.1 uncultured Planctomycetales bacterium | reverse complement strand
CTGATCTTCGCGGTCGCCTGTGCCGGCGCCGGATGTCTCGTCATTATCGTGATCGTCGCGCTTCTGCTCCGACGCGGATCGCCGGACCCGGAGACGGTCGCCGCGCCGCCCCCTGCCGCAACGCACACCCAGCCCCTCCTACCCGAGCTCACGACATCGATTGCCGCGCCGCCCAAAACCGTCGACCAACCCGTCGAGACCGACGAGCAGCGCTGGGCGCGCGAAATCGCCGAGAAGAAGGTGCGCGACGCCGGCGTGCGCGACGAAGAGGCGCAGGCGCTCTTGAAGAAGGGGCGCAGCCACTTCGCGAAGGAAGAGTACGACGACGCACTCAAGGCCTTCGAGACGCTGCTGCAGCGCTACTCCGACACGAAGACCGCGCGCGACCCGGCGGTCAGCGTCGCCGCCCTTGCGGAAGCCGCGCGCAACCGGACACAAAAAGTGGACACGCTGGCGAGCACTCCCGCCGGTGACGCGACGCGCGACGGAATGGAGAAGCGACGTCGCGAACGGATCGAGATGGCGAACGCACGCGTAAAAGACGCCCGCGCCGCCCTCCAAGCCGAGGCGGAGTCTGAGGCGAAGAAGCTGGCCGAGCTGAAGAACCGCGTTCGCACGCTGAAGATCGACATGCGCACGCGATCCGGCCAGTCGCTCAAGAACGCGAGCGTCGTCGACGTCCGTCGCGACGACTTGCGCATCGCGTACACGTCGGAGTCCGGAACGGCCGAGGGGGACTTCGCGTGGGATGTGCTCGATGACCGCTCGTACGCGGCGCTCGTCACCGCGATGCACAAGGACCGCGATGCCGCCGGATGGCACGAGCTCGGACGACTCCTCGTGGCGCGCCGGCTCTGGAAAGAGGCGCAGTCGGCGTTTGCCGAATGCGTGAAGGCGGACAAGACATTCGCCGCGCGCGTGCCGGACCTGACCAAGGTGCTGAAGAATGAAGGCGCGTTCAACGGAGTGTCGCGCCGCGTGGGGCGCGACGGCCTGACGGTGACTTACGACTTCAACTCGCCCGCGCAGGCGACCGACTTCGCGTCGAAGACCGCCGGCGAGTCGAAGGTCGGAGACAAGGGGCTCGAAGTTCGCGACGCCAACCAGGGGATGTGGTCGCTCAAGGACCTCGAGTTCCAGGGCGAGGTGACGATCGAGGTCGTCGCCAGCGTGGAGCAGGGCGGTTGGGCGGTGATCCCGATCTTCTGCGACTGGCAGCAGCACGGCTACACGATCTCGCTCGGGGACGGCTTCCGCATCGATCGCTTCTCGCGCGACGGGCGCGAGACGCTGTGCGAGTTCAAGGCGGCGCTGCTGACGCCCGAGTCGACCGTGCGCGTCGTGGTGAAGGCGGGCACGTTCAAGGTCTCGGTCGGCGGTCGCGAGGTGCTCACGGCGGCGGACGCCGAGTTCACGAAGGGGTGGTGCGGCGTCGGCGCCTGGCGCGGCACCGCGTGGTTCCGCAAGTACTCGATCGAGGGGCGCGTCAATCCCATACAGCTCGACAAGCTCCTCGCGGAATCCGAGGTGCTGGTTCGTCGCGCGCTCGAGGGGGACCTCGTGCCGGCAAAGTCCGGCGGCCCCGCGAAGCCGACGGATGAGCTTTCCGTCGAGGACCCGTTCTGTCTCGCGCCGCTCACGGCGGACCTGCGCTCGCTGTTCATGCGTGCGCGCGCGATCGTCGTGCGCATCGTGGAGACGGGGGAAGGTTCCGGCGAAGAGGTCCGGACCGCCGTGCAGATCCTCGAAGAGGTCGTCGCGAAGGAGCCGAAGTGCCTCGCCGCGGCGTACTGGCTCGCGCGTCTCCTCGTGCTCGTCGGCGCGACGAAAGAGGCGGAGACGGCGCTCCAGGCGTGCACGCAGGATCCCGACTTCTACGAGGCGTATGAGGGGCTCGCCGACGCGGCGCACCGCGCGGGGCGGTACGAGGAGGCGATCGCACACTCGGACTCGGCGCTCAAGAAGATGCCGGACCACGTGCCGTCGCTGTCGATGCGCGGATACGCGAAGTTCTGCTCGGGCGCAGGTCGCGAGGCGCTGAAGGACCTCGAACTGGCGCTTCGGATCGATCCGTCGCACGTGGAGACGCGGCGGCGGCACCGGGCGATCGTCAACGAGCTGCGCGGGCCCGAGTCGCTCGGGTGTCGATTCAAGCTGGAGCTCCCGCATTTCATCGTGATGACGGACATGTCGGCCGAGAAGACGAAGCTCTACGGGGAGCGGCTCGAGGCGGCGTGGAAATACTACGCCGAGACGTGGAAGGACGTGTTCAAGGACGATCCCAAGCTCCCGAAGCCGCGCGTCGCCATCTTCAACACGCGCGAGGCGTACCTCACGTACAGCGAGCTCACGCAGCTCGACCGGCCGGAGAACACGCTGGGGTACTACACGCCGGACTACCGCGAGCTGCTGCTGTTCGAGGACGTCGATCTCGACGAGACGCTGCACACGCTTTACCACGAGACCTTTCACCATTTCATGCGGCTGCTCGTCTTCCGCGCCCCGTACTGGTTCAACGAGGGGATGGCGGAGTACATGGGGGCGATCAAGATCGAGAAGGGCGTGGTCGTCCAGAAGGCGCGCATCCAGGAAGGGCGGCTGAAGGTCTTAAAGAACGCGATGGAGCAGGTGCTCACGTTCGAGCAGATCATGCAGGAGTCGCCCGGGGAGTTCTACTCGGGTCCGGTGAGCCTGAAGTACTCGCAGGCGTGGTCGATGATCCACTTCTTCTTCGAGTTCGAGGGAGGCAAGCACCGGAAGCTGCTCGACGCATACTTCAAGGCGCTGCTGGACGGTCGGTCGCGGCACGAGGCGTACGAGGCCGTGTTCGGAGGCGGGAAAGGGACGGCGCTGGCGGAGGAGTGGCGCGAGTACGCCCCGAGACTGCCGCTTCCGGGCAAGTAGGGGGATTCGAGGGGATCGAGGTGGGCGCAGGCCTCGGCCCTGGCGACGAGATGACGGGGCGACAGCTGCAACGCCCATTGCGCCCGTCAGGCGACGATTTCGCGGCGGAAGCAGGCCCTCACTTACGTAAGAGGGGGGACGGCGCTGAGGCGCCTGTCGCTTGCTCCCTCTTGTGTTTCCTTGTGAGGTGACCCATGACCGTACGCTGCCTGATCCTCTTGGTCGCCGTGATGGCCCTGGCATGCGGAGGAGGCACCGCGGGAGGCGGAGGTTCGGGCGGCACGCCGGCCCTGGAAGCGCCGACCGGCCTTGGGGCGACGGGAGGCCCGGCGCGCATCGATCTCTCGTGGACAGACACGAGCACGACGGAGCTGGGCTTCAAGGTGGAGCGCGCTGCCGATGTCGGCGGCGTTCCGGGCGCCTGGAGTGAGATCTCAATCGTCGGCCCGAACATCACGACCTTCGCCAACACCGGCCTTCCGGCCGACACGCAGTATCACTATCGCGTACGCGCCTGGCGCACGGGGGAGAACTCGGGCTATTCGAATACAGCCGTCGCGCGCACCGCGTGGAGCCAGTCGTTCTCGCAGATTGAGCAGGGCGACTTCTCGTCGCATCCGACGGGGGTCACGGGAGGCGATCTGGTGATCCGGGACTCCGCGGCCTGGGGCACGTTCTACGGCCTGCACAAGCCCGGCGGCCCGGTTCCGTCGATCGATTTCGCGACGCTGCAGATCCTCGTCTGCTTTCTCGGCGAGAAATCCGGCGGCGGCTGGTCGATCGAGATCACGGGGCTCGAGTATGTCGCGGCCACGGACGCGCTCTTCGTCGAGGCGACCGAGCACGCGCCTCCGCCGGGGTACCTCGGTCCTCCGGTCATCACGCATCCGTATGTCATCGCCACGACGGCGAAGACGGCGGGGCCGGTGACGTTCCGTCGCCTGGAGGGCCTGTTGTTCACGTCGATCGACAGCGGTTTCGCCTCCGGCTATCGCTACGGCGACTCCTCGTTCACGGGTGAGCTGCTCCTCTTCCCCGACTCCGCCTCCTACGCGTCGTTCTGGAGCCTGCATTCCGGCGGAACGCCGCCGGCAATCGACTTCACGGGTGCGCTCGGCGAGCCCGAGATGGGCGCCGCGGTCCTGCAGGGATACCGCTCGACGGGAGGTTACGGCATCGCGTTCAAGGACGCGCAGTTCGATGCGGTGACCGGCCGTCTCATCTTCGTCGTCGAGGCGAACGAGATTCCCGGAATGACGGACGCCATCACGAACCCGTTCGACGTGATCAAGTTCCCCAAGCGCGCGTACACCGAGGTCGTCGAGCGGCGCAACACCGTGCTTCCGCTGACGACGCTCGACGAGGGGTCGTTCTCCGCGTACCGGTCCGACGAAGCGGATTTCGCCGGCGAGGTGATGGTGATTGAGGACAGCGCGACGTGGTCGACGATCTGGTCGAAGCACGCGCCGACGTCGGACGACGGTACGATGGCGCCGATTCCCGTGGTGGATTTCGCGACGGAGTTCGTCGTCTGCGCGTGGTACGGCTTCGCGCCCTCGTCGGGATACGCGATCAGCGTCGACCGTGTGGTGCGGACCTGGAACGGAACGGTGACGGCGGACACGACGCGCACGATGCCCGGCAAGGGCGACATCGTGCTCACCGTCATCACGTACCCGTTCCACTTCGTAAAGGCGCCGCGGCCGTAGCAGCGTCTTCGAAGAGCGGGGACGGTCCGAACGAGGCCTCGGCCAACAGCGCCGAAGTTGCCGTCACGCCCGCCCGGCGAAGGTTGGAATCCTCAGGACTGGAATCCGAACACTTCTCCCCCGAGTCTATTTCAGTTCCTCCACCTGCCCCCGAAGGAACTTCAGCAAGTCGTCCTTCCTCTCCTGGGACGGGAACCGCCGCCTTTCCACCGCGTCTACGAGCTGTTGCGCGGCCTCCAGCTGGATCGCGCGCCAGGGACGTGACTGGCGCTCCCGCCACCACGCCGTGGCGTTCTGGCGGTTGACGATCATGAGTTCGTTCATGAGCTCGGGTTCAAAACTGAAGTCATGAAGGATGTCGCCGATCAAATCCATGCAGGTGTCGGCCACGCGCCGCTCTTGCAGGCCGTGAATGAGCGCAGGAATGGCAACGGCATCCAGCTGGATCAGTTGCCACCGCGCACGGCGCGCCCGCTCCTTGAGAAATCGCCGCGTGAGAAAGTCCCCGTGCAGTCTCGGGTTGAGGACCGACACGAGCTCGTCCGGGCTTTGCGGCAGCGCCAATCCCCGTGCACCCTTGCGCCACGGTTCTGCACGAGGCTCTGGTTCTGCCACGTCGAGCGACCTCAGCTCCCGAGCGTAGAAGCGCGCGTCCGCTGCCGCTCCATCATGCTCAGCGAGCGCCCACGCGAAGAGGAGCGCCTCGATCTTCAGATCGCGCAGCTCCCGACCCTGGCGGTCCCTCCACCACGAACGCACATCGTCCCCATCCCGAAGAATGTCATAGTCATTGAAGTATCCGCGCGGGCGAGGCGGATTGACTTTGCCGGCGATCCGATGAAAGCAGGCGCGCCCGAACGTGCAGGGGATCTCGGACGCCAGCGCGATGGACTGCCGATTGTCCTCCAGCCGCTCGATGAGCGCCGGCCAGGCAACCATGCCGAGGTCATGGAGCGTGTTCGCCGCCTTCTGCGCACGCACGTCGGGGTCATTCGGGTCCGGCTCCTCGGGTTTCGGGGGCGTAGTCTCCGTGCCCAGGACCGCGACCATCCGGGGCTGCGTGTAGACCGGGTAGTAACCGGCCGGCCGGTCCGCCGTCATGAGCGTGAGCACGAGCGCGCGCATCTCATCGTCAGCGCGCATCGTCGGACACGCCAGCCCGAACAGGAGCGACGCCGCTGCCAGAACACTCATCGCTCGCATCAGGAGCATTCTATCGCTCCATCACTCCAGGGTCGGCCCATCCTGATGCCTTCGTCGAATCGAAGTACGTGCAAAAAGTCGGAACGGAGGCGAGTCGCCGTCCGGGACGTGCGGTACAATGGCGCCGCAGCCGCTTCGGCTGCGCCTCATCCATCAGGAGGGACCTCTCATGCGTCTCAACGTCAACTGGGTCCTGGTCGCGGTCACCGTGTTCGCCGTGTCCTGGGGGTGGGCGCAGGAAAAGCCGAAGCCCATGCCGCCCGTGAAGGAACCGCCGGTGATCCAGGACGGACCCAAGCTGCCCAAGCCCGAGCCGGCGCAGAAGCTCGTGCGCACGGAACGCCTGGAAATCGCCGACAAGGACGGCAACACGCGCATCGTCCTGGGGACGGGCGCCAACACGCTGGGCGAGTTCACCATGCTGACCAAATCGGGAAAGCCCGCCCTCAAGATGACTCATCTCAACGACCACCAGTGGCTCATGTCCGTGCTGGACGAGACGGGCACGCCGCTCCTGCAGGTCAGTTCGGGCCAGAACTGGATCGAAGTGACCTCGGCGACCAGGAAAGAGGGGACGTTGAACGGCACCATCTCCATCATGAACAGCGCCGGCAACGTGACGTACAAGTTTGCCGGGCACAGCGGCATCTCGGAGACGGGGTCCTTCGGTGAGAAGGGCGTGGTCCAGCTGAACAATCTCGGGGGCAGCGCCGGCGAGAAGGCCTACACCCTCGACAACGGCAAGTGGTATCGGACCGATCCGGACCGCCGGTGAGGAGGACGAGAGGCGCGCGACGCAACAAGAGCGAAGGCGGGCGTCCGCCCCCAAACTTCGGAGACGGACGCCCCGTTCGTGCCGCTGTTGTTGTCTTCCGGCGCGACTCCCGGGGATTGCGTTACGCCATCGGCGCAGCACCCTCTCCGGCCGCGCGCTTGTGCTTGCGCCCCGGCCGGAAATAGCTGTCGACCCGGCCGCGATCGCTCGGGAAGAGCTTCGTGAGCTCGCCGAAGACCGCGCGGTACGTCTCCAGCCAGAGCCCCCGCTCGGCGACTTCAGCGTTGTACGCGTGGTCGTGAGCGATGGTCGCCGCCTTGAGGGCGGCCTCCGGCTTCTCCAGAGCCTCGCGCGCCGCGGTCAGCTTGGAGAGGAGCGGCTTCAGCGGGAAGCCCGCCGGCGCCTCGCGGAGCGCGGCTTCGAGCGTCCCCACCGTGTTCATCATCTCCGCGAGCGGAGACTCCAGAACCGGCGTGAGGCCGACCGGGAAGTACATCCGATACGTGTTGTCGCCGCGGTTCTTCCCGACGAAGAGCCACAGCGTCCCCTCGATCTGCACGATCGTGCGACGGAGGGCGAACACGGCGTGATCGCGCTCGGCGATCGCGAACTGCAGGACCTGGAAGGCCTTGCGTTCACGCTCGTTGGCGATACGCAGAGAACTCTGCGCCTTGTCGACGATCGTGGCCAGCCCGTGCGTGGCCGGATCGGCGTTAAGACGCGCATGGAGATAAAGACCGAACAGGTCCAGCAGAACTTCGCTGGACCACTGCTTGTACGGTGTGTACATCGTGAAACCCCTTAAATGCGATTGAGATAAACCCCGTGAATTCGCGCACGACGACAGGCCGTGCGCGACGCGGCCGTCCCGCCACAGGCAGGAGGCCGGAGAAGTCGGGCGCGGACGGGAGGCCCGCGGATGCGCTGGACTCCGCCCCGCTCCGGGTGCGCACGGAGACGTCCGGGCGCGTTCGTCATGTCGAGGTGATGTCTCATAGGCATTAACTGCGGAAAAAGTCGGAGACGGCAGCGGAAATCTGCGCGAAGTCGCCAGAAAGTCGAGAAATTCCGGTGACGCGGCGGACAAATGCGTTCCGGCCCGGTCGGTGCACCATTTGTCCGCGGACAAACGTGTCCCGGTCCGGTCGGTGCACCATTTGTCCGCGGACAAATGCGTCCCGGTCCGGTCGGTGCACCATTTGTCCGCGCACAAACGCGTCCCGGTCCGGTCGGTGCACCGTTTGTCCGCGGACAAACGCGTCCGGGTCCGGTCGGAGCACCATTTGTCCGCGCACAAATGCGTCCCGGACCGGTCGGTGCACCATTTGTCCGCGGACAAATGCATCCCGGTCCGGTCTATGCACCATTTGTCCGCGCACAAGCGCCTTCCGACGCGCGCCTGCACGTTCATTCCCGGCCCAAGTTCCCTCTGAGTCATGTCCCATACCGATGAATGGGAAGAAATCCGGGAAATGGCAGCGGGAATCCGCCCGGAATTGCTCGATAGTCGGGAAACTTCGGCGCGTGTCGGCGTCGTCGGATCGCCCCAGGTTGTTTCGATCGGTCGTCATACTCCTGACTCGTAAGAAATTCCGAAGATGTCCGTCGAAAAGACGATTCGGGGGCGCAGAAAAGTGAAATTGTTCCCGCGCAATGCGGGGCGTCCGGCAGGCGGTGCGGGGTCCGGAGGGACCGCGGAGGTGAGACGTGGCCGAAGGGGGATAAGCAATATGAACGGACGTGGGAAGACAAGAGGGAGGGCGACGCGGTGTGGACTGCATCCTCGGGTCTTCCCGGCCGGACACGGTGTGGAGTTCCACGCCGGTGGATGCGATATTCGCGGAGGCCCCGAGCCGATAGCGCCGATTATGTTGCCGTCACGCCCCTGTGGCGCAGTCTGGAACTCTGACGACTGGACCGCTTCATCGTCTCGAGGACTACCAGTTGACCATCCCCGTCAGTCCCCACATCAGCTCGATTACTTCCTGCGGCGCGGGCGGCAGCGTCGGGTCGTGCTTGAGCACGAACGTTCGCGCCGACACGCCCTCAGCGACGCTGATCGTGCACTCGATGTGCTCTGACGGCAAGAGTGCATAGATGCCCCCCGGAATGCCCCGAGTCCGCTTCACACGCGCGATGACTTCCTTTCCGATCTCCCTTTCATCGTCGTCGTCGAACCAGTCGGGCTCAGCCTCACGGCTGCTGCTTTGATAGAAGACTGCGCGCGATCCGTCCGAGCGCGTCCCCACGTAGATCCCTCCGATGTCATGACCGCCGGCAAGGGTCATCGACGCCCCCAGGTTCTGGGGTGACGGCTTCAATGGCAAGAGAAGGCCGGCGGCGACTGCTGCCGCTACGATCGCGCACGCAAGTGCTCGCACCTCTTATGAGACGTAATGCCGACGGTTGGAGTCACGCCCCCGTTGACCAAGCTGCTGATCAGGCTCCCGAGGGCACGGCGAGATCGGGATTAGTCGTCGCCCTTCGTCGCGTGATCGGCGCCTGCCTTGCGCACGGCTTCGACGATCTTCGCGAAGGCCGCCTTCTGTTCCTCGATCGCCTGCACCTCCGACGTGCTGCGCACGCAGCCCTGCGGTGCGTCGTTCTTCCACGACTTCTTGTCGTTGCGCACGAGCAGGCCGACGTTCATGCCGTAGATGTCCTCGGAGCCGGCGGGTTTCTCGACGGGCAGCGCCCACATGCCGTCGATCTCCTTGAGAAGCGCCTCGAGCTGCTTGACGGTCATCGACCCCATCCTGTGGATGCGCCGCACGTCGTTGACGCGCGTCATCGTGGTGACGACGACGCGGTCGCCGCGGCGCGAGATCGTGACGCGTTCGAACACGGTCGGGGGGGCCTTGCCTCCGAGGATGCCGTGCGTGAGCTCGATGCGAACCGATTCGGGGTCCTGCGCCGCTGTCTGCGCCAGCAGCGCGACGATCGCCAGTGCGAGATGCATGAAATCCCTCCGCCCGCTCTATCGCTTTGACGCCCGGCAGATCGAGGCGGTTCCATTTCGTCAGAGCGATCGCACGGCGCTTGCGTCCGTCTCGCTCGTTCATCAGCATGCCCGGGACGGGCGGCCGAGCATCAGGTGTATCGGCTGCCCGTCGAGCAAGGGCTCCATCCCTGCTATGCTGCCCTCGGCAACGGGAGGTACCGCTGGCATGTCGTCCGTCATGCTCTGGGTCGCGTTGGGGTGGGGCATCCTCATCGTCCTGACCGTGATCGCCGTCAAGAACAGTCCCGCCGCCGACAGTCGCGTCCTGCAGGCGATCGCCCGCGAGTTCGGCGGCACCGTCACGCGGCCCGACGGCTGGACCGCGCAGATCGATCTGAAGATCGACGGCGTCCCGGCGACTGTGGCCATCAACTCCGAGGCCGGGGACTCCATGCCGTGCACGCTGATGCACGTCGCGTGGGGACCGGCGAAGGGGAACTTCTCCGTCGCCCCCGAGAACTTCGCCGGCGGCGTGCGCAAGCTCTTCGGCGCGCAGGACATCGAAACCTGGGACCGTACCTTCAACGACGCCTTCCTCGTCCAGGGGTCTCCCGTCGACTGGGTGCGCGACACGCTCGACAGCGACGTTCGACGCGGCATCGAGCGGCTGGCCGAGATCCACGCCCGACGGAATCACCGCGGCGGCGTCACGATGAACGCCGGCCGCTTCGGCATTTCGTTCCGGGTGGACAGCGACCTCTCCGGCCACGAGGAGGACCTGCGCTTGTTCATGAACTCCTGCCTCGCGATCGTCCGGAAGATGCGCGCCGGCGGCGCGACGCCCGAGCCTGTGCTCACCGGCGAATTCGCGTCGCGGTCGGGGCTGTGCGCCGTATGCGGCGTCGCGCCGGACGCCACGCGACGGGAATGCCCCCGCTGCCGCGCCCCGTATCACGACGCATGCTGGACGTGGCTCGGCGGCTGCGCCATCTACGGATGCCGGGGACGGTAGACCGCATCGTCGGCGATGAGACTCCTCGCGAGCGCGAGGTCGCCTTCCTTGCGGATAAGCCATTTGAACGGGCGTGAGATCGCAGGGGTGACAGGCTCAGCCTCGGGGGATGATCTGTGCGGGCGCATGCGATCCGCCCGTGCGAGGACTCAACGGGGCCAGAAACGGCATTCAAACGGACCCGGGGCCGATAGCGGCGATCATGGTGCGCTTACGCCCGCCCGGCGTAGCGTAGAATCCTAGCAACTGGACGGGCTGGGGGTGGACCTGGAGCCGGGGATGCCGCCTCGGAGCGATCCCGGGACTACTCGAATGTCGTGATCAGGCGCACCTTGATCGTCGTCGAGCCGTCCTTCGCCTTCCCCACGACGACCTGCGCCGTCTTCCTTTCACGCTCCCAACGCAGGTCGATGTAGTAAGCCAGGTCCTCCCCGAATTCCTTGCGAGATACCACCTGCCACTCGAGGTTCTTCATCTGCTCCGTGAACCATGCCTCGACTTTTGCGGGTTCGGCCCTGGTCGTATAGTCGGCGATCTCGTCGTTTGAGATCTTCGTGCGCGTGGCCGTGAACGCCGTGCGGACCGACCCCGCGAAGCGCGGCGCTCCCTCCGGATCTCTCGCTCCCTTGTCGTCGGGAAGGCCGGCCGTCGCGGGGGTCTTCTCCGCGGGCTTCTCCGTCAGGGGCAGGGGTGTCACGCCGGGCTCCGGAGGAGGAGGCTTCGTCAACACGCCCGGGGTCTTGATCGTCATCGCCTCACAGTACAGCTCGATTTCGTACCAGATGTAATTGGCCACGTCCCTGGGGAGTCGGCTCATCCGGACTATGCCGAGCCCCTTCAGGCCGATCGAGACATAGTCGTAATTCATGGCGCCGAGGGGGGCGATTCCTTTCAGGTCGAGCGTTCCGTTCTTCTCGTGCGCATCGGTGCTGTTCCCCTGCGCGACGAACGAATCGAACCACGTCTTCCAGTCGGCGCGAGTGCTGCTGCTGCTCTCGCGCAGGATCAGGACGATGTTCGAGATCTGCGGGGCGCTCCCCGGCCGGATGCGTGCCGTTATCGAGCGGACTGACTGCACGTCCGTGCAGGCAAGGCCGTCGATCGCGAGCGCGAAAGAGTCTGGGCTGAGCAACCTGTCATCGCGGACCTTGGGGGCGCCGACAATCTCGGGGGCCTGCACCAGGACCTGGACCGAGCCAGGCGCGAACTTTATCGAGAGGTTCGTCAGAGCAGGCCTCAGCTCCTGCGACGCATCGGGGCCGAACGCCGGGATCACGACCTCCGTGATCTTCGACGCCGTGAAGACCATCGCCCTGCTCACGGTCGCGCCCCCGATCGGGTCGCCAATGGTCTCCACGAGGTTGATGTCGCGCGAGGGATGTTCGCCGGCGAGGGCGCTGCGCAGCCACTCCAGCAGCACGGGCTCCACCGGGACGCTCGAGAAGCGAACATCTTCATACCGCGCGGGGCCGGGTTTGCGCTTGCTCCCCTCCTCGACGGTCGGAGCGCGGAGGTCGCCTCCTTCCCAGGCGTACGACGGCCCGGCGTACTGGTTCCCCACTGCCCACTGGATGCCGCGGGTGACGGGTATCAACTCACCCTGCTCCTTCGCCTGGGCCGACGCGACGGCGCTCGCGGCGAACAGGAATGCGACCGGGAGAGATTTCATGAGTGCGATCCTCCATGGTGCGCTTACGCCCACCCGGCGTAGCTTAGAATTCCAGCGACTGGAGAAAGGATGGCACGCCGACGGCAGGTGCAGACCCGCCCGTTTGCAGAGACTGGCCTCCCTAGGCGGATTCTGCCGGGAAATCCGGGCGGACTACTTCTTCTCCTCGCAGAGGAAGAAGTCGACGGCCCCGCTGAAGTTCACCGTGATGATGAACTCTTCCTTGGCGAAGGCCCAGTGCGGGCTCTTGGCCGGAACCAGGATGAAGCTGCCCGCGCCGAGCTCGGCGCCCTTGGGGAGGTCGACCTTCTCGCCCGATCCGAAGATCGCGGTGCCGGAGACGACGGTGACGACCTCGCTCGCCGTGTGGGTGTGAGCGGGGATGGTGAGGCCCTTCGGAAACTTCATCATCACGACGCACGCGCCCTTGGCGGGATCGCCGCTCTGGACGGCGAGAAAGGCGCCCTTGACGGAGGGGTGATCGCCCCACTTGACGTCCGCCGCCTTGGTGACGACGGGTTCGTCGGCTGCACACGGAAACAGGGCCACGGCCGCCAGAATCGCCAGCAGGGTAATCTTCACGGAGTCCTCCTCAAGAAATCGGTCAAGGGGGGGACTGTAGTTGAAGGCCCCGCCCATGTCAATCGGTGATCCGGGGGACAAGCCATTTGAACAGGCGTGAGATCGCAGGGGTGACAGACTCAGCCTCGGGGGATTGTCTGTCCGGGCGCATGGGATCCGCCCGTGCGAGGACTCAACGGGGCCAGAAACAGCCTTCGAACGGACCCGAAACCTGTAGCCGAGATTACTTTGCTGCTACGCCCCCACGGCGAAGCCTGGAATTCCGACAACTGAGAACAGCGCGATCATGCGAGATTAGACGCCGACGCCGCCCTTCTTCAGTTCGTCCCAGAACCCCGGGAAACTCTTCGTCACGCAGTCGGGATCCTGGATGACGATCCCGGGCGCGACCGCCCCCGCAACCGCGAACGCCATCGCCATGCGGTGATCGCCGTACGTCTCGATCTCCGCCGCGGCGATCTTTTCCGGCGGATCGATTTCGAGACCGTCGGCGTGCTCGATGACTCGCGCCCCCAGCTTCGTCAGCTCGCGCGTCAGCGCCGCCAGCCGGTCCGTCTCCTTGAAGCGCAGGTGGCGCACGTTCTTGATCCGCGTCCTGCCGCGCGCGAAACACGCGGCGACCGCGATCGCCGGCACTGAATCCGGATGGTCCTTCATGTCGGCGTCGATTCCCCGCAGCGAGCGACCCTTCACCTCGATGAACGTCTCCGTCTGGTGCACGCTGCATCCCATCGCCGCCAGCTCCTTCAGGATCCGCTTCTCAGGCTGCACCGAGGCGGCGCCGACCCCGAGCACGCGCGCGCGACCGCTCGACGCGGCGGCCATCGCCCAGAAATAACCGGCGGCGGCCGCATCGCCGTCGACCGTAAACGGCCGCGGAACGTACTTCCCCTGCGGGACCTTGCGCGACGCCTCGACGCCGAAGTCCTTCATCACGCGCAACGTCATCTCGATATACGGCCACGAGACCGTCTCGCCTTCGATGATGAGATCGACCGGCTCGCGCGCATACGGCGCCGACAGCAGCAGCGACGATACGAACTGGCTCGACGTGTCGCCGCGCACGATCGTACTCCCCCCCGCCAGCCCTCCCGCCTGGATCTCGAGCGGCGGGAATCCCTCCTTCCCTCCGTACTTGATGCGCGCGCTGAGCGTCGTCAATGCGTCGACGAGCCCCGCGATCGGCCGCTCGCGCATCCGCTCGTTCCCGTCGACGACGAACTTCCCCTGCCCGAGACAGAGATACGAGGTGAGAAACCGCAGGCTCGTCCCCGCGTTCCCCATGTAGAACCGCTCGTTCCCCGCCGGCAGCCCGCCCCCGCGCACGCGGATCGACGGTCCCGCGGGATCGGTATCGACGCGAATCTTGAGTTGCCGGAACGCGCTGACGAGAAGGTCGGAATCGTCGGAGAACGAGGCGTTCTCGATGAGCGTCTCGCCGTCGGCGAGCGCGGCGCAGACGAGCGCGCGGTTCGTGATGCTCTTCGATCCCGGCACGCGGAATTCCGCGTCGATCGCGGGCGACGGCGTCAGGACCGCCTTCTTCATTCGTCTCGCACTTTAGCGCGCGTCCCGCGTCGAAGGCACATGAAACTGATACTGACGGCCGCCCTCCTGGTGGCCTTTCTGCAAGACGACGATCTCCCCGTCGCCGCCGACGCACCCGAGGCGTATCGCGTCGCAATGGAGCGCGGCAAGGCTGAATTGAAGCGCAAGCGGTGGTCCGACGCGGCGCAGGCGTTCGGCGACGCTCTGCGGCAGAAGAAGAACGACAAGAGCGCGGAACTCGGCTTCGGACGCGCGATCCGCGAGATGGAGATCTACAACACGCGGTTCGGCGAATTGAAGGCGAAGACGATCGAGAAGTTCGGGATGAAGGACGCCGTACCCGCAATCGAGCGCGGCCTGAAGTGGCTCGCGTCGCAGCAGCAGGAGGACGGAAGCTGGACGTCGACGCGGCAGTGGTGCACGGACGACCGCGCAACGACCGCGTTCGCGCTTCTGGCGCTGCTCGCGGACGGCAACTCGGAGGCGACGGGCACGCACCAGGCGACCGTCGCGAAGGGGATCGCATGGCTGCTCAAGCAGCAGCAGCCGGACGGCAGCTTCGGGGGCGCACGGCTGTACACGGAAGGCCTCTGCACGCTTGCGATCGTCGAGGCGTTCGTCATGGGCGGAACATCCTCGCACTACGAAGCGGCGCAGAAGGGCATCAACCACATCGTCAAGAGCCAGCGCCCCAAGGGGGGATGGAACTATCGCGGCAACGAGGAGGGGGCGGGCGACACGTCGGTTACCGGCATGATGTTTCAACCCCTCAAGCAGGGTCAGATGGCCTACCTCGATTTCGACACGGAGGGGCTGACGCGCGGACGTGCGTTCGTGGACCTCATGACGTTTGCCGACGATCACGTCGCGTACCGCGAGGGAGAGGGGAGGCGCAAGATCGCGATCACGACGATCGGCAATCTGGTCCGCGTCTACAGCGGGCTCGGATTCGACGACGCGAAGGTGAAGGCGGGGCTCCAGCTGGTGCTCAAGGATCGGGCGCACATGGAGTCGAACATCTACTTCCTCTATTACGGCGCGATGCTCACGTTCCTCGCGGGCGGCGACGCGTGGCAGACGTGGCGCGGCTTGATGCTGCCACACCTGCTCGCGAAGCAGGTCAAGGAAGGTCTCGAGGAAGGCGCGTGGCGTCCCGAGGGTCGCGACATCGATTCCGGCTTCCAGGAATACCTGTCGAACGTCGATGTCACGGCCATGTCGCTGCTGTCGCTCCAAGCGTGCTATCGCTACGTGCCGGCGAACATGCTCCGGTGAAGGAGACAGAATACTGGGAGCGTCAGGCCTCATTGCGGGTACGTATAGGCAGGAGGGTCGAATCCATGATGATGCTTGCGCTTGCGCTGTCGATCGCCATTCAGGATCCCGCGCCGACGGATCGTCTCGCCGACAACTTCCCCAAACTGCAGGAGGCCTGGAAGGCGCTGGCCACGTGCCGGGACGCCGGGGCGAAGGGGCTGACGGACGACGTGCTGCGCGCGCTCG
>CAYXVY010000062.1:0-3670 GCA_964468745.1 uncultured Planctomycetales bacterium | reverse complement strand
CGCACCATGTACGTCTCCATCCTCGGGGATCTCATCAAGCTGTTCCCGAACGATAGGAAGAAGGTGGAATCCTTCTTCCGTCGCGGGCCGCGGCCGAAGCAGACCGACGAGGGGTCTTCCCCCTCCGAGGCTGTGACGCCGGCGGTGGTGTAACGCGCTTCTGCGAGGGCGGGTGGATGTTTGCACCCGCCCTCGCCGCGGCGGGCGACGGAAGGAGGCGGATGTTTCCCGGAGAAACGCGCGTGTTACGAAGCGAAACGTTTCGAGGCGTGCCCCACCGCGGCACACCGCTTCATGCTGACTCGCAGGAACTTGCGAAGGCACTTCTGGCACGGCGCTTGCGTAGTCGTGTGCATGAATCGCGACGACCTGCAGGCGCTGACGAGGGCGCGACTCAAGGACGCCCGCGCGCTGCTGCGAGCAAGGCGCTACGACGCGGCGTACTATGTCGCCGGATACGCCGTCGAGTGCGCCCTGAAAGCGTGCATCGCCAAGGCGACGCGCGAGCACGATTTCCCCAGCAGGGACACAGTCCTGAAGAGTCACACCCATAACTTGAGGGACCTGCTGCGCGTCGCGAGTCTGTGGGATGAACTTGAACTGGAGGGGTCTCGAGATGAAGCGTTCGCAGCTCACTGGAGCCTGATCGAGGCATGGAACGAGCAGAGCCGCTACAAACAAGACCGGCCGCGCACGCAGGCGAAGGGCCTTTACTTTGCAATTACCGGCAGGCAGCATGGAGTCCTGAGATGGTTGAAGAAATACTGGTAGAAGCGGATGTCGAGGCGGGACGGATGCTCATCGAACGCCTCGCCGGCAAGCGCTTGAAAATCAAGGCCGCTCAGTGGGTGCCCTGGGGAGCGTACCACAAGTTTGCGATCGTCACCCCGCTCGTGGATTCGGTCGGACCGCTCGAACTCTACAAGCGGATTCAGCGGTACCTTGATCCCGCCGGGCGGCTGAAGGTCTACGACCTGTTGCTTATCAGCCCCAAGGACGAACTCGCGCGGCGACTGGCGTCGTGAGGCGCGGCTCTCACTTCTCGCTTCTCGCTGCTGCGCCCTCCATGCGATGATCTGCGCCCGATGAACGACGCGCTCGAGGTGCTCTCGACCGACATCGACTCGCCGGCGGCGCGGTCGATCGTCAGCGCGCTTCGCAAGAAGAAGTCCGTCCCCCCGAAACTCGTCGCGTGCATCCGTCGCATGCTGCACGAAAGCACGAGCGGGGCGAACCGGCTGGCCGCGGCGAAAACCCTCTACGCAATCGAGGGGGTGCGCTGCGCGGCGGACATCGGGCGCGCGCTGATGGACGACGATTCGGACGTCATCAACTTCGTCCTGAAGGCGATCCGCACGTGGCGCGCGAAGGCGGCCCCCGCGGTCCCGCATCTCATCAAGGCGCTCAAGGGGGGTGCGCACCGCTCGTACGCGGCGCTCGCGCTCAGCGACATCGGGCGGCCCGGCAAGGCGGCGCTGCCGCTGCTGCAAAAGTACATGAAGACCGATCACAGCACGCTGCTCATCCTGACGGCGATCGTCGCGATCGATCCCGACGGGTGCGCGCCGTACGTGATGATGGCGTTGATGCGCGGCGACATCGAGAACGTTGCCGACGTGCTGCGCGACCTGCCGGAAGCGGCGGCCGCACGGGTGGCGCCGGAGCTGGCGTCGCGGCTCCCGGACCTGCCGCTCGACGTGCGCAAGTCGGTGTCGTACGCGCTCTCGCATGTGTCGACGCCGGAGTGCGTCCCTGCGTTGTGCCGCGCGCTCGACGATGAGTCGGGCGACGTGGTGCAGGGAGTGCTGCTGGCGCTGTGCGAGCTTGGAAAGTCGGCAGGGGTGCGCGGGGCGCAGGCGGTGGAGAAGCTGGTGATGGGGCGACGCCAGCCGGGATGCGACGGCCTGGCGATCAACACGCTGTGGACGATGGGCGAGGCGGCGAGGACGGCGCTGACGCGGCTGAGCATGTCGGGCCCGACGCAGCAGGTGCGGCAGGAGGCGGGGTCGTCGCTGGGGCACCTGCCGTAGCCAATCCCGATCCCAATCCCGATCGGGAAATTCCGAAACGCGCGTGTTACCGGGCGAAACGCTTTCGCAGAGCCTGAAAATACCCGCCGCTTCACGCTGCGTCGCAACGGCTTGCGGGGGCATTCTGGGCATGTCGTTTGCGTAAGTACGTTTTCATGGGCCGCGTTCTCTATCTCGAAACCTCCATCTGGAGCCGGCTGGTCGAGGTTCCCGTGTCGCCGCGACGCAGGATCACGGAGCAATTTGTCGATCAGGTGGCGCGGCACCACAGGATCGTCATTTCCGACATGGTCGATGTCGAACTCGCAGCCATCCCCGATGTGACTCTGCGCACGGCCGCGCAGGATCGGCTGTGGGCCATGCGTCCGCGAGTGGCCAGGTTCCGCGCCGAGGCGGAGCGAGTGGCGCTCGATCTTCTCCGCATGGGGCGCTGGTCTCCCCGTCGTTTTGCGGACCTCATGCATGTCGCGTATACTGTTCTCGAAGACGCCGACGCGTTGGTGACGTGGGATGTCGCCGACCTCGCACGGGGACGTCCGCGGCGGATCGTCCATGCGTACACCCGGGCGAGAGGCATGCTGACGCCGCTGATCGAAACCCCCGAGGAAGTTTCACGATGGCTCGTGCTAAAGATCCAGCCCTGACCGTGATCAAGAAGATCCGCCGGAAACTGTCGGCGCGCCTCACGAAGGCGCACGAGGCGGGACGGCTCCATGACGAAATGCGTGCGGTGCATCGTGAGGCCAAGCGCGTCCGGCGCGAGGTTGAGGCTCGCGCGAAATCCCGCCGGCGCAAGCAGTCTCAGCGCTGAGGCCGGAGGCGGGCGAGCTCGCGTGACGGCGGGGAACTGGACGCAGGGAATTCCGTGAAATCGGCGCGACGACCGCTACAATGCGCCTGTCGCCGCGGGCCCCGATGCGGAGAGGTGGCAGAGTGGTCGATTGCGGCGGCTTGCTAAACGCATGGCTGTCAACGACTTGTATCGTACTTAGTCGACTTGAAACGCCGCGCTTGGACGCGGGTGGACTCGGTCCGCCGGCTGTCGGTCCCGGTTTGGTGAGTGAGACTTAGCACGCGGCGCGCTGTCTCGTGTGAGACCGACGTTGTCTCGTGCGTATCATCGGGCGCTCGCCCCTCGCTCCAGGCAACCGGGATGAGTACGACCATCCGACGTGACCCGTGGCTCGCTGTTCATTCAAGATGCCCGCAGAGGGGGCAGCTTTGTCAAACGAGAAAAAAACCTAACGTTGAGAATGGTCCAGTTAAAGGGGGCAGGTCATCGGCGCATCTCCGATCACATATTTCAGCTGCAACATCCACGGTCATGTGCGCAATCGACTGCTCACGTTGCCTTGATTCCGCAACGCACATGCAGTGGCGCGCCGGTTGCTACACGAGACCATACGAATGTGGCCGCAGAAAGAAAACTTCTGGAACCTTTTTCGACGAGTGGAGTTTTACGCCCCAACTGAAAACCATGAAGGAGACTCGCATGAAACCGTTCAACATCGTCCGAGCGCACCGTCGTCCAATCGAGGAGCTGCGCGGTAAGGTCGATCGTCAACTCGCCGAGCTTCGAAAGTTGATCGCGGACGTCCGTGTGCAATGGGACGGTCCCGCGTGCGCGATCACCGGCACGG
>CAYXVY010000061.1:0-19515 GCA_964468745.1 uncultured Planctomycetales bacterium | reverse complement strand
TCGTCGGCATCGGCGCGTTCGTCTGGAATGAGCCCGAAGTCGTGCGTCTGATGCGGGCGATCAGGGATCTCACTACGGCGCAGGTGGTTGTCGGAGGTCCGCAGGTTTCGTATGTCGGCCCCGGCCTCCTCGAAGGGCTGTATCCCGGGGTGAAGTACTTCGTCCGGGGACACGGCGAGAGCGCGCTCGTCACGTTGGCGACCCACAAGCTCACCGAAGCTGCACCTGGGATACACGTCGCCGGGGCGCAAGACACTGTGATGCAGGCCGATTTTCCACTCGAGTCTCTGCCGTCGCCGCACCTCGACGGCACCCTGCCGATCGGGCCGTTCGTCCGCTGGGAGACGCAGCGAGGCTGCCCCTTCAAGTGCACGTTCTGCCAGCATCGCGAACCCGGAGCGCGGCTGCTCCGAAGGGAGCTGGGCATCGACCGGCTGAACGCGGAAATCGCGGCATTCGCAGCCGCCGGGGTTCGGCGCATCGCCGTGCTCGACCCTATCTTCCACGCGAATGGCAATCGAGCGGTCGGCTTGTTGGAGGATGCCGGCAGGGCCGGCATCACCGCGGAGCTCTCGCTGCAGTGCCGCTTCGAGCTCGTCAACGACGCATTCCTCGACGCGCTCCAGGGACTCAACGTCGTACTCGAGTTCGGACTTCAAACAATTCACGATGACGAGGCGAAGGCGAGCGGTCGACCGAACTGCATGGCCAAGGTATCGAACGTCATCGACCAGCTCCACGCTCGGGGGATCCCATTCGAGGTCTCCCTCATCTACGGGCTCCCGCTGCAGACGCTCGAGAAATTCAGGATATCCGTAGACTGGTGTCGCGAGCATCGGGTCCCGCGCGTGCGCGCGTGGCCACTGATGCTGCTCCGGGGGACACCGATGCATGGGGAGCGCGAGCGATGGGGCTTCGTTGAGTCCGCGGGCCAGCGGATCCCGATCGTCATCGCCAGCGACACGTTTTCCCGCGCCGATCATGCGGAGATGACGTCGCTCGCGGCGCAATTGGACCATGACCCGGCCGTGCTTCTGGTGTAACGTTCTTACAGAACCCAGGAGAATCTTATGCCTTCCCTGAACGACCTCGTGAACCAGTCGCAGTCGGCGATGCGCGACGCGCTGGCGCAGGTGAAGGAGCGCCAGGATCAGGCTCACTCCCGTCGCGAACAGGCCCTCGCGCGCGCCGGCCGCGCGGGCTCCGAGATCGCCGCATCGAGGCCGGGCCGCGAAAAACTGCGAAGCGAGATCCAGGCAAAGGAGGAGGAAATCCAGAACCTTCAGCGCCGAATCGGCGAAATCAGGCGCCAGCTCTTTACCCTTCGGGACGACGAGCGGCACGCCGAGGAGTCGACCCAGAAACACCGGAAGGACCAGGAACACGCCGATCGCGACCAGAAGGCGGCGCAAAAGGACTCTGACAATCTGGAGGCGGAACGTGCTCGGGTCACCGTCAAGTTCCGCGCCGACTGCCGGACCGCGCTGAGAACCCACCTGATCGCGTGCGCCAAGTCTCTCTCCGAGGGTCGAGGCAAGCACGAGGCTGGACGCGCTGCCCGCGAAGCCGCGTTCAACCTCGAGGTGGCGCGCGCGAAGGACTCATCGGTCGCAGCGCTTTGGGATCATCGCGAGGAGGCACGGAGCATGCTGGCCACCGTCCGCGCCCAGGCGCTCAGGGTGAAAATCGAGGACGAGCGCGCCCGCATCGAAAAGGAGATCGAGCGCCGCTTTCCCGGGGCCCTGTCCGTCGAAGCCAACCTGCCGGACTCGGCGCTGGAAGAACTTCTCCTGACAATCGCGCCCAATGGCGATGCGCTCATTCTCCTTCCAATGGACCCCGCAGTCTGGAACGCGCTGGAGGCGGGACGACAGACGCCCGGCGAGGCGCAGGCTATTCGCCTGGTCTGGGAACTGGGCCGGGCACTGGGTCGTTCGGAGGCGGCGCCCGAGGTCGTTCGAATCGGCACACCGGAGATTCTCGCGGTCCGTTTCCCGGGCGGACCCCCGGAGGGCGACCAGGTCGAAATCAACTTGGACGGGATGCCATGCACGTTCCTGATCGCTTCGTTGCCTAAAGTCGTGGAGGAGGCGCTGCATGCCCAGAATTCCGCTTCATGAGGCCGCTCGACGTCTGGGCGCTCATCCGCTGACCGTGGCGTTTCGTCTCGCCTCGCTGACGGACGACTTCGCCGACTGCTGGCCCGACGTGGAGGACGGATACGTCGAAACCCTCAAGTCCATGAGCGGTACGCTAGTTGTGGCTCCGCATCCGGAGCCCGCGCCGCGACCCGCGGCAGCAATCGCAGCGCCGTCGTCACAGAATCGAACCCTGTCGCTGGGCACTACAGCGGTCTTCGTCGTCGAGAAACTCTACCGGAAGAACCGGTGGGGCAAGTTCTCCGTCTCCTACACCTCGCTGCGACACATGTGCCATAATCCGAAGGACCTCAACAAAGCCATCGACGAACTTCGGCGCGCGGACTTGTTAATCGTCGAAGGGCACGACAAGGCATTCAGCCTGGATCCCGGCCGCAAGGGGGACATCGAGGCGATCGCGGCGAAGCACGGCTGGAAGAAGGGATAAGCATGTACGGCGTGCTCGTTTGCGGACCGGACGAGTCCTCGCTTGGGACACTGTGCGATCCGGATCATCGATTAGCTGACTGGATGGCACTCGCAAAGCTCGATTGACCTGAAGACCGGGCGGGGATTATGTGTCACGCTGGCGCTCAGCTCAAGATGAAGAGGAAACCGCGTAGTAGGGGAGACAAGCGCTCACGGGATTCTGCCGTCGCCTTGCCCAGGTGGTTCGGCGCGAGCAAGAATTGGGAGTCCAGGCTCACGAGTCTCAAGGAGCTGGAAGCGGAATTCAACGAGTTCAAGTCCTCCTGCAGGGAGCGCATTGAAACCGAGGAGGGCTGGCAGCGGTTCGATTTTCTGATGAGGCGTGCGATCATCGAAGCTGGGGTCGATCTCTCATTAGACCTTCCGCAATGCGCGAAGTCCGGATACGACGCACATCAAGATCCGCCGCCTCCTTGGGTGGAGGATTGGTTCTACCTGCATTTCAATCGGGCGGCGGACAGGCGTGCATCGTCCGATGGTGCTACGCATGCTGTCGACGTCATGCGGGGACTGCTCCGAGTCTACAAGCGGGAAGCGGAGGGGATACTGAAGCGGGGATTCGGACTTTCTCTGAAGAGGCCGTTTCGGCCGTCCCGGCTTTCGTTCTTCCTCACTTTCGGTCCACGCGGCGAAATACTCATCAACGGCAAGGTGTTCTACTCCGGGCGTGCCGTACGCCAGCTCCGGATTCTGGGGAATCTCCATGAACGGCTTGCCGCCGCGATCAAGAGCGGAGAACCCAACCGTGCCTTCGCCTCGGCCAAGGAGGCCTGCAAGGGGCGCGACTTGGAGCAGGCCTCGACCGATATCGCCCGCTTGAGGCGTGAGCTGGTGTCAAAGTGCAAGCGCCTACTCGGCTGGCTCGTCGAGGACAATGACCTCATCGAGTACGTCACTGGCAGATATCGCCTGCACCCGCAAAATGTCACTCTCGAGTTCATCGCCGAGAACCGCATGCAAGAAAATACGGATCGCATGTCCGGCGAGGATACGGCCGAGCTGCTCTAGACATCACAGAAGCCGCGTCTAACACCACTCCGCGCGCCGTACGGGCTAGATCGTTCTTCAAGCCTCGATTCCAGATCTGCCTCGCACCGCGGCAACTGCATGCAAGTGCATGTCCCACCGCATCTCGAACACTTGAGCCTAAACAGGTGTGATCGATGGCATGGTCGAAGGTGCAAACATCTGCTGCGAAGCCCCCGATCGCACCAGAGCTCCGCCGTGAGTGGCGGGCCCAATCATCCCGCTCTGCGAGTTTATCCACACTGGAGAACACAAGAATGAAGACGTTTCTCGTGAAGTTCGAAGGTGGCCAAGGCGCCGAGGTACAGGCCGAGAGCGCGCGCGCCGCGCGCGAGGCGGCCGAGGAGGCCTACGACCTCCGCGTTGTGAGCGTGGTCGAGCTCGACGACGACGAGACCCTCGAGGCCGGCGACGATGGCGGAGAGTAGTGCCACGACCGGGGCGGCGGGAAACACCCGCCGCCCCTCCTTTCCCAAGGAGAACAGCATGATCGATGACTTTCCTGAACTGAAGCCCAAGCTGGCCGCCCGGATCAACCGGACGGATCTGACCGACGTCGACGATCTCGACGACGACGCGGCGGAGGTGCGGATCATCCTCGAGGCGCTCGCCGACAGGATCGTCCGGCAGGAGGCCGCGCTGCAGGACGTCGTCGGCAAGCTCCGCGCCACGCGCGACGCGGAGGCGGCGTGGCAGCTCGCGCTGCGGGCGCGCGACATGGCGGTTTTCGGAAACCTGGCGGGCGAGCTCGCCATCCTGCCCATCGATCTTGTGGACATCCTCGCCGCAGGGCGGGCGGCCGATGTCCACGTGAAGAAGGCCGCGGATGGCCAGATCTCCTTCGACGACGACCGCGGGATGCGCGCCGTCGTCCCCCTCAGCTTCTTCATCAATCTGCCCCGGATCCTGAAACAGTGGGACAGCCGGAGAAGCGTTGTCCCTGTCTCAGTCTCACGGCCGGGTGAGAACAAGGAGGTGCCGCGTGACTGATCCCGTCTCCGTCGCCGTCTTGATGCACTGCATTGGAACGCCGAACCACCTGCGCGCGCTCACCGTGAATTTCCCGCGGGCGACGCTGTACAGGCGTACGAACGAGTTGATCCAGCAGGGCCTGCTCATCAAGGAGGGCGAACGATACCTGACGACGCCCGCCGGCGAGGCGGCCGTGAACCCCTCGACGGGCAAGGAGAAGACTGGTTTCGACCTCATCTTCGAGAATCTCCCGCACTTGGCGCACCTGCCCACCCTCATCCACAAGGCCGCCGCGCTTCTTGTCTTGGGCGCAGTGACGGCGCGCAGGTTCCTGCAGATGGCCGACTCGCTCGCCAGCTTCGCGTTTCTCGGTCCGCCGCTGCGCTGGAAATCGAAACTGGCCGAGATGCTGCTCGCGATGGTCGGCGCGCCTGCCGAATGCCTCATTTATTGTCCCGCGGAAGGCGGGCGCTCACTCTTCGTCCGCCGCAACGGTCAGGGTGACATCCAGACGACCCGCCGAATCCTGGAGGCCCCGCTCGTGGCGTTCGACGAATACGGCAGGGCCACGCCCGGCGTCCAGGCGGTCATCGGCGCCTACCTGCACGGTCAGCGCGAGATCCCCTTCGAGAACGTGAAGCTCGAGTTGAAGCCCACGCCGATCATCCTCTCCAACCCCGCCAGTAGGAAGGGAACGATCCTCGACCGCCTCGGCGTGGACGAGGCGCAGATGCGGCGGCTCATCGTCCTCGACTTCGAGACGACCACGATCCCCGAAGAAATCGAGGACAAGGGCCAGGAGCGTCTGAAGGCGGTCCGCGACATGAAGCCGCTCGAGCTCAAGGCGCCCACCGGCCTGTCCCCCGAGTCGCGGGAGCGCATCAAGATCGCGATCAAGGCGATCATCCCGCTCAAGACCAACTTGCGGTTCGTTGACTACAACCTCGTCACGTCCTGCATCGAGGGCCTGACGGGCTACATGTCTGAGGAAGACGCCGTGCGCGCCGGCCTCTTCGCCTACGGCCAGAGCCTCGCGACCATCGGCTTCGCGATCCCCGGATGGCAGATGTTGCTCGCGCCCGAGCCGGATGGGCCTGCCGCCAACACGACGGGCGCTCCCGTGGCGGCCAACAGCTTCGACTACGAGGAGAATTTGCGGGCCCTGCATGAGACCCTCCGCGCCAACCGGTGGACGGCCAAGGATCTGAAGCCGCTCCTCGACAACTACTCCGCGTTCGTTCTGCTGCTGCGCGAGTTGGGCATCGAACCCAAAGTGCTCTTCGACTCAGTCAAACAGTGCGGGACCCGACCCCCCTGCCGGGACTGGATGCGGAGGATCGTTGAGCACCTCAACGCGGGCGCCATCCTGATGATCACCCAGGACACCGAAGGCGAGGAAGTCGCCTGGAGCGTCGGCGACGTCACTCCCAAAAACGACGCCTCACGGGCGTGGTGGCCGGAGATGCTGACGGTGCGCTGCCCGAAAAAGGAGTAGCCATGCAATCGATGCCCGTGCCCCTCTGGAACGTCAACGACCTGGCGCGGTTCTTCCGCACATCGCCCGACGCGATCTACAAGATGGTCGAGCGCGGGCTCGTGCCGCACATCCGCCTGGGGCGGACGCTCCGCTTCGACCCGGACGCGATCCGCCGGTGGCTCGACGAACATTCGCGGCCGAGCGCACCCCGCGAACGTTGATGCGCGATTCGAGGGACGATACGATGCGACTCGCCTGGACGAGGGTGCGGGCGCCTGAGGGAGGTAAACGACCTTGGGCACCTTGACCCACGATCCCAAGAGCGGCTGGTGGATCGGGAGCTGGGTGGATTCCGCCGGAAAGCAGCATCGAAAGCGGCTCTCCCGCGATGAAACCCACGCCCGCGAGACGCTGGTCATGCTGGAGGGGGAGGCGATTCGCAACCGCCTCCTCGAGATCAGGCCTCTCAAGCGGATTCGCTTCGACGAGTTCGCGGCGCTCTTTCTGGAGTACTGTCGCGCGCAGGTAAAAGTGTGGCGGCGGTACCAGAGTTCGCTTCGGAGCCTGACGGCGTTCTTTGGCAATCGGTTTCTCACCGCGATCGACGCAGAACTCATCGAACGGTACCGCCAGAGTCGCCTCGAATCCGTCGAGCGGAGCACTGTGAACCGCGACATGCAGGTTCTCAAGCGCATGTTCAACCTCGCAATCCCATGGAACTACGCGCGCGAGAATCCCGTCCGGTTCGTGAAGTTCTTCCGCGAGTCCATCGGACGCCTGCGGTACCTGACGCGCGAGGAGTTCGATCGCCTGTACGACGTCGCGCCGGAGCATCTCAAGCCACTCCTCCTCATTGCCGTACACACGGGGATGCGGCAGGGCGAGATGCTCACGCTCACGTGGCCGCAGGTGGATCTCGAGAACGGCTTCGTGTCGCTCGCCGACACGAAAAACGCGACGCCTCGCAAAGTGCCGCTCAACCAGACGGCCCGCAAGACCTTCCTCGAGCTCAGGCTCAGGAGTCGGAGCGACAAGGTCTTCTGTGACGACTTGGGCATCCCTCTTCCGTCGAGGACCGTGCAGTGGCAGTTCAAGCGGCTCCTCGAGCAGGCGAAGATCGAGAACTTCCGGTTCCACGATCTGCGACACACGTGCGCGTCGTGGCTGGCGATGGCGAACGTCCCGATCCTCACGATCAAGGAAGTGCTCGGACACAAGGACGTGCGGATGACGCTTCGCTACGCGCATCTCTCCCCCGATCAGAAAGTCGACGCGGTGCACCGGCTGGACCAGTTCGTCCAGTCCAAGCCGGTCTCAGTCCCGTCCACCCCCTCCGCTTCGGCAGAGGCGTAGCGGCCCAAAAAATCTAGCAATGGGCGCGCACCCGCAAGCGGCGGAAGGCGGGCGTTTTCAGACTAAGTCGCTATAATCCAACGCGTTAAGCCCACCGCGGAGAGGTGGCAGAGTGGTCGATTGCGGCGGCTTGCTAAGCCGTTAGTCGGGGTAACCTGACTCCAGGGTTCGAATCCCTGCCTCTCCGCCATTTCCTGGGCCTGCGGGCAGGCTCAGGAAATGGCGGGATCCCGATCCCGATCCCAATCTCGATCCCCGGACCAAGATCCCGAACCGAGATCCCGATCCTGAATCCAGAGGGGGCAACAGTGACACCCAGCGCGATCGCGTCCGAGCTGAAGAATACCGGAGCCTCAACCCTCAAGGCCTTTGCGTGGCCCGCGAAAACGCTCGCGCGCAGCTATGGCAAGGGGAAGTGGACCGGTAAGCAGATCCTCGGACACCTCACGGACTGCGAGCTCGTCTTCCTCACCCGCATGCAGTACATGCTTGCCGAAGAAAACCCGACGGTCGTCTCGTTCGAGCAGGACCTGTGGGCGAACCGCTTTCGCTACGCGAAGCAGGACGTGCGTGCGCTGCGCGACCGCTTCCGCACGCTGCGCGAAGAGCTGGTGCGGCTGACGAAGTCGTGCTCCCCCGCGGACCTCGCGCGGAAGGCGACGCGGCCCGACAGCCCGAACTACACGATCGAGTACCTCACGTCGCACGCGGCCGAGCACAACGCGAACCACCTCGAGCAGCTGAAGGCGATCCACCAAGGCATGACATGGACGCCCGCGCGAAAATAGCAGGCCATGTGGGCGCGGCCGCGTTGTTCGTCGCCGCTCTGACGCTCCCATCGATCGTACCGAAGGAGCGACCGGAAGAGACGGAGGAGATCAATCGGCTTCGGGCCCACGTCGCTGCGGCGCGCGAGTCTGTGCGACAGGGTTTTCGAAAGCCGGGGGAGGTGGGCGCGGCGCTGGAGCGAGCCGTGGCACGCGTTTCGAGTTACGTGGCGGCGCATCCCGATCTCGCGCGGGGTTATTTCGTGCGAGCGGAGGCGCGGATGCAGTTGGCCGATCTTGCGGGTGCGGAGGCCGACCTCGCCGAAGCGGTGCGGCTCGATCCCGGGTTCGCCTCCGCGTGGAATCTGCGGGCGCGCCTGATGCTGGAGCGATTCGAACGCGGCGCCGGCGACGACCTGCGGCACGCCGCGGCGCGTGCGCTGAGGCGCGGGCACGAACGACCGAACGCGAGCGGACTTGCGCGAACCGCGGACGACGATGTGACGGACGCGCTCTTGGCGGCACTCCGGACCGCCTTCCTCGAGGGCGACCGTGGCCGTGCGCGGACGATACTGGAACGCGCGCACCGCACCGCCCCTGCCGAGGAGTACGCCCGATGGCTGTCCTATTGGAGCCAGGATCCCGAAGAGAAATTCACGTGGGCGGACGAAGAGGTGCGCATCGCCCCGCAGGACGCGACGGCTCGCGTCGACCGCGCTCAGGCGCACGCGCAGCTCGGCGACGCACTGGCGGCGGGCGATGTCGAAAGAGCCCGGCTGCACTGGACGGCGGCGATCGGGGACTGCGACTACGCCCTCGAGATCCGGAACTCCTTCGACGAAGCGGAGCGCGTGCGTCGCGCCGTGCAGGGACGGTTGCGGCAGCCCTGACGTTACGGCAGCGACGCCTTCGACGATGCGAGCGTCACCAGCCCCTTCAGGGTCGCCAGCGACACCGGCTTCGCCTCGACGAGCGCGCCAAGCGACTCCGCCTCGTGGCGGACGTCCTTCGCGATCGCGCCCCCCGAGATGAGCACGAGGCGCGTCTCCGGCATGCGCGCGCGCGCCGCCTTCAGCACCTCGAGCCCGCTCGCCCACGGCATCGCATAGTCGGTCACCACGAGATCCCATCCGCCGTCATTGGCGTGCAGCAGCGCCGCTGTCCCGTCGGCCACGCTTGTCACATCGCACTCCTGCCCGAGGAAGAACACCTCGAGCATGCGCCGAACTCCGTCGTCATCGTCCGCGACGAGGACGCGGACTTTCTGTTCCCCCATAATCCGGTCCCTCCGGCGGCGATTTTACATCAAGTCCGGGGTGCTCGTCCAGCCCGGCTGAGGCAGCCGAAGGACCGGACAAACACCGAGAAAACCGAGGGAACCGAGGAGAATTCTCGGGGGGGGCTTCCTGTAATTCGCAGGCGTCACGCCCGTCGACGAGAGATGCAGATCCCAATCCAGAGCCTTCTCGGCTACCTCGGATGACTCAGTGTTTACTTCACGGTGGTGATGGACAGAGCGCCATCGACCCAATCAAGGCGCAGCGTCGCCTTCCTCGCTTTGCTCTGTAAGAGCCACTTCGCCAGCGGGCCCACGACGTGCTGCTCGACCGCCCGCTGGAGCGGCCGCGCCCCGTAGACCGGGTCGAACCCGACCGCGCACATCGCCTCGATGAGGGCGGCCGAGATCTGAAGCTTGAGCCCGCGCGCCGTCATGCCCGCGCGCGTCCCGATCTCCCGCAGCTCCTTCGCCGCGATCGAGCGGATCGCGTCGGGGCCGAGCGGTCGGAACGTCACGACCTGGTCGATGCGATTGAAGAACTCCGGACGGAAGAACGCGCGTATGTCCGCCTCGTATCCCGGCGCCGCGTCCGCCGCGAAGCCGAGCGACCCCGTGCGCCGCGTCCCGAGATTCGTCGTCATCGCGATGATCGCATTGCGGAAGTCCGTCGTGCGGCCGTACGCGTCGACGAGCACCCCCTCATCGAGCAACGTGAGCAGCGCGTCGAAAAACGCCGCGTGTGCCTTCTCGATCTCGTCGAGCAGCACCACGCTGAACGGACGCTCGCGCAGGCGGGCCACCATCGCGCCGGGCTCGCCTCCGCCGCCGATCAGCCGCTCGATCTGCATCGGATCCTGGAACTCGCTCATGTCGAGCCGCACGAGCGGGTCGAGCTTCTGCCCGGCGCCGAACACGTACTCCGCCAGCGCCTTCGCGCTCGCCGTCTTGCCGACGCCCGTGGGGCCGGCGAAGAGGAGTGTCGCGATCGGCTTCCCCGGATCGTTGAGCCCCGCCTTGAAGACCTTGATCACGGAGGCGATCTTCGCGACCGCCTCCTCCTGACCGACGATGCGCTCCACGAAGTGCTTGTGCAGCTTCGACGTGTCGAGCCGCATGTCGTCGCGCAGGAGGATCTCCGGCAGCCCCGTCCGGCGAACGAACGCGTCGAGCACCTCGCGTTCGGTCACCTTCGCCTTCTCGGCGAGATGCGCGTCGTTGACGACCGACGAGAGGAAGCGCACCGCCTTGCCGGGGAAGCGCTCGTACGGGACGTGCCGCGCGAGCAGCCGCTGCGTCGCTTCCAGCGCCTCGCGTGTCAGTTCGATCGAGAGTCCCTGCTTCACGTGCTCGCCGAGCTTGTCGAGCACGATCGAGACGGTCGCGCGCGGCATCTCGTCGACGCGCACGATCTGGAACCGGTCGACGAATCCCGGCAGCAGGCGCCGCGCCGCCTCGAGCTCCTGCGGCGACATTTCACCCACGATCTGGATGTCGCCCCGATCGAGGTGCGGGAGGAGGTATGCGGCAATCGAATTCTCCGCGCCATCGCCGCCGGTGCGCAGCATCGTGATGATATCGACCAGCCACAGGATGTCCTGAGTGCGCTGGAGATCGACGACGATCTTCTCGACAATCTCCTGCCACTCGCCGAGGTACTTCGCCTGCGCGATCATGCGGTGCGACGTCGTGCGCCACGCGTGGCGGCCGCCCTTGGCGTCGCCGGTGCGCGATTCCGCGTGGACCGTATCGATCGCCGCCGCGAGCACGGCGCTCTTGCCGACGCCCGACTCGCCGACCACGAGGATGTTCGCGCGCTCCTTCTGCATCTTGTCGGCGACGCTTCGGACGATCTCCTCACGCCCCCACGCGGCTGTCGGCAGCGCCGAGATTTTGCGCTTGAGCCCTTTCGTGTGCGGCAGGCGTTCGGCGACCTTCGTGAGCGTGCGCACGAGCAAGGTGAGATCGATCTCGTCGCTCTCCGGCGATTCCTCGCGGGCCTTCACCTTGAGCGTGATGAAGTCGAGCCACGGTTCCGGAGCGAGCAGATAGCGGTGGACCTCCTCGGGGGGCGCGTCCTGGAATGTCGCGCGCGCGTAGTGCTCGACCATAGCCTCGATCTGCCCCTCGCGGAAGTAGTAGAAGAACTTGTCGAGTTGCGGGAGATAGCAGGTGAACGAGCCGAGGTCGTTCGGGCCGTAGACGGCGGCGACGGGGACGTCGATCTTCGACGACGACGGGTACGCGCCGGACTCGGTCTTGTATCCCGACTGGATGGCGACCTTGTGGATTTTCATCTGGCCGTTCTTGAGCGGGCGCGGCACATCGGAGGGATTGCGCTGGAGGTCGCGCTCGAGTCGACGTGTGATCGAGAGCTTCAGCTTGCGGAGGCCGGGTGCGACGAGTTCGTACGTCGAGCCGACGAGCTGGCCGAGGACGAGATCGTCCGGGAGGTTCCAGCAGACGAGCGGGTAGTACCTAACTTCCATCACAGCACCAGCCTGTCTGCGGCGGGGAGAGCCGCCGCCAGCCAGAAGAAATGCGCCGGACCATACAGCTCGTCGCCGAACAGGCCCGTGCGGAGGTCGGTCGCGAGCGGTTCGTCGCTGTCGGTCAGGTTGTAGAGCCGGACGATCTGCCGCGGCAGCCAGGGATCCTCGTCCGACGTCGCTTCGCCGCGGTCGAAGTTCGCCTGCCACTGAGCGCGCGCGGCCTGATCGCTCGTGGCGATCGAGGCGCACGGCTCGTCGCCACTCACGGGGAGGACGCGCACAGCCACCATGCTCGTCACGCCTAAGCGTTCGTGGATGAAGTGCACGCCTTCGTCGCCGCGGAGCAACTCGGCGAAACCCGGCCCGGTGGTCTGCATGTAGACGCCGTCGCTCGCTGGCACCTCGTCGAAGCCGTCGAAGACCGGATCCAAATACTTCACCGTGCGCATGATCGAATCCTGGATCAACTCGCGGTCGAACGTGCTCGATCCCTCGGTGAGCGGTCGGAGATGCACACAGACGCCGCCGCGATCGCCCTTTTGGAGCGCGCGCGACTGGAGGTGGATCATCGCGGCCTCGATGTAGCGATCTACGGCGAGCCGGGCGATGTACGCGCCTTCAGCGACAGCCCGTCGCGACACCGAGTCGAAGTACTCCCTCAGATCAAGCTGCGCGAAGTAGTCTCGATTCACGACGTTCGGGTCGCGCTGCAGCTTGTACTTCGGGCGCAGGTCCATGGCGAGCGCGTGCGAGACGCGCGGCGAGCGCTCCGGCATCTGGCCGACGAGGTTCATCAGCCGCTGTTTCTCCGCCTGCAGGCGGTCGCGGAAGAGGATGACGTCGTTGTCGCGCTTCAGGCCTGAGACCGCGCGCTCGACGGTGAACGCATGGTCGAGCAGCTTCTGGAAGAAGGCGCGCAGCTCTCGCTCCTCGGGCAGCCGGAAGGGAAGGGGCTCGGCGCGATCCTCGATGAACTTCAGTCCGATGATGCGCGGCACGAGTGTTCCGTCGCGCAGGTGGATCTCGAGCACGACGGGTTCGTTCGACGGCAGCTCGATCAGCCGCTCCGCCGCCATTGCGGTCAGCTCGCGCTCGATCGCCCGCTTGAGCGCCCGGCCGCCCATCTCGGGATCGAAGCCCTTGCGCGCGATCTCGTCGAGCGCCCCCTCGCGCACCGACAGGCACGTCGTGCGGCGGACGAAGCCGTCGCGTCTCAGCAGCTTCTCGATCTGCAGGCGCGCGATCCGCTTGATGTCGTCGATGCCCAGCGGCTCGAACCCGACGATGCGGTCGATGCGGTTGACGAATTCGGGGCGGAAGAAGATCTGCACCGCCTTCAGGTAGGCCGCTGCCTGCGATTCCGCCGACTTCACGAAGCCGACGCTGCGCGACGCCTCGCCCGCGCCGAGGTTGGACGTCATCACGATGACGGTGTTGGAGAAGTCCACCGTGCGGCCGAGGCTGTCCGTCACGCGTCCCTCGCCGAGGACTTGCAGGAGGAGGTCGTGGACGCTCTCGTGCGCCTTCTCGATCTCGTCGAAGAGGAGGACGCAGAAGGGGCGGTAGCGCACGCGCCCCGCGAGCTGGCCTTCCGGCTGAACCGGATCGCCGATGAGGCGCGCGACTGCATCGTGATCGATGTACTCGTTCATGTCGAACCGGATCAGGCTCTCGGGGTCGGTGAACAGGTATTCGCCGAGGACCTTCGCCGCCTCCGTCTTTCCGACGCCGGTGGGGCCGATGAAGAGGAGCGAGGCGAACGGGCGCTCGGGCGCCGTGAGGCGGGCCTTGATCGTGTGGATGGTGTCGACGAGGCAGCGCGACGCGTCGGGCTGCCCGACCAGGCGCCGCTCGACGAACTCTCGCACCTCACGATCGTCGAGCTTTGTCGTCGGATCGAAGATCGCGGGGTTGAGCTTGCTCGATGCCGCGAACGCCGCGTCGACCTCCTTCGCCTCGACCGTCGCGGAGCGGTGCTTCGCGGCGATCTGCTTGAGCTGATCGACGACCGCACCCGGCATCGCCTTGCGCTGCGGGTAGCGGCGCTGGATGTCGATGATCCGCGCGAGCGCCGAGTTCGTCAGGGCGCACTCGTGGGTGCGCTCGAGGATCGCGCGCTGCTTCACGGCGACGCGGATCGCCGCATCGTGCGTGGGCTCGGAGACGCGGATCACGCGGAAGAGATCGGTGAACGAACGGTCGAGCTCGGCCGCGAGCTTCCAGGCCTCGGGGGTCGCCTCGATCACGACGCGCACCGACCGCGCCTCGAGATACGGCTTGAGCACGGTCGCGAGATTCATCGAGTTCTGCGCGCTGCGCCCCACGCGGAGGAGCGCGACGGGGTTGTCGATGAAGAGCGTGTCGCACGCCTGCTGCTTTTGATGCTGGAGCAGCCGGTCGCGCACGAAGGCGAGGATCGCCTCCCAGCGGTTCTGCCACATGCCGACGATGCTCATGCCGGCGATGACGCGGTTGGGGTCGAGGTGCCAGACCTTCTGGAGGGTCTCGAGCCCGACGTTCTTGTGCGACTCGACGTGGCGCGCCACAGCCTCGTGCACGAGAGTCGTCTTACCCACGCCGCGCGGGCCGACGATGGCGGTCGGTACGTTCTCGCCTTTGTAAAGCGAGTCGTAGATGCGGCCGACGACGTCGTCCGCGCCGTACGCGCGCATGAGATCGTCGGGATGATCGAGCGTGAGGTCGCGCCCCGTGCGTTCAATATCGTCGGCGCCGCTGAAGTCGCCCGCTTCGCGGAAGACCGAGGCGTAGATCGCCGCGGGTCCGTCGGACTCGAAGGGGAAACGCCCGCCCTCGACGTAGACCCCCGTGCGTCCGGTGGTGATGAGCTCGCTCGAATCGCACGCGCGCTTCAGCGATTTCGCGGCCACGCCGTATCGGCGGGCGTCGTCGCGCAGCAGGCGGTGGACCTGCTCCTCGACGGCGGTCTCGACCTTCTCGGCCGGCGGCACGACGAACAGGAACCCGCCGAAGCCGGGGAGGCAGACGATGCGCATGCCGTCGTGGTCGAACCACGCGGCGGTGTAGCTGCCCGAGACGACATCGGAACCGATCTTCGCGGCGACGGGCACGCGTTTCACGGTGAGCGACGGGTTGAAGCGGTACCACAGCAGGCGGTCGATGTTGGCGCGCTCGGTCTTGAAGGACTTGAATTCGCGGCGCACGCCCTCGAGAAGTTTCTGCATGGCGCGCTCGAAGAGACGCGCGACCCCCTCGGGCTCGGTGAAGAAGAGGGGCTTGGCGACGTGATGGCGGTGCCCCTGCCGTACCTCCGTGCGCACGATGATCGGAAACTCGAGCGTGAGGGACGGCATTACTCCGCCTCCCCGCGCAGATGGCGGATGACGGTCGCTTCGAGGATCGGCCGGAGCACCGCGGCGAGCCCCTTCGCGTAGTCCTTCTCCTTCGAGTCCGCCTTGTACGGTTCGTCGACGAACCCGTCCGGCGTGATCTTGCGCCGCTCCTTCCGGCCCTTGAGGAACGTCTGGCGATGTACGTCCTCCGGCCGAGTGGCGGCGAACGACTCGCGGGGGGTGTTGCCGACGATGAGCACGTAGTGGTGCTTGTCGCCGTCGCGATCGCGCAGGTAATGCAACCCGCCTTCCCCCTCGATCAGCGGCCAGGCGAGAGGCCCGGTGAAGGCGATCTCGACGCCGACGACGCGCGCGTCCTGAGCGGGCGCCGACGCGCGAAGCGACAGCGATACACAGGGAGGCGCCTGCACGGCCTCGGTGCCGAGCGGCTTGTGGCACGACCAGCAGCGGGTGACGCCGATGCTGTACAGGGCGCCGCATGACGGGCACTTCGCGGCTGGATCACGATTGATGCGCAGTCGGAGGCGAGCGCGGGCCGGCTCGGGGAGGAGCCAGACCAGGTGCGTCTCCGCTCCAATGCCGTGGCCGCGCGCGATCTCCTCGTACGTCTTCGCGAGCGGACGCAGGTGTTTCTCCGGGCCGTAGATGCCGAGCATCGCCTGGCGCGACTCCGGCACGGCGGTGTCGTAGAGCGCCACGAGGCCGGTCCACATCGTCGACTTGTGCTCGCTGAAAAGCTCCCAGAGATCCGCGGGCGCCGCATGGCCGGGATCAACGAGGGCGAGGACCGCCTCCGACTCGAGCCATTCGATGCCGGTCGAGCTGTCGTGGAGCGTCGCGATGAGGCGCGCGAGCTGCTCGTACTCACGCGCGTGCGCGCTCTGGATCCAGAGCTTCTCCTTCAACTTCTTGCGCATGCGCTCGAGGAGCGACTGCTTTGTCTCGATCTCGACGAAGCACGTGCCCGCGAGCACGTCGACGACGAGCCGCCGCTGATTCGAGATCAGCTCGACGGCCTGTTTGAGCGTTAGTCCCGTGGCGCCGATCTCGCGGTCTGGCGCGGCTTTGCGGTCGAGCCCACGGACCGATGCCGAGAGCGCGCCGTCCTTGACCGATGCCGACGCTTCGAGCGGCGTGCCCGCTGCGTATCGGTTGAGTTGCTTCGCCAGCGGGACGACGAGTTCCGAGCGGATTGTGCGCTGGAGCTGTCGCGCGCCGTAGAGCGCGTCGTACCCGTGCTCGGCGAGGCGATCGAGGGCGTCCGTCGCGACGTGGACGTCGACGTCGCGGTAGAGCAAACCGGGGCGCGCTTGCACGAGCTTCATCTCGCGCTCGACGATACGGCGCACCGTGCCGCGGTCGAGAGGGGCGAAGGCGACGACGCGATCGAGCCGGTTGAAGAGCTCCGGCCGGAAGAACTCCTCGACGGCGCGGCGGAAATGGTCGAGCACGCGGGCTCGTGCGTCGTCTGTGGCGCCGAATCCGAGAGACCCCGTCGGAAGTTCCTGCGCGCCGACGTTCGACGTCATGATCACGATCGAGCTGCAGAAGTCGGCGAGCCGCCCGCGCGCGTCGGTCAGGCGTCCCTCGCCGAGCACTTGCAGGAGCATGTCGAAGAAGACCGGATGAGCCTTTTCGACTTCGTCGAAGAGCAGCACGCTGAACGGGTCGCGCCGTACCGCGCCGGTGAGGAGTCCCTCGCGATTCGTGTCGCCCGTCAGGCGCAGCACCGACGTGGGGTCGGCGAACTCGGTCATGTCGAAACGGATCATGCGCTCGCGCCGGCCGAACATGAATCCGGCGAGGACTTTCGCGAGTTCTGTCTTGCCGACGCCGGTCGGGCCGGTGAAGAGGAGCGATGCGATCGGCTTGCCGCCGCGCGAGAGGTTCGTCTTCACTGCGGCGAGGAGATCGACGACCGTCGAGCACGCGTCGTTCTGCCCGTAGACGTTCGTCTGGAAGTGCCGCTCGAGTTCGCCGATCGGGAGCGCGCGATCGGGGTCGACCATGAAGTCCGGCATGCCGGCGTCTTCGCAGAAGCGGCGCGTGACGGCGCGGCGTTCGACGGTGCGGTCGGCCTCGGCGACGAGTCCCTCGAGGAAGCGGATCGCCTTGCCGGGGAAGCCGCTGTACGGCATGAAGCGGCGGTGCAGGCGGATCGTCTCGTCGATTGCGTCGCGCTCGAGGGTCACGCTGGCGTCGCGTGCGGCGGCTTCGATGCGGCGCCGTACGATGGTGTCCATCTTCTCGGGGGGCGGTTCCGTCAGCCGCACCTGCTGGAAGAGGGCGAGGTAGCCGGGCGCGCGCACGTCGAGTCGCGCCGCCTCTTCCGCGGTGCATTCCGACACGATCAGCACGTCGCCTCGTTCCAGGAAGGGCCGGAGATATTCCGCGAGGCTGACGCTGTTGCCTTCGTACTGGCCGACCTCGAAGAGATCGGCGAGGTTCTCGATGTAGAGGAGGTCGCCGGAATCGCGCAGCTCGTGGCAGATGCGGGTGAGGTTTTCCTGCCAGCCGGAGCCGCGCGTGAGCTTCTGCAGAAGGCGGCCCGCGGTCGCCGCCCAGATCTTGTGCTTCGAGTCGTAGGTGCGCGCGAGTTCGTGGATGAGCGCCGACTTGCCGCCGCCCGAGGCGCCGACCACGAGGACGCTGCGGCGGAACCGGCCGCGCAGCCCGCGTTCGACCTGCTCGAGTTCCTTCGCGAGCTCGAACGTGCGCACTTTCGTGACGACCAGCTGCCGCGCCACGTCGGGGAGCAGCCGCTGTGCCCCCTTGGTCTGGATCTCCTCCAGTTCTTTGAAGCCGTAGAAGGGGAGTTCGAGTTTTGTCTGCTGCAATTCGACGGCGCCGAACCAGCGGGCGCCGAGGAGCAGGTGCACCGACGAGAGTCGCTGGCGCCGCGCGAACTCGAGCCGCACCGCCTCGATGAGTCGCTGTCGCAGTTCGTCACTATTCTTTGCGACCGCCTCGACGCCCAGCGCGGGGACGAAGCCGATCATGTCCCCCGTCGGCAGGGCGCCGACGAACGCGTCGTACGTGAAGTCGAGCCTTGGGAAGATCGGCGCGTCCTTCGCCGCTGCGACGTCGAACGCGATTTGTACGTGGTCGAGCTTCGCGGGTGCGGCGTACTTCAGCATCGCCGAGCAGAGGCCGTTCTCGAGGAACTTCTTCGACGCGGCCTGCTCGAACGCGGACGCAAGAGCGCTCTCGTCGCCCGTCCACATCACGGACGGCTCCAGCAGCGGGGTGCAGACGGAGTGGTCCGACGGCCCCGTCAGCCGCGCAGTCCAGAACGTGAAAGGAACGATCTGAGGCATCGAAGTAGATGAACTGAATCCGTTGGCGAAGGTTGCAGGAGACTACCAAACCAACGTCAGTTCCACCTTCTCTTTGCCGCGGCGGACGAGCACGATGACTTTGGAGCCGCGCTTCATCCCGAGCAGGATGGCGCGGATCTCCTCGACGAAGCGGACGTCCTGGCCGTCGACGAGCTTGATGCGGTCCCCCACTTTGAATCCCGCCTTGTCCGCGGCGCTGCCGCGCTCGACTTCCTCGACGAGCGTGTCGGCGAGCGTCAGTCCCAGGGGCGGCCGCGGGCCTTCGCCGGCGAGCGTGCCGGCGGGAGGTGTGCGCTTGGGCGTTTCCGGATCCTTCGGGGCGGGCTTGTCCGAGGGAACGAGAAGGACCCATTTTTGGGCGTAATTGATCGTCACGCGGAAGTGCGAGAGGAAGAAGTTGCCGAGCAAGCCGTCCCATTTGATCCCGAGGCGATCGATTTGCGCGGTGTGCTCGGGTTCGGCGATCTCGACCGACATCGATCCGACGGTGAACTGTCCCATCCCCATTTCCGCCACCTCGGCGAGTCGCACATCGCGTCGCCTCGGGGATGGGCGCATTGCGAGGCCGAGCTTGTCGGCGGTCGCCGGCCGCAGCAGAGTCGATGCGCATCCGGTGTCGAAGATCATGCTCAGCTTGCACGTCTCGCGGCCGCGGGCGGTGACGTCGACGAGCATCAAGCCGCTCTTGAGTTCGAAACGGACGAGCGATGCGCCGTCGGGTGTGGAGGTCTTCGACGACAGCGTGAGCCGTCGCGCCGCGTAGTCGATCGTCACCTCATACTTCTCGAGGTACGGCGTCCCGAGGATTCCCGCGTAATCGACACCGGCGCGGCGTACGAAGCCTGCGGCGGGCGG
>CAYXVY010000060.1:0-23680 GCA_964468745.1 uncultured Planctomycetales bacterium | reverse complement strand
CCTGCTCGCGCTGGAGTTCCTCGATCATCGCACGGACGCCCGCGCGCTCGTATCTCTGCGTGTGCTCGACGGGCTTTTCGATGAGTGCGACGACGGTGAACAGCGCGTCCATTAGTGAACGGTCGAGGATGTGAGCCTGCGCAGCAAATTGTGGTTCCTGTGTAACCAGTCGCCGAACGGCGCCGTACGAATCGCGCGCACTGATGAGCAGCCCGCGCACGATGAGCGCGAACGGCGCGGGATAACGATCATGGGTCTCGAGGACAACGATGTATGCGTCTAGGATTTCCTTTAGGGGCTGGTGGAGTAAGTCGTGATTCACCTCGGCAAGTGGCTCAACCCATACGGGCCTATTGCCAGTCGGCGAGTCCATTCTCAATCCCCCGACTTCTGCTCAGACAACGCCTTATAGTTGCGCTGCGCCTCGTCGCCCGACTTCACGGCGCCCTTAGTCAGTTCACCAATCGTCGCGCGCATGATCGAGAATGTGTGATCCCTTTGACCGTACTCCTCCAACTGCCGCCGCAGCCGCTGAACCTCGTCACGGCTGATTCTGGCGTGCTGGTACTTCTCGATCTCTGATGCTGCGACGATGCCGTTCAGGTAGTCCACCAAGAGGAGCGACGGCTTTGCATGTTCCGGCTGCATCTCGAACGCGCGGAGTTTGCAGCGCGCGGCCATTCTCCAGCCTTCATGTTCAACGTGCTGATGTGCCTCAATAAGACCACTCGATTTGCGCTGCAACCCGTCGATCAAATCCTTCGACGTGTTATCACGATCGAAGTACACGTAGACGTCTACCATCAAAGTCGGACCGTGCCGTCTGCAGTTCTTCGTCACCGCGTAATGGCGAATCACCTCCCGAAAGCCAAAGATGCGCGAGTACGCGGCCGACCGCAGGTAGAGGTCCACGTTGATGGGGTAGTCATGCGTCGGTCCGCCCAGCGTGGCGTCCACGTTCTGCATGCGTTCATGGTCCTCGACAAGAAGCCCGTTCACCGTGGATGCGAACTCCCGGGATGTGGGGCCGTCCTTCTGCACAATGAGAATGACGCCGAAGCCATAGCGCCTCCGAAACAGATCGACCATGAATCGGGCGTCGTCGACGTTGGCGTCGCGCCACTTGGGTACACCCCTGCCTCTGATTGCGGTGTCTACCTCAGCGATGACGTCCCCGGCGAGAGCGGCGCATCCGAAGACGAGGAATTCGTCCCGCGACAAGGCCGCGTAGCGGGTGCCCTCGTCGAATCCCATCTCCACATCCAAGATCGCCTTCTGCCCCATCGCACTCCCTTAGACACATCTATTCGTGGTGCATCCTCATGACTCTCTACTTGATGAATATTGAACCTGTAACCGGCCATTCCCGCGAGCGTTCATTCCGTCCTCGCGCTTCTGGAGTCAACTTGTGCCGGCGTCGTAAGGGCTGCGACGACATCCACTGCCTGCGGCCACTACGCGCACGGCGCGGCATCGGCCGGAGCCAGAGGCCCGGTGCGCCCGTAACCGTGCGGGGGTCACGCACGGTGACGGGCGTTCCGGCGACGGGCGGAGCCTCCCGCTCGCGAGAAACGGACTGTTTCGCGCGAGCCGCAACGTTTGCCGCCTGAAAACCTCGACATTCTCCTCACAGCCCCCGCCCATTCTCCTGCTTTGTCAGGGTACGGCGGGCGCTGCTTCTCGTCCGGCAGTACCACTCCGCCGCGCGGCGCAACCCGGTCCCGACCTCAGTCGTGTCCGGTCTGCCGCCGCGCCAATAGCTCCTGCGAGAGCGGACTGGCGCCGTACGTTGTGGTCGACGTATCGACCACGCGCAGCGGACACGCGCGAGTCGCCGCCGCGTTGACCGATTCATCCTCGGTCCGCCCGAGCGATTCATCGCCCTCTCCCGACCCTGCGGGGTATCGGGACGGCACGTCCCGTCCAGGCTAGGCTCCCCGCCCTGCCTGCGAATGCTCATTCCCGACTGGGGAAGACCTTCTCTCTCTTCCCCGACCGGGGAGGAGGTCTCTTTCAACCTCTGTGTTTCGGGGACGCGCGCTCACGCCTGCCCGTCAAAGCACCGCGCTTCGACGCCGCAGGCTCACCTGTGCCGGGTGGCGCGTGATAGATCCGGTCCTCAGGCACGATGCCGCCCTGCCTCCTTGGCAGGGACGCGAATGTCCTACGGGAGCCGCGTCACTCGTCGGCATGAACCACGCTCATCTCCGATTGATTCAGCCCCTTTTTACTCAGGAGGTCTCATGCAAGCCCTGCCCAACCTGCCGCTGGAGCGGCAACTGGCGTCGATCCTGTCGGCGAACCGCGAAGGCTCGTACGCCACCCAGGACAAGCGCGGACAAGTCCTCGGCGCAGCCGCTCGCGCCCTCGTGGCACACTGCGGTCTGCAGAAGTGGGAGAACCTGAAGCAGAAGCACATGATGTTCATCGTCGAGACGTGGAAGGCCGAGGACACGGGCCACCGCTCGATCAACACCAAGCTCTCCTGCCTCCGCTGGCTGGTGCAGAAGATCGGCAAGGCGAACTTGGTGCCCCGATCGAACGCCGAGCTTGGCGTCGACGCCGGCCCGCGCCACACGCGGGCGGGCAAGGTCATCACCGAAAACCAGTTCGCCCAGGTGCTCATCAACGCCGAGGACAAGCGCGTCCAAGGGATGCTCCTCCTCGCCCGCCGCCTCGGGATGCGCTTCAAGGAGGCGGCCCTCTGGCGCCCCAATCGTGACTGCGACGGCTCGCGGGTCTGGATCAAGCGCGGCACGAAGGGTGGGCGTCCCCGCTACCTGTTCATCCACAATCCGGGACAAGTCGAGGCGATCAACTGGGCGCGCTCGATGGTGAAGGCCGAGGACGGCTGCCTCATCCCGAAGGAATTCCGGACCTTCGAGCAGTGGCGGCAGTACGTCTATCGCCAGCTACGCGCCGCTGGCCTCGGCCGCGAGGGCGACCGGACGTTCCATGATCTGCGCCGAACCTACCTCGTCGAGCGCTTGAAGGACCTCGGGACGCGCATGGATCGCCATCGTGCCGCACAACTTGTTGCACGCGAGGCCGGCCACGGCCGCACCGAAGTGCTCGACTGGTACGTCGCCGCACCCGACACCGAACTGGAGTCAGCGGCTTGATCAATCCGCAACGCCACCACCGCTTTACCATTTGGGACGAGAGCGTCACTGCCGAAATGATTGTACTCGCTATCGTCGCCACGCTCGTGGGTCAGGCTGAAGCCAGTCCGTTGGAGCAAGTCGGCCAGAGGTTCGGTGATAGCCTACGGTCTGGAGCACGGTTCTTGAGCCGCCCACGATGCGCCGGCGGCATCGAGAGGACCGGCTCAATCCATCTTGCAGAAGCCGATGCGCGGAACCGACGGGTCCTCCGCGATTTGCTTCGCGTCCTCGGTCTCCTCGGTGAAATTGTCGCCGTAGAGATAGGCGAACCGGACGACGGCGAGCGGAGGCAGGACCGGAACCTGGCTCCAGTACCGGTGGAGCCGCGCGTAATAGTCATACGCCGTGGCCAGAGACGCCGCGCAACGCTCGTTGTGCACGTGCCGGGCGCCGCGGTACGACTGTTCGAGGTCGATGCCCTCGGGCCGCGCCGTGGCGAATCGGTTCGCGCGTTCCGCGTGGATCTCGCGCAGCGCATCGAGCCCTCCCACCTTCAACCTCATGCGCCGGTCGAACGCGGCGTCGCGCATGGCGAGCGCGCCGTGGAGGAAATCGAGAAACAGCGCGGGCGCCAGATGGCCGGCCACGTAGTGGAAGACGGAGCCGTCCGGCGTCAGCACGAATGTGCAGATGTTCTTCGTCGCGAAGGCCTCGCCCGCGCCGGCAAAGATCTTGCTCTCGGGGGCGTAGTCGCCGTCGTGGAAGTAGGGCGCACGATTGTCCCACGCGGAGACGAAGCGTGCGTTGACGAGCGCGGCGACGCGGGGATCGGAGAACGTCACGGTTCTCAGCACGTCGCCGGCGGCTCAGCAACCCTCCTTGTCCATGTCGCCGACGAGCTGGTGGAAGAGCACCGGCTTGCCTTCGCGCGCGGCGCGGCGGAGCGCATAGTCGAGCGACCGTTCCCAGCGGATGCCGCGAGCAGCGCGTTCGCAGGGAGCGTCCTGGGGCGCCAGCGAGACGGCCGCACTGAGCGCGGCGATGCTGGACGCCATGGAGAGGGCGAAGAGGATGCGCATGAAACCTCCCGACAAGGCTGCCCGAGAGAGGGATGCAAATGGCGTGCCCGCGTTCGCGCGCTGCTGGAGGCCTTCGTCGCGTGACAGTACTGCGAAGTGTTGACGGAATTTGTCATGCGTGAGCCCTGCATCCAGCAAGAGGTAGCCGCCTCCGCGCCGTGCGGGCTTGAAGAGAAGCAAGAGAAGAGAAAGAAGGGGGTTGGTTTACTCAAGAGAAGAGAAGAGCGGACGCCTCCGGCGCGCGGACGGCAGCAGGAATAGAAGAGCCGTCAGGCGACGCGTGTCTGAGCCGTAGCGCCGCGCCCATGAGCAGCGCACCGATGCTGCGCTGCTTGGCTGGCGTGTTTGCCGACGACCATGGTGGGGTGCGCATTTTCGGCTCGGGCGGCACTGGAAGCGGCGACCGTGATACTGCCCACTCGCGGCGGCGAGCCATTGCGCGAAGCGTAGATCGCTTCCCGCATCACGCTAGAATATATGCGTGAGTTATCAGGCGTGGCATGCCGTCGACTCAGACGGGCGCGTCGCGCAGTTTCAAACGTGCAACTCGATTATCGAGTTCCCACTTGCACCACAGCTTGAGCAATTGCTGGATGCGCAGGACGCTTACGTAACCGCTCTCCCTGTGACATCGCTCGCGTCGCTAACTGGTGCCGTTGACGATTCGAACCAGTTCTACGACACCGAGGAGCTTGCCGAGTATGCGCGCAAGGGTCTCTTCGTATACGTCGACGACGGTATTTGGATACCACCGGGGCGGCGGCACTCATACGTACTCGCCGCCACACCACAAACTCCGATCCACTACAGCGACTTGAAGGATGCGGACCGACTCGCGTTTACCAGCCTACAGGGAGTTCGGTTCGCTACCGCGAGTACATTGCCTGACGAAACCATGTCGGTGGCTTGGAATGATTGGATGACTGATCCAGATACATTTCGTCGCGCGCGGATTTCTGGACCTGGAACGCCGTTGTATTGAATCCAATGTGTCAGACACGGCGCGCACCTGCGAGCAGCGCACCCATGATGCGCTGCTTATGGCGCGATGACCGCGAGTTCCGCGCGCAAACCAAAGTGATCGGACGGGAAGACGGTCCACTGTTCGCGTGAGATCGGCTTCGTGCCAATCAACCGAATGTCCTTTGCCTTGACGGCACCTGGGGTGGACCGGACGAGGATGCGGTCGAAGCGTACTGCTTTTTCCCCTTCGTGCGGCCGGACCATGGCGTTGACGCTACCGTCGATGGTGTATCCGGCTTCCCCGGGGTGGAGGAGCGGCCACACATCGACAAATTCGGGCGGCAGATTCGCCTCCTCCGGCCACGACGAACAGAAGTTCAGGTCGCCCATCAGAATCGCGTTCTCTGGGTCACTCAGCACTCCCGCAATCCGCTTCAGCTGCGTCGCGCGCGTGGGTTCGGACTCTCGCAGGCTCTCAAGATGCACGGTACCGATGCGGATGCCACGCCGGTTGACGTGAATGTCGGTCGTTAGCAGGCTGCGTCCCATCCCCGTGGGCAGGCGACGAAGTGCGAACGACTTCACTGGCAGTCGCGAAAAGAGCGCGACTCCATAGCCGGAAACCGTTTCGCACGTCGCGTCCGAAACTGCGTACGCTTGTTGAAGCCACTCCTCGCGAAGTGCCCGCCTAAGAAAGTTGTCGGTGACTTCCTGCAGGGCGATGACGTCGGCGTCGGCCTCCTTCAGGAGGCGAAGCATGGCCTCGCTGCGAGCGTCGAACGCGTGATCGGCGAACCAGACGTTGAAGGTGACCACGGTCAACGTCGGAACCGTCGCCTCGCGCACTTCAGGGACGCGTTCGGCCCAGCGGTGGGCTAGTGCGTCGTAGCGCCAGGGGCGGAGTTCGCGCACGTCAGCCATCAGCGAGCAAGCATACCTCACGCCGGGGCGGCACGCGAATCAGGGCCTCCTTGCTCCTTTCGCTGACGGCGCGCGGCGCACAAGCGATGCGCGGCCCAGCTACGCCACGCGCAGCGGCGGGACCGAGGTGGTCGACCTCGAAGCTGGCGCCGTGATTTGCCGCGATGCGGAGGGGCGTGCGGACGTTCTGGCCCTATCGCCCGACGCGCGACGCATTGCCGCGTCGTGCGGTAGTCACGTGCGTATCTGCGATACGCGCACGCTGCAGGCGGTGCGGGAGATCGGCGGCCATGAGGGGAGCGTCACCAGCCTGGCGTGGAGCGCGGATTCGAAATGGCTGGCGTCGACGGCGGATGACGGGCGTCTTGCGGTGGTCGACGTCGAGACAGGCGAGTTGATCTACGCGGTGCGCAAATGGGGTGAACTTCATGCCGCCGCCTTCCATCCGCGGCGTTCGTCGATCGCTTACGGAGGAAAGGAGAAACAGGTCTACGTGTATGACTTCGCGTCGCGCCGCGAGGAGGAAGTGACGCAGAACCTGCCGTTCGGGATCACGTGTCTCGCCTACAGTCCCGACGGCGATTGCATCGCCATCGGGGACGATTCGTGCGACATCTGGGTCTACCGCGTGCCGATGAAGACTCGACTGTTTCATGAGAAGCACCATGTCGACTGCTGGGTGCAGGCGGCCGCGTGGTCGGGCGACGGTGAATCGCTCGCGTTCGCGTGCCGGCCCAAGAGGAATGCACCGACGATTCATGCACCGCTGCGACTTGCGGAGGTCCTAGGCCAGCCGGATGTGCTGGCGGCGCGGCGTTCGCTGATCGAAGCGGTCGGCAGAGTCACGCAGGAAGCGGATCCGGTTGCGAAGCAGGTGCTGGAGACGTATCTCAACCAAATCGCGGCGACGGAGGCGAAGAGTTACGCCGAGCCCTTCAGCGGCGTGATCGAGCAGGCGGGCGACTATTACGGACTGGAGGGTTCCGATGCGGCCGTCGCGGGTATCGTTTCGAAGGAGCCGGTGTACAGGGTCGATCAGGCGCGCGTCGGCGCTCCTGTGTCGGGAATCGAAATATCACCGGAGGTTTTGACCACGCGCGTACAGGTTCCGCAATCGCTCGTCGCGCTCGTGAAGGCGCACGAGCGGATCGTCGCAGCGCACTTCGACCGGCACGACGAGTCCTTCTGCGTGAACTCGTGGAAGGTCCGTCGGTGATCAGCGCGCTAACGATGCGCGGCCCGACGCCGTGCAGGCATCAATGGCACCGGCTAACCCACTAGGAAGGTAGACGATCGAATCCGACGGCATTCCAGAGCATGACCGAGTGCTTCAGAAACCATGCGTGCCAGCTCGTCGGCCGGGGATCTACTCGACGATGACGGCGCTCCAGTTCACAGAGCTTCCTGATGACGAGCTGGCTTACCGTCGCGTACTGTTCAATCTCTTGCTCGTAGAGTTCGCGAAAGTCCCACCACTTCGTCGGGCTAGGATGTCCTCCAAAGTAGCAGCGTACCGCGTAGAGATGTCGGAGCATCTCGGCCTGGTCGGGCGTCAAGTGCAAGGCGCGATACGTCCGTTCTCGCTGTTGATCGTCGCGTTCTCCAAGGACGTCCCGTACAAACTCCGACGCAACGGCGGTGATGCAGTCGAGGCAGGTCATTGCCTGCTCTTCAAAGCCTTGGTCAAGCAGGTTGACCGCCCGGATGTACAGAAACAACGCACGATGAACGTACGGATCCAAACCATTGATCGTACGAATCCACGAATGAACGCGTGCTTCCTTCGACGAGGTTGACCGTTTAGATCGCAGATTGCGCCATCCAGCTCGTCTCCTAAGGATTTCGGGCAAGTTGACATCAGATGGGGCGACCTCGATGCCTGTCCACGACCCGTTACTGCTGCGGTTTACCTCGATACCCTGGTTGTACACGAGCGCAATCGCTCCAAGCGCTGATACCGCATAACTCCGCATCACGTACTGAGATGCGAAATGGAAGAACCATGAGATTTGCTCGCCCAAATCCTCGTCTTGTGCAATCTCTTTCCAGCCATTTCGCCATCCCGGAGCGACGACGGCGAGACGTAGTCCGCTTCTGCGGCCCCCTGCAAACACGACCAGATGCTGGGATTCATATCGGAGTCGAAGTTCTCCTATGCCCCTAAATGTGTAGGTGGCCAGGAGAGACTCGCCGTCCCGCTTGGGCAGCTCGTCGTAAATAGCCTTGCGAAGCGTTGACACGATGCGCGAGTGAGAGCGTGGGTGTACGACGTGCCGCACCCACTGGCTATAGCGGCTGAGGAACGCGCCGGCGGTTTGGCTCATTGAGAGTGTTAACAAGGCACAACTCCATCAAGTTCGCAAGTTTCGCGAGCTCCGACGCGACCGCTAGAATCACCGTCTGCGACGAGGTAACCGTTAGATCTGCAACTTACTGAAGAGTTGTCGAATCGCCGCGCTCAAGGCTTGAATCATCAGCCGTCAAATCGAGCGGTCATTCAGATCTGTTTGGGCCGACGACCGCAATGACTTCCATCACTTGAATCCGACGGTTGAGACCGATCATGCCAAACTTGAGGCTCGCGCGGAGGAGTGTTTAACAGCGCTCGAGGAGATCAACTCCGAGATGTTCGCCTTTACCACGAACACTGGGACGATTTCTCCCAAGCAGCCTCGGTATTGGTCTTCAACGACTCCTGGCACGGTGTCAGCGTAGATCGACTTCGAGGGAGCATGATCGTCACAGTCGGGTAGCGGACGCATCCGCGTGGTTCGCGGCGCGGGTTGGCTCATGAGTACCGCACTGGCAGTTTGCTGCTCAACAAGAATCTCTGCGCCAGAGCGACAATCCGCCCCGGATTTGTCACCAATCGTCAAAAACCATCTCATCACGGAGTGAGAGGGCCGATGTGCGGCGTCGCCGGATTCCGCTAGTTGGTCCCGGCTGGACGAATACGCCCTCTTGATGAGGAGACACACGTGCGAGGCACGTCACATGCGCGAGAGCAGCAAGTAGATCATCACGTCTTGCGCCGACAGCCGATGAGCAGACGATTCGCACTGAATCGTCGCAAACTGCTCCTCTTTCGTCCCCGGACGCCGAAAACGAGCTCTTCAAGAATAAGGGGGCCGATGCGGTCCCCGCCGGATTCCGCGCATTTGTCCCCGGATGGCGAAACGACCTCTTGAAGAGAAGGCACACGCGCGACGCACGCACGGCCCGCACGCATGACGACCAAACTCGACGATCCCGGTCCGCAGCAACGCCCGCCGCATCCGCAGGCGACGCGCGCCGCATTCAGGCTGTGCGCCGCCGGCAAGCGCGTCGGCTGACGTGCCTTGATTCAGTTCCTCGCGCGGTGGCGGGAGGAAGTGCGCTGGTATCTGGCGCCGGAAGGGTCACGGCGATACCACGACGCCCACGACGCAATCTCCGACGCGCTGGTCGCGATCTACGAGGAGGGGCTTGCGGGCGGATTGGGTGAGCCACCTGATGAGTGGGGCCATTGGCTTTATTGGCGGGCACGATGGTTCTTCCGAAGGCGCCGTCGGCCACCTCGGCCGCAGGAACGCATTCTGACGAGCGAGGATCGCGCTGCGCTGCGTCAACGAGCCGCCGACCTCGTGGATACCGTCCTTACCCGCTACGGCCCGCGCCTGACACCTTCTGAGCGCGCGGTCCTCGTGGAGCGATCGAAAGGGCTTTCGTATGCGGAGCTTGAGACCATCCTCGGGTTATCGGCGGACTCGGCGCGAACCCACTTCAAGAACGCGAAGGAGAAGCTCCATCCCTTCGGCCCGTTGAAACGCATCGCATTATGAATTTTGTCTTCACAAACAGGGTCGTGAGAATGACCTTTAGGGTGAGGGCACTGTGTCCTCGGGAGGCACGGGGAGTGTGTATGCTTCAGGAGACATGACCCCATGCCGACAACCCGGATCTTGGTGCGGAAAACGCGCGATCAGCACGATCTTCCTGAACGCCCGAAGGATGGAGCGGTTCAGAAGAGTGAGGGAACCCGACGTGCTCGACTCGCGCCGACCGAAGTGCGCCGCCTTGCGGAGTTCTTCCGGCTGCTCGACGCTTGGGATCGTGAGCTCAGACAGTCGAAGGTGAGGAAATCAGCATGAATCGCAAGGCCGCGCTGTTCATCCGCGTGTCCTCCAAGGAGCAGGAGGAAGAGGGCTACTCCATGCAGGCGCAGGAGAAGTCCAGCACGGAATTTGTCCGTCGGCACAATCTGGATGTCGTCCGGACCTGGTCCGTCGCGGAAACCGCCAAGAGCGCCGATCTTCGCAAAGCCTTCAAGGAGTTCGTTCAGTTCGTGCGTTCGACCCCCACGGTCACCGTCATGCTCTTCGAGAAGCCCGACCGCATGACGCGCAACTTCAGCGACCTCGTCACGATCTACGAGCTCATTGAAAAGCACGGCAAGGAGCTGCACTTCTTCAAGACCGGCCTGAAGATCGATCGCAATTCCAAATCGAGCGAGCAGATCCAGCTCGACATTCAGGTCGTCCTGGCACGCAACTTCGTGAACAACCTGCGCGAAGAGGTGCTGAAGGGCATGCGAATGAAGGTCCGCAACGGCGGCTTCCCGGCTATCGCGCCTGTCGGATACATCAACAACACGGCCAACGCTTCCATTGAGATCGACCCCGTACAGGCGCCGCTCATCAAGCGGGTGTTCGAGGCCTACGCCACCGGCCGCTATACCGTGGCGGCCTTGGCGCGTGTGGCGCGGAAGCTGGGCCTCAAGAGCCGTCATGAAAGCAAGTCGATCTCGCCGTCGTGGCTCTACAGCGTCCTTCGGAACACGCTCTATTACGGGCTGGTCTCGTGGGGCGGCGAACAGGCGATGGGCACGCACGAACCGATCATCACGCAGTACCTGTTCGAACGGGTGCAGACGGTCCTCGGAAACGAGCGTCGCGCCATCAAATGCAATTACCCGTTTCAGGGCCTTGCATTGTGCGCGTGCTGCGGGAGCGTCGTCACCAGCGAGCGTCACGCCACGCGGCAGAGCAATGGCGTGCAGCGGACGTACATGTACTACCGCTGCAGCGGCTGGCGCAACGCACGCAGCGTCTGCAAGGGCGCCTACATCCGCGAGGAGGCGTTGGTGTTGCAGATCGGTGAGTGGCTCAAGGACTTCCAGATCGATGAGGATCTGATCCCGGAGATCCACGAGCAGCTCAAGCGCGGCTACGCAGCCGACGCCAGCTTCACCCAGGACCGAACGAGCGCCCTGCGGGGTGAGGAAACCCGGCTCAAGAATCGCATCGACCAAGCCTACAACGACAAGCTGGACGGAGTCATCTCAGCCGACGAGTACCGCGACAAAGCCGCTGCGTGGCGCAATCGCCTGTGCAGCATCAGCGATGAGTTGCAGGGCGTCGGCACCCCGCCCGAAGAAAACCTGCAGAAAGCCGGCCGGATCATCGACTTGGGCAGGCGGGCCTACAGCCTCTTCCAGGAGCAGCCCGACAACTTCGAACGTCGAAAACTGATCGATTTGGTCGTTTCAAAAGTGACCCTCCGGGACAAAAGGGTCGTATTGAAACTCCGAGAACCGTTCGAATCGCTCTCGAAACTGGCCTCCGTGGCCAGATCGGGTAGGTCGATTACTGGATGGTATGCCCGACAGGAGTTGAACCTGTAACCTCTGGCTTCGGAGGCCAGCGCTCTATCCAGTTGAGCTACGGGCACGCGTGCACTGAATCGCCGTGCGCGCGCGATGATATCAGCGTGGTGGGAGCGTGACAAGCGGCGCCCTGCCGCCTGGGGCCGTTACTCTGCGGATCCCACTACCGCCGTCAGCTTGATGAACTCTGCGCCGAACGATTCCCACTTGGCCGGCCCCACGCCGTGCACCTCGAGCATCTGGGACTTCGTACGCGGTCTCGCCTGAGCCATCGCTCGCAGCGTCTTGTCGCTGAAGACCATGAACGCGGGAATCGAGCGCTCGCTCGCGATCCTCCGGCGGAGGTCGCGCAACCGCTCGAAGAGGTCCGACGGCGCGTCGACCGTCTCGGTCTCGGGTTCCGCGGGTCTGGCCTTCCTGCGCTTCGATGCCACGGGCGCCGCACCGTACAGCGGCGCCGTCGTCTCGCCGCGCACCACCTGCCACCCCGTGGCCGTCAGCTTGAGCACCTGGTACTCACCGTCCCGAAGCAGGAAGTCCGCGTCCGCGAGCTGGCCGAGCCACGACATGATGACGGGGCGCGAGGACACGGACAGCACGCCGTACGACGGGAGGTTGCCGTGCCGGTTCGCGAGGATGCGCTCCGTCTTGCTGCCGACGAGCACGTCTGCCACGTAGCCGGCGCCGAAACGCTGTTCCGTATCGCGTACTCCTTCGAGCACGCGACGCGCGAAGTCTGCGCCGCCCGGCATCGGCGTGCGTGTCGCGTTGCAGACATCGCACGCGCCGCATTTGTCGATCGTCCATGTCTGGCCGAAGTATTCGACCAGGCTGCGATGCCGGCACCGCGCGCTTCGACAGAACGAGTACATCTCCGACAGCAGGCGCATCTTGTCTTCGCTGCCGCCGTTCTTTTCGACCAGGCTGCGCCAGAGTCCGTAGTCGCCTCCGGAATGGAAGAGGATGCAGTCGGCGGGGTTGCCGTCGCGGCCGGCGCGGCCCGTCTCCTGCTGGTAATGCTCCAGCGACTGCGGCATCGCGGCGTGGATCACGAAGCGGATATCAGCGCGGTCGATCCCCATGCCGAACGCGACGGTTGCGACGACGACATCCGCCTTGCCCGCCGCGAACTTTTCCTGGGCACGCGTCCGTGCGTCGTCGTCCATGCCCGCGTGATACGGCACCACACGGACACCCTCGGCCTTGAGCCGTTTCGCGAGGGAATCCACGTCCGCCCGACGGATGCAGTAGACGATGCCCGCCTGGCCGGGGCGAGCCGAGATCTCGCGCATGACGTCGTCGAACGCGACGGTGCGTGAGTCCGCGCGATACCGCAGATTGGGACGAAAGAAGTCGCCGACGAGGATGGCGGGATCGCGGAGCGCGAGTTGCTCGACGATGTCGGCGCGCACACGCGGCGTGGCCGTTGCGGTGAACGCGTGGACGGACACGTCGGGGAAGACCTTTTTGAGCAGGCCGAGTTCGCGATAGTCGGCGCGGAAGTCGTGCCCCCAGTGGCTGATGCAGTGGGCCTCGTCGATGGCGAAGGCGCTCACGCGCGTGTCCTTGAGCGAGTGGAAGAAGCCGCCGCCGGCGAAGCGCTCGGGGGAGACGAAAATCAGCTTGTACTCGCCGCGCGCAAGGCCGGCGCTGACACGCCTTCGATCCTCGAGCTCAAGGCTGCTGTTCAGGAAGGCGGCAGGGACGTTACGGGCGAGGAGCGCGTCGACCTGGTCCTTCATCAGTGAGATCAGAGGTGAGACGACGACCGTCACGCCGTCGGAGAGCAGGGCGGGCGCCTGGTAGCAGAGCGACTTGCCGCCGCCGGTCGGGAGGACGACGAGCGAGTCGCGACGCGCGCAGGCTGCGTCCATCGCCTCCCGCTGCAGCGGTCGCAGCGTGCTGTACCCCCAGTGGCGTCCGATGATCTCGAGCAGCGGATCGGTCACTTGCTCATGATAGCGAGGGGTGTGACATCGGGCGACACAACGACGGCGGGAGGCGGAGTCGTCAGCTCTGTTTCGGCGGGGCGCGGAAGGCGTCGACGCTCCACGGCCCGGATCCCTTGCAGGCCATGAAGAGGAACAGAAAGCAGTAGATGAGAGCCTGTTCGCCTTTGTTCACCGCCGGGAAGAAGGCGGCGCCGAACTGCATCTTCCAATGGAACTGAATGTATGCGACCGCCATGGTACCGCTGGCGAGAAACGCCGCCCAGGGCGTGAGGAAGCCGACGGCGATCAGCGCGCCGCAGACCAGTTCGATCAGTCCGCCGAACCATATCTGCGTGCCGAGCTGTGGTGCACGCTCGGTGAGCACGTTGAACATCTTCTGCACGCCGTGGAATGCGAATGCGACGCCGGAGACGACGCGCAGGAGCGCGTAGGCGCGATCCGCCTGCGATCCCACGAGCTTTTCAATCATGCTTGCCCGTTCTGTGCTAGACGATCGGCGGCCAGCTCACTTCGAACGTGACGCCGTCGGCCGACGCGCCCGTCGTGCCGCGCTGCGAGCTGAAGTAGAGCCGTCTCCCGCCCGGATCGAACGCCGGCCCGGTGATCTCCGACGCGGAGTGGCCGGCCAGCTGCAGGAGGAGGACGACGGCGCCTGCCGGCGTGATCGCAACGATCTGCATGTCGCCGCCGTCTTCCGCGACGAGCACGTCGCCTTCAGAGGAAAGTTCGACGTTGTCGACGCCCGTGAGGATCGGTGTCGGTGACGTGGAGTCGTCATACAGGATGATCAGCGCCCCTGTCGCGACGTTGTACGACCAGATCCGGTTGTCGCCCTTCGTCGCGAAGTACACGATGCCGCTGCGCGCGATGATGCCCTCGCCTCCGTTGAAGGGCGTGCTGGCGGCGACCTGCAGTCGAGTCAGCGTCGGGCTGCCGTCGGGGTCGGGCACGGTGAGCCACGTGACCGCACCTTCGGGCCCCGGCGTGACCTGCGCGACTTCGAGCGCGCCCGAGACGAAATCGGGTACTCCCGGCGACACGAACGAGGAGGGGGTGAAGCGATAGAGCCTGCCGTCCGTGCGGTCCTCGGTCAGGTAGAGCCGGCCTTCCGTTGCTTCCCACGCGGCCGCTTCGTGGTTGAAGGAGCCGAGCGCGGGGCGCGCGATCGCGGCCGCAACGCCCGTGGGATCGCATTCGTAGACGAGGCCAGAGTCGCCGCTTTCCTCGCACGAGAGCCAGACGCCCCATGGCATCTTGCCGCCCGCGCAGTTGCGGCTTGTGCCCGACAGGATCGGGTAGCAATCTACGACGACGCCCGCGGAGTCGAAGCGCAGCGCTCCCGCGCCGCCGCCGTTCGTGGCGATCTCGCTGTTCGAGACGTAGATCCAGCCGCCGCCGCCTGTCGCGAAGCATGCGCCGCCGTCGGGCGCCGCGTGCCAGAGCGTGGGCGAACTGCCGACGGGAGCGAAGCCGGATCGAGCGACGATGCGGGACGTGAAGCCGGCGGGGAGCATCACGCCGTTGGCGTCCGGGGCGCCGAGCGGGCCGAGATTCCCGATGTTGAGGCCGGTGGGCGGCGGTCCGCCTCCCGTGCCGCCTCCGCACCCCGGCAGCAGGGAGAGCCCGAGGAATCCGCCGATGGTGGCGAATCCGCCCTGCAGGAAGGTGCGACGGTTCAGTTCGCGTTCCGTTCGAAAACGTCGATCCACGTGGAAAGTATACCGCGACAGCGCTATGTTCGAGTAAGGGAGGCCCATGGATCGACTTGCGTGCGCGCTGCGACTCGCGTATTCCGGCGAGCTTGCCGCCGCGCTGGCGTATCGTGGGCACGCCCGCAGCGTGCGCAATGCGGACGAGCGGGCGCGGCTCGAGGAGATCGGGCGCGAGGAGTTGGAGCATCGCACCCGGATCGGCGAGATGCTGGCCGCCTTGGGACGACAGCCGGATGCGGCGCGTGAGCGGCGGGCGTCGTTCGTGGGGCGCGCGCTCTCGCTGCTGTGCCATGTAGCGGGCTGGTACCTTCCGATGTACGCCGCAGGGGCGCTCGAGAGTCGCAACGTCCGCGAATATGTCGATGCGGCGCGTCTGGCAGAGGAGGAGGGGCACGGTGAGTTCGCCGACGATCTGCTCTCGATGGCCGTAACGGAGTTCGAGCACGAGCGGTTCTTCCGCGACCGCGCATCGTCGCATTGGCTGTGGACCGTGTCACCGAAGTGGCCGGCTCCGCTTAGCGTTGCACGCCCCGCGACCGCGCGGCTAAGATGACGCTCCCGTCGATGGGGAGAAAGTGCCCGCGACGTCGAACGTGAAGCCGAAGCAGGGGTAGCGCGCGGCCTCGGAGGATTGAATGGCGGATCGCGAGGATCCCGTCATCGCTGATCTCGTCAAGGGGCTCGGATACAGCGAGCCCTCGGTGCGGCGGCGGTCCACGGAGGCTCTCGCCGCACTCGGTCCCGACGCGTTGGGCGCAATGCAGGCGCTGCTCGTCGCGCTGAAGGATCCGGACGACTTCGTGCGGTGCGGCGCCGCCCGGGCGCTGGGCCGCCTGGGGCCGGCCGCGAAGCGAGCGGTCCCGAAGCTCGTCGACTCGTTGCGCGATCCGGCACGCGAAGTGCGGGTCTGCGTCGCCGCGGCGTTGCGGCGGATCGGCCGGCACGCGGAGAGCGCGGTCGGCGCGCTTATCGATCTCCTGATGCAGCCGGACAAGGAGGTTGCCGAGACGGCGGCGGACGCGCTGCGTGCCATCGGCCCGGCCTCCGTTCCGCATCTCGTCAAGGCGCTCAACGGCCACAACGCGCACTTGCGCATCGACGCCGCGCGCATCGTGCAATCACTCGGCCCGCTTGCCGCCGATGCGTTGCCCGCATTGCGGCGGGCCGCGCAGGATGAGGACGTCGTGCTGAGGGAGGCGGCGGTGCGCGCCCTGGGAGAAATGGGGTCGGGCGCATCGGGAGCCCTGGCCGAGCTCGTGGCCGCCCTTCGCGATGTCGATGCGAACGTGCGCGTCGATGCGGCTCTCGCGCTGATGCAGATCGATCCTCGGGCGGCCGGGCCGGAGCAGGTGCGCGAGCTAACGGCGGGGCTCGCGGACGCCGATGCCGTCGTGCGCCGGTGCTGCGCCGACACGCTCGTGCGAATCGGTGCGGCGGCCGTACACGCGCTACATGCGGCGCTCAACCACGCGGATGAGCGGGCTCGCGCGATGGCGGCGTACGCGATCGCGAGGATCGGCCCCGCAGCCGAGGCGGCCGTGCCACGTCTGGCGGAGATGTTGCGCGATCGCAGCGAATCGGTGCGCGCCGCGGCAGGAGACGCCCTCGGCTACTTCCGCGAGGCTTCGATCCCCCATCTGCTCAACGCGATGGAGGTGGAGGATGGAAGCCTCCACGCGTACTCGTTGCCCGCACTTGAGAAGATCGGCGCGCGCGGAGGCGCGGCCTTGCCGTCAGTGATCTGGTCGCTGCGCCACCGCGATCCGCAGGTGCGACGTCGGGCGGCGTCGACGCTCGGAAGGATGAGCGGGGAGTCCGCGAAGATCGTGCCGGCGCTGGTCGAGGCCACGAAGGATCGGGAGCCCGACGTGCGCATCGCGGCTTCGCTTTCGCTTCTTCGAATCCCTGCGGAGACGGAGTCGGCGATCGATGCGCTCGCCCGGATGATGCAGGTGCGCGATCCGGCGGCGCGACGGGCGGCGATGGAGGCCATCGGGCGGCTGGACGAGAGGGCGGGGCCGCTGCTGCGCGTGCTGGCGGAGGGACTGAAGGATCGCGAACCGAGCGTGCGGCTGGGGGCGGCGCGTGCGCTTGCGCGTCTTGGCGCGGCTGCGGAGCCGACGGTTCCGGCGCTGGTGCAAGCGCTCGCGGATGACCTGCCGGACGTGGCTCGCGCGGCAGGAGTGGCGATTGTGGCCGTCGGAGGCGCGGCTCTCGCAACGCTGGTCGAAGCGGTGAACTGCGGATCGGAAACGGTACGAGTTCGCGCGGCAGAGTTGATTCCGGACCTGGGTCCGGTTGCGCGCGCGGCGATTCCGTCGCTGAGCGATGCGCTCGATGGACCCTCGACTGAGGCCGCGGTGGCCACGGCACGGGCGCTCGGGCGGATCGCGGAGACGGAAGAGTCGGCGGTGCCGGCACTCTCCAAGGCGCTTAAACATGCTGCAGAGCCCGTGCGCGAGGCCGCGGCGGGTGCCCTCGAGCGCATCGGGTCGCGCGGGAAGTCTGCGGTGGCGGCCCTGGTGGTTGCGCTCGGCGATCCGGGGCGCGGCGTGCGTCAACACGCGGCCCTCGCGCTGCGGTTGATGGGAGCGGATGCGGAGTGCGCGATGATTCCGCTTGTCCAGCTGCTCAAGGATCAGGACGCGTACGTTCGCGGTGCGGCCGCCATCGCGCTGCGCAGACTGCGGCAGACGCCGGAGGCCGCCGAGGAGGATCGCCTCGAAGACGATCGCCTCGTCGGGAGGCTGACGGACGGGGACGTGAACACCGCGTACGCCGTTCCCATGCTCATCGAGTTTTTGCGGCGGAGCGATTCGAATGCGCGACGCATCGGCGCGACGATGCTCGGCGAGATCGGCCCGGGCGCGGGGGCGGCCATCCCTGCGCTCATTCGCGCAGTGCGGGATCAGGACGCAACCGTGCGCGGAGCCGCCCAGGCCGCACTGCAGCAGATCGGCGAGGCGGCCGTCGCGGGGCTCGTGCAGGCGCTCGGGCGCGCGCCGGATACGTCGACGACGGTCGTGCGCGTGCCGGTGGGCGAGCTGAAGGCGGCGTCCGCGGAGCCGGATCCTCTAGCGGACGTCCTTTGATCCGCTGAGGGCGCCCTGGTATCGCATCGCGCGGCGCACGATATCCTCGAAGTACCCGGCCGCATCGCGCTGATGTTGCTCTGGATTCTCGAGCCACTCCTGCGCATGACGACGGCCACGGGGCGTCGACATGAGGAATCCGAGCGCCATCTCGAACAGTGCGTTCGACGGGTGTGCCATCGGGAGCGTCGCCAGGAATCCCCGCAGCTTCCTGACCGTGTCGCCGTGGCGAGTACGGATTTCGACGAGACTCTTGTGGAGCGCCAGCGCGCGTTCGGAGACGGCGAGTTCGCGCCCTTCTTCGTTCTGCAGCCGGCGCACCTCCCGTACGGCTTTGCGGGTGCCCTCGCGATCGATCATCACCAGACACAGAAGTTCCCATTCCTCGATCTCGGGATGGCCCGTCAGCAGCAATTCGCGGCACTTCTCGACGCGACGGAGGTCGCCCAGAATCTCGGGATCGGTCCCGGGCGCGGCGGCCGGGGAGGAGATCTGCGTCGGTGCGGGCCGCTCGCGCGCGAGCATTTCGAGATAGCGATCCGCCACGGATGCGACGTTGTCGAGCTTGCTTCCCGCTTCCGCGGCGTGCCGCTCCGTGTCGGCCAGCCAGCGTGCGCCCGTTTCGAGCCCTTTCGACGAGACGGTCAGCAGTGCGATCATGGTGTCGAGCCGGCGACCGCTCCAGCGCGGATCGGGCAGGTCGACGATGAACGCGCGGAGGTCGGCGACAAACGATGCGAGGCGACTGCGCAATTCGTCAAGGTGCGTCCGGATCGCCGGATCGGGCGTCGCCGGGCGGCCGGCGTCGCGCTCGGACCGCCAATTCGCGATCCTCTCGCGGAGCGCGGTGCGATCGGAACGCATGAGGCTGAGATGCTCCCAGAGCTCTCCCGAAAGTCCGGCAGCTTCAAGAAGGTCGCCGCTTGCATCCAGCATGCGCAGGTCGTCAAGAAGTTGGGCGTCGAGGCTGCCCACCTGTGTGGTCACACCCAGAGTTTAGTACAATGGTGAAGGAAACCGGAATAGTCGGTGTTGCGTATCAGTTACAGAAGCATGTTGAGAGCAATCGGCGTCCTGGCGTTCGTCGTGGCACTCACCGCGTGCGGTTCGCCGCATAGCGAGCAGGCGATGAGCGGAACGAAGGAGACTCCTATGACCACCGGAACCAAGCCGGCGCCGCGCGCAAATGTCCCGGCGATTGACACTGACCTGCCCAAGGTGATTGAGACGGCCACGTTTGCGACAGGCTGATTCTGGACGCCCGATCCCCAGTTCGGGGCGATCGACGGGGTGATCCGCACGCGCGTGGGGTATTGCGGAGGCCAGAAGCAGGAGCCGACGTACCACGACATGGGCGACCAGACTGAGAGCATCCAGATCGACTACGATCCGTCGAAGGTGTCGTACCGCCAGCTTCTGGAGGTTTTCTGGGGCGGCCACAATCCCTGCACGAAGTCGTACAGCCGCCAGTACATGACGGCGGTGTGGACGATGAGCGACGATCAGAAGCGGATCGCGCTGGAGACGAAGGCAGATCAGGAGACGAAGCGGGGCGCGACCATTCACACGCAGATTCTGCCGATTACGAAGTTCTGGATGGCGGAGGACTACCACCAGAAGTACTACCTGCGGCAGGACCGCGAGCTGATGCGAGAATTCGACCGGCTCTATCCCGACTGGCAGGATTTCACAAACTCGACGGCGGCGGCGCGTGCGAACGCGGCGGTGGGCAAGGACCTGGACCGGGCCGGCCTCGACAAGGTTCGAGACAGGCTCGGCTTGTCGGCCGCGGCGATCAAGCGTCTCGAAGGATACGCGAGGTAGTGCACGGTTGCACGAAGCCTGAACCCATTCGCTCCATGGATTTTCAGGGCCGCATCGGGACCGGCATCGGGATTGCGATAGGGTATACTTCGCTACGGGACCCATGGACTCGCTTGATGAGTCGTTTATCCGCCTGAATGAATCTCTCAAGCTGATCCCGCCTGCGCGCATCGAGGCGGCACGGCGAATTCAACGCCAGGAAACGGGTCTCGGTCGGCCGGAGCGTTCCCTGATCGACGTGCTTCGCGTGCAGGGCGTTCTGGACGCCGCGACGGCGGAGAAATTCCGCCAGCAACTGGCGACGACAGCGCAGGAGACCGTCCTGCCAGCGGTGGCTGGGATATCCAGCTCGCACTGGGAGGATCTCCAGCATACGCTGCTTGACCTGGGCCCTATGATTGAATCGCAAGCGGCCGTAGGCCCCATCGCGGATGCCCCCACGGATCCCCACCTGGGGCGACTCCTGGTGGAGAAGGGCCTGGTGACGGAGGACCAGCTGAGCGAGTGCCTGGCTACACAACTGGCTCGCCCGGGCGCAAGGTTGGGCGAATTGCTCATTGAGCGCGGCGCTGTCTCGGCAGAACAGGTGCGCGATGCGCTGCACGTGCAGAATCGCAAGCTCATGTACTGCGCAAAATGTAACGCGCAGCTCATGGTCGAGATTCGTCCGGACGTCCTCGAATACTGTTGCGGCACGTGTCATGCGAGCCTCGTCGAGCCGCCGTCGGACAAGGGCGTGCGTGTGGACGACTCGTCCATTCTCTACGTCATGAAGGACCCGCTTCCCGCGGTGGTAGAAGCCGTGTCTGCCGACACGGGAAGCAAATTCGGGAAGTACATCATCGTCGCGGAGCTCGGGCATGGCGGCATTGGTGTGGTCCACAAGGCGTGGGACACCTATTTCGGCCAGTTCATCGCTTTGAAGCGACCGAAACTGGCCACCGACGAGGGCGGCGAGGGCGTGCCCGAGGCTTTCGTCGAGAGTCTTATCAAGGAGGCCCGCAGCCTCGTGTTGCTGCGCCACCCGAACATCGTCGCCGTGCGCGACATCGGGCGCATTTCCGGTCAGTTCTTCATGAGCATGGAGTTCATCGACGGGCGGACGCTCGCGCAGGTGATTGCTGAATCGAAGGAGCGAGGGCAGGTCTCGCCGTTCTACGAAGATCCACCGCGCTTCATCCGGTATCTTCGCGACGTTGCGCGCGCGCTCGATTACGCGCACACGCTGGCCACCCCCGTGATCCATTGCGATCTCAAGCCGTCAAACGTGCTGATCGATGGGGCGGACCGTGCCGTGGTCGTCGATTTTGGCCTCGCCCAGAAATTGCGCGCGTTCCAGACTGAGCAGCGCGGTCCCATCGGCGGGACGCCGTCGTACATGGCCCCCGAGCAGGCTGCGGCCCGCAGCGAGGATATCGATGCGCGCACCGACGTGTACGGCCTCGGCGCGATCCTGTACGAACTGCTCACGGGCCGACCCCCGTTCCTGGGCCATTCACAGGATTCGATCTTGCGCAAGACGGTCGAGCAGACGCCTGAACGCCCGAGCGAGGCGATAAGCGGCGGGCTGGCGGCCCCCGCGTCGCACAAGATTCCGCCGGCGCTCGAGGAACTCTGTCTCAAGTGCCTCGAAAAAGACCGCGCAGCTCGATGGCAGACCGCTGGGGAAGTCGCCGACGTGCTCGATCGTATGATCAAGGACCGACGCGGACGCACCGCCCCGGCGCAGGCGCTGACGCCTCCGATCGGGGCGTTGACGGCCGGTGTAGGAGACGTGCCGGCGATGGCGCGGCGCTGTGCGTATGTCTATCTGCGTCGCGCGGGTCAGCCGGTGGCGACCGCCGTAGGGGTGTCGGCCGAAGTCCTCGGGCGCACGGGAGCCACGCGCCCGCTGCGCGACAAGCTTCTCGAGGTTGTTGCAACCGCGCCCGACGTTGCGTCGACGGCGCATTCACCCGCGATGACCGTGACGGAGGAGCTGCTTCCGAATTTCGAGGGGGAGGCGCCGATCGCCTACAGTCGCGCATGGAGCGCGGAGCTGGTGCGGCTTACGCTCGGCACGTTTCACCAGGAGTGCGAGCGGAGCGGGAAGCGCGAACTTTACGCCGAACTTTACAACCATAATCGCTGGGGGGGTGCGGAACTTCCGGGAAGCCGCGCTGAGCGACGGGCGCGCCGCCGCTTCCGCGAGATCCTGCGAGGCATCGTGGCGGCGACCCTGGACAGCCCGGACGCAATCGGCGACGAGCTCACGGCGCTGCTGACATTCTTCCCACCGGGGGCAAATGCGTGCGGCCGCTGCGACTGGCCGTTCGACACTGAAGCGATCGCAAAGTTGTACTCGGGATTCTGCCCCCGCTGCCTGATGGAAATAGGCATCGCGCCGGCGCCCGACCTCGAGGAACTTGGGCCGTACGAGATCCTCGGTCCCATCGCTGGGGAGAGCGGCGCGTATCGCGCGAAGCGGCCGGACGAGGAGCGGCACGTGGCGATTCGCATCCTGGCAGATCACACAGCTTTCGAAAGCGTTAACAAGGCGATGCGTGTACGGCACCGCGCAGCCGTGGCTGTGATCGAGGCCGGCGAGTCGGACGGCAGATCGTACGCCGTGACGGAACTCGTCGAAGGTCAGTCGATGAAGGACTTCCTGTCGAAATCGGCCGTCTCACGGATGCGGGCGACGGCGATCGTGCGTGGGGTCGCGGAGGCGATCGAGCACATGCACGAGATGGGGGTCGTGCACGCCCGCCTGGAGCTGACGAGTGTTCTGGTCGACTCACACGGCGAGCCGCACGTCGGCGGATTCGGTCTCGTGCGAGACTCCCGCGAGGCACGCGCCGCTGATCTGGCAGCGTTGAACATGATGCTCGCGAGCGCCACGGGGGAACGCCGACAAGACTACGGAAGCATCAAGGAATTGATTGCATGGCTGTCGACGGATCCGTCGCAGCCCCCGGCGTCGGCGTACAAGACCCCGGCGGCAAAGTCGGTTGCGCGATCGGCGCCTCCGTTGCCGCCGCCGGAGTCGCGATCGGCGACGAACGCGTGGGTGATCCGTGTCGGGGTGGCGATCGTTCTTGTGGGACTGGCCGTTGGCGGCGTCGTCTATTACTTGGGGGCGCAGGGGGCAACTCCACCGCCTCTGCCGCCGGTCACCGCCGTTGATCCGACTCCTGAGGATCCGCAGGTGGCGGCGCTCAGGGCGCTTGACGACGTGCACGCACGCGCAATCGAAGGGAGCGATCTTCCGTCGTGCGCGAAAGCGATCGGGGCGCACGTGGCGAAGTGGCCGATGGACCTGCACGGGCATTGGCTCGCCGGGTACGTGGCGTTCGCGCAATGCGATTTCGACGGGACTCTGCGCCATGCCCGCGCCGCGCTGAAGATCG
>CAYXVY010000059.1:0-5420 GCA_964468745.1 uncultured Planctomycetales bacterium | reverse complement strand
CACGGGGAATTCGCTCACTCCGGCGAAGACCTCGAGTTTGCCCCCGATGTCCCCCTTGCCCGTCGTCACGAGCGCGTGGAATCGATCGAACAGGCGCACCGCGTCGGCTTTCGATCGTCCCTTTACGGATTCGGTCATGATCGATGCGCTGGCGGTGGAGATCGCGCAGCCGGCCCCCTTGAAGCGCAGATCTTCGATCGTGTCTCCCTTCATCTTGACGGTGAGGAAGAGCCGGTCGCCGCAGAGGGGGTTGTTCCCCTCGGCGTGCAGGTCTGGCGCTTCGAGAATTCCGAAGTTCCTCGGCTTCTTGTAGTGGTCGAGGATGAGTTCCTGGTAGAGGTCGTCCAGCTCGTCCATTAGCCGAAGACCTCCTTCACGCGCTTCAGCCCGCGGGCGAGCGCGTCGACGTCTTCGCGCGTACTGTACAGTCCGAACGACGCACGAGCGGTCGCTGGAATTCCGAATCGGTCCATCACCGGCTGCGCGCAGTGGTGTCCGGTGCGGATCGCGATCCCTTCCTGGTCGAGGATCGTCCCGATGTCGTGCGGATGCACACCCTCGACGAGGAACGAGAGGGCCCCCGCCTTCTCCCGCGCGGTGCCCACGATGCGAATGCCGCCAAGTGCCGAGAGGGACCTGGTCGCGTAGTCGAGGATCTCGTGTTCGTGCCGCGCGATCGCGTCGATTCCGATCGACGTGAGGTAGTCTATCGCGGCGCCGAGCGCGATGACGCCCTCGATGTGAGGCGTGCCTGCCTCGAACTTGTGCGGGACCTTGTTGTACGTCGTCTTCTCGAACGTCACCGACAGGATCATTTCACCGCCGCCTTGATACGGCGGCATTGCCTCGAGAAGGTGCAGGCGGCCCCAGAGGAGGCCGATCCCCGTCGGTGCGTACATCTTGTGCCCGGAGAGGACGTAGAAGTCGCAGTCGATGTCGCGCACGTCGATCTTCGTGTGGGGCGCGGCCTGGGCGCCGTCGATGAGCACCGGAATGCGTCGCGCGTGCGCCATCGCGACGAGCTTCTTCACGGGATTCACCGTTCCGAGCGCGTTCGAGATGTGCGCGAGGGCGGCAAGCTTCGTCTTCGGTGTGAGCAGCTTCTCGAATTCTTCGAGGATCAGTTCGCCGGAGTCGTTGATCGGGGCGACGCGCAGCTTCGCCCCTTTTTCGTCGCACAGCATCTGCCACGGCACGATGTTCGAATGGTGCTCCATCGCCGTGATGAGCACTTCGTCGCCGGCCGTCACGTTCGCGCGCCCGTAGGACTGCGCGACGAGATTGACCCCCTCCGTCGCGCCGCGAACGAAGATGATTTCGCGCGCATCGCCGGCGCCGATGAACTGCTGCGCCTTCACGCGCGAGCGTTCGTACTCTTTTGTCGCGGCCTCGCTGAGGTAGTGGACGCCGCGATGGATGTTCGAGTTGAGCGTCTCGTAATAGCGCTGGATCGCGTCAAGCACGACCTTCGGCTTTTGCGTCGTCGCCGCGCTGTCGAGATAGACGAGCGGCTTCCCGCGCACCTGCGTGTGCAGGATGGGGAAGCCCTTTCGCAGGGTGGTCGCGTCGTACGTCATTGCGCAAACATGAAGAGGCAGCCGCCGAGCTGCTGACGGACGGAGTCGACTTTCACGTGGTCGATGATCTCGCCGGCGAATGCGTGGATGAGGAGGCGCCGCGCGTCGTCGTGCCCGATGCCGCGAGAGCGCAGGTAGAAGAGCACGTCGCGGTCGAGCTGTCCGATCGTGGCGCCGTGCTTGCACTTGACGTCGTTCGCGAAGATCTCGAGCTGGGGCTTCGTGTTGACGAGCGCCTCCTGAGAGAGCAGGAGATTCTTGTTCGTCTGCATCGCATTCGTCTTCTGGGCGCCCGGCCGTACGACGATGCGCCCGTCGAACACGCCGCGTGCGCGCGCTGTGAGGATGCCCTTGTAAAGCTCGCGGCTGGTGCCGTGCGGCTTCGCGTGGTCGATCGTCGTGTGGTGGTCGACGAGCTGGTTGCCGCCGGCCTCGTACAGCCCGTTGAGCGTGCAATCGGCCCCTTCGCCGTCGAGCGTGGCGAGGATGTCGTTGCGTGCGATCGCGGCGCCGAGTGAGATCGAGTGGGAGGAGAAGACGCTGTCGCGACCCTGCCGCGCGGCGATCGTTGCGACGTGGAACGCCTTCGGGCTCTCGCGCTGCACTTTCGTGTGGTCGAGGTGACCGCCGTCGCCGATCTCGATCTCCGTCACGGCGTTTGTAAAGTACGCGCCCCCCGACGGGCCGAGATGGCTCTCCACGACGGTAGCGTGTGCGCCGGGGGCGACCTCGATGAAAACTCGCGGGCAGGAGATGAAACCGTCGCCGACGGAGAGGAAAAGCAGATGGATCGGCTCCGTGATCGTGGCCTTGATCCGGAGCAGCGCGGCGTCGCCAAAGAGCGCGGTATTCAGCTCGGTGAACGCGTTGCGTTCGCGCAGGACGCGGCCGACGCAGTCGCCGGCTCCAAGGCGTTTCAGCAGTTCGTGCCGGTCGCTGGAGAGCGACTTCTCGAAGCGGCCGTTGACGAAGGTCATCTGGCATGCGCTGAGCGGCCCCTTCGCGAGCGCCGCGACGGGGGACGGATCGACCGCCTGAGCCTCCGCGAATTGCGTCTGGGCGATCGGCGTGACGTCGGTGAAGCGCCACCCCTCTTCGGAGCCGGTGGGGAAACCGAGGCTGGCGAAGCGGTCGAACGCGCGCTGGCGCAAATCGCCGACAGCACCGTTCCCGTGCGTGCGGTCGAATTGCTGTCTGTAGCTGCCCAGTGCCGGCGATGTGGCGGTCATCCGACCTTCAACCTCTTAGTTCGTCCCTTGAACTTCCGTAACCCATCCGTACCCCTTCGCCTCGAGCTGCAGCGCGAGCTCCCTGTGTCCCGACTTCACGATGCGGCCGTCGATCAGCACGTGGACGATGTCGGGCACGATGTAGTTCAGGAGGCGCTGATAGTGCGTGACGAGGACGACCGCGCGGTCCTTGGCCCGCAATCCGTTGATGCCGTTGGCGACGATCTTGAGCGCGTCGATGTCGAGACCGGAGTCGGTTTCGTCGAGGATCGCGAGGGCGGGGTCCAGCACGGCCATCTGCAGGATTTCATTGCGTTTCTTTTCGCCGCCGGAGAAGCCTTCGTTCACGGGGCGGTGAAGAAGCTGCTCGTCGAGCTGGACGAGCTTCGCCTTCTCCTTCACGAGCGCGAGGAACTCCACGGCGTCGAGCTCGGGCTGACCGCGGTGCTTCCGGATCGCATTCAGCGCGGTTTTCATGAAGTACGTGTTCCCGACGCCGGGGATCTCGACCGGATACTGGAAGCCGAGGAAGACGCCTTCGCGCGCACGCTCCTCGGGTGGCATGGCGAGGAGATCCTTCCCCTTGTAGAGCACCTGCCCCTTGATCACGTTGTAGTTTTCGCGACCGGCGAGAACGTGAGCGAGCGTGCTCTTGCCCGAGGCGTTCGGGCCCATGATGGCGTGGACTTCGCCGGGATTGACTGTGAGATTGATTCCCTTGAGCACGGTCTTGTCGCCGATGCTCGCGTGCAAGTCGCGGATCTCGAGCATTAACCAACGCTCCCTTCAAGGCTGACAGACAAGAGCTTCCGAGCTTCGACGGCGAACTCCATCGGCAGCTCCTTGAATACCCGCTTGCAGAAGCCGTTGACGATCATGTTCACGGCGTCCTCCGTCGAGAGGCCGCGCTGCTTGCAGTAGAAGAGCTGGTCCTCGCCGATCTTCGACGTCGACGCTTCGTGCTCGACCTGCGCCGACGGGTTGTGACAGTCGAGGTAGGGGAACGTGTGCGCGCCGCACTTGTCACCGAGGAGGAGCGAATCGCACTGCGAGTAGTTCCGAGCGTTCTGGGCGCCTGCGAGGATCGACACGCCGCCGCGATACGTATTCTGGCCGCGGCCGCTGGAGATCCCCTTCGAGATGATCGTGCTGCGCGTGTTCTTGCCGATGTGGATCATTTTCGTGCCGGTGTCCGCCTGCTGCAGATTGTTCACCGTCGCGACCGAGTAAAACTCGCCCGTCGAGTTGTCGCCCTGAAGGATGCAACTCGGATACTTCCACGTGATCGCGCTGCCGGTCTCGACTTGCGTCCACGTGATGCGCGAGCTGACTCCCTTGCAGCGCCCGCGTTTCGTTACGAAGTTGAAGATCCCCCCCTTGCCTTCCTTGTCGCCCGGGTACCAGTTTTGCACCGTCGAGTATTTGATCGTCGCGTTGTCGAGCGCGACGAGTTCGACGACCGCGGCGTGCAGCTGGTTCTCGTCGCGCATCGGCGCGGTGCACCCTTCGAGGTAGCTGACATACGAGCCTTCCTCGGCGACGATCAGCGTGCGTTCGAACTGGCCCGTCGACTTCGCGTTGATGCGGAAGTAAGTCGACAGTTCCATCGGGCAGCGAACGCCCTTGGGGATGTAGCAGAAGCTCCCGTCGGTGAAGACGGCGCTGTTGAGCGTCGCGTAGAAGTTGTCCGTGTACGGCACGACCGATCCCATCCACTTGCGGACGAGATCCGGGTGGTTGTGGATCGCATCGCTGAACGAGCAGAAAATGACGCCGACCTGCGCGAGCTTCTCTCTATAGGTCGTTGCGACGGAAACGCTGTCAAAAACGGCATCGACGGCCACGCCTGCCAGCATCTGTTGTTCGACGAGCGGGATGCCGAGCTTCTCGTAGGTACGGCGGATCTCCGGATCCATCTCATCGAGCGAATTCAGCGCCTTCTTCATCTTCGGCGCCGAGTAGTAGTACGCGTCCTGGTAGTCGATCTTCGTCCAGCGGAGATTCGCCCAGCGCGGCTCCCTCATGGTGAGCCAGTGGCGATAGGCGCGCAGGCGCCAGTCGAGCATCCACGACGGCTCCCGCTTCTTCTCCGAGATCAGGCGGACGATGTCCTCGTTGAGGCCCTTCGGGACGCGGTCCTCCTCGATGTCGGTGACGAAGCCGTACTTGTATTCGCTCTCCGTCAGGTTTTTAAGGGTGTCGTCGCTCATGCTTTGCTCGGTGTCAGGGTTGCCGCGCGGCGCAGTTCCACGGGCATCGATTCGATGTGGAGCGGATGCGTCATTTCAGCCAGCGTTATCTTGCTGAGGGCGTCGAAGACGGCTCGGTTGAGTCGCCGCCAGTTCCCTCGGACGATGCAGGTCGGTTCGATACGGCACGTGCCGTGCGCGTCGCTGCACTCCGTGATGGCGACGGGACCCTCGAGTGCCGAGATGATCTCCGCGACGTTCACGAGTTCGGGCCGGCGCGCGAGGTTGAAGCCGCCTTTCACTCCTCTATGGCCCGTGAGCAAGCCGCTGTGTGCCAGCGACTTGAGGATTTTGCTGACGGTGGGGAGGGGCAGTCGCGCCTGCTGGGCGAGTTCCCGCGCGCTGCGGACGCGCGCTGGCTCCCG
>CAYXVY010000058.1:0-12318 GCA_964468745.1 uncultured Planctomycetales bacterium | reverse complement strand
CATGATCTCGCTCGTGTGGTCGATGATGAGCCAGAACCCGCCCTGCTGCATCTTGCAGGTCTCGCTCCCCTTCGTCTCCGACTCCTTGCCCGTCGGGTCCGTGGCCTTGACGGCGATGTCCCACGTCCCCTCGAACTGTTTGAGGACGTCGTGCTCCGGGCCCGGCTTGGCCGGCTCCTGGGCGAAGCAGGGCGTCGACGCGACGGCGAAAAGGGCGGCGATGAGGGCGCGCATGGGGATCTCCTTATTCAAGTCCGAAGATCGTACCGGGCGCGGATGAGGGGTGCCAGAGACTGGATGTCGCTATATCCGGGATCCAGCCTCAGTTCGCCTTGCGGCGGCGCTTCGCAGCGACGAGCGGGCGGAGATCGAGGATCTCGTCGTACTCAAACTCCAGCAGCTTCTTCCCGTCGAGCGAGATCAGGAGCTTCCAACCTGCGGCGCAGGTTTGCAGGGGGCCCAGCTTCAGACGCTTGCCGCTGCGCAGCACCATTTCCCTGGGCGTGCCGTAGTGGGCTCTGAACTTCCGCCTGAACTCCTGTCGCGTCATATCGTCATCTCAGTATACGAATCGTGGCGACACTGAGGAATCCTACATGGACGTTCTCCCCGTGAACGATGATCGTGAGCACGTCCGAAACCGTCCATTGATCCGCATGGTGCACGACGTACCGCGCTCCGTTGTGCAGCGTCAGTTCCTTCGCCGCGCCCGGATCCCCGAGCAACAGCCTCTTGATCAGGTCCGGTCGCATGACACCAAGGTGTGTCGTTTCGGCGGAAAAGTTCATCGCGAAAATGGAATTTCGCGAGCAGATTGTTCGAAAAGTCGCGGTACGGTGGGATATCCTGTTCGCCCCCAACAAGAGGAGGGCCCATGGCCGACAAAGTGAAGGATACGGACGCGCCGGCGTCGCTCACGCTCGAGTTCAAGACCCCCACCGGCGAAGTGTGGGGCACGGTCGTCGCCGGCGCCAAGGAGTTCAAGACCGGCTCGCTCGGGTTCTACGCCAACGGCAAGGTCACCAACCCCAAGTCGGGGCATCGGTACCAAGTCGGGTGCAATATCATCCTGATTGGAAGCAAAGGCGACGCAAAGTGATCGCTCCGCCGCTCGGGTATCCGGTATCCGGCTAGACCGGTTCGGCCACGTTGATGAACCGGATGTTGTCCATCGGGATCAGCGTCCGCCACCCCTCCTTCATGTCCGCGATGATGAAGGTCGGATGGATCTCGAGGACGGAGCCCTCCGGGATCTCGCCGAGCTCCATGTCGATCCCCAGCACGCCGGCCGGAGCCACGCCCGCCTTCGCCGGCGCACCCTGCTTGTCGCTCATACGCTCTCCCTACAGTTGTGACTTGACGTTGATGAAGCGGATCCGGTCCATGGGAATGATGATTCGCCAGCCGTCCTTCGAGTCCACGATGATGTAGCTCGGATGGATCTCGATGACGGAATTCTCCGGCAGCTCGGGGATATCCATCCGCACGTTCTCGCTCCAGTGGAACTCGTAGTTCTTGAACCGCATCGCCTTCTGCCCCATGGTCGACGTGCTGGAGCTGCCGCTCGGCCCGCACGCCGCGAGCATCGCCAGAACGCCGCACGCAAGAATAAGCCGGTTCATGTCGCGCCTCCGCAGGTTGAAGAGCCAGCCCCGTTACGTCACGCCAGTACACGCCCAGGGCGAAAGCGTCTTGGCGGAACGATACCCTGAACGGCGAAGAGCGGGAAGGGCGCGAAGGGGTGTTCGGCCGCGCTCACTCCCCCTCGGCGCGGACGGAGACGTCGGCCGACCCATCGGGACGGATCGTGATGCGCACCTGCCACGGCCGGCAGCAGACGGAGCAGTCCTGTACGAACTCGTCGCCCTCCCCGCCCGCGTCGATCGAAACCGTGTTCGGCTCGCCGCAGTAGGGGCAGGTCACTTCGACGTCGTCGTCCACGATCGGAGTATAGAACAGAGGAGATCTGGAAGCGTCGGTCGGTGAGGGGGAGTACGAGTTCTGTCGCGCGTTGTCCGCAGTCGCGCGGCGCGCGCATCGTCGATACAATGGCTGCATGATGCTCCTGCCCGGCGAGGATCTGATGCGCGAGGGCGTCAACGACCTGTCGAATCGTCGCGAGACTGCGGCCGCGCTCCTCGTCTCGATCGGGGCGCCGCGGCTGCTGCGGTCCGGGTTCAGCGTTCCGTCGCCTCTGCCCGATGCCGAACACCGGCTCTACGCGCTGCTGGCGCGATCGCACGGCAACGGCGCCCACTCGCAGTACAACGCCCTCGTGCGGCGGCTGGTCAGTTTCGAGCGCGCGCTGGAATGCGCGAGCTAGCCACCGCCGCCCGCATCCGGGACTTCATGCGACGCTTGGGAGAAGCAGCGCGCGCCGATGCCCGCATCTACCTCACGGGCGGCTCCACCGCCGTCCTCATGGGCTGGCGCGAAACTACCATCGACGTCGACATCAAGCCCGTCCCGGACCGGGATGACATCTTGCGCGCGCTGCCGGAGCTGAAGGAAGAGCTCAACATCAACGTCGAGCTTGCCAGTCCCGATCATTTCATCCCCGCCGTCCCCGGGTGGGAGTCGCGCAGCCTGTTCATCTGTCGCGAAGGCCGCGTGGACTGGCACCATTTCGATTTCTACTCGCAAGCGTTGTCCAAGATCGAGCGCGGACACCGGCAGGATCTTGTCGATGTCCAGGCGATGCTCGGCGGGGGCCTTGTCGAGCCGGACCGTCTGCGCGAATCGTTTGAAGCCATCCGCCCGGAGCTGTTCCGGTATCCCGCTGTCGATCCCGAATCCTTCGCTCGACAGATGAACGAGGCTCTTGCCGGTGCAGCGCCCCCGGCCTGAAGCGCGGCTGTCTACGCGACCCGCCCCGCCTTGATCACTGTCGCCGCCAGGTTCGAGCCGAAGGCGTACGGCAGATAGGCGATCGACGGTGCGTCCCAGATCACGAGATCCGCGATCTTGCCGGGCTCCAGCGTACCGACGAGCGAGCCCGCGCCGATCGCGTGCGCCGCGTTGATCGTCGCCGCCGAGAGCGCCTCGGCCGGCGTCATCCGCAGCTGCGTGCACGCGAGCGTCATCACGATCTGCATGTTGAAGGTGGGGGACGAGCCTGGGTTGCAGTCGCTCCCGAGCGCCACCGGCACGCCCTCCTGGATCAGCTTGCGCGCCGGCGCGTACTTGCCCGTCGCGAGGAAGAAGCTCGTCGCGGGGAGCAGCACGGCCACCGTCGACTTGCCTTTGAGCAGCCGGATGCCGCGTTCGGTGATCGCCATCAGGTGGTCGCACGAAACCGCGCCGAGCTCGGCCGCGAGCTCCGTCCCGCCGCACGCCTTGAACTCCTCCGCGTGCAGCTTCGCGCCCATGCCGGCCTCTTTCGCCGCCAGCAGGATGCGCTTCGCCTCGTCGACCGTGAAGACCCCGACCTCGCAGAAGACGTCGCAGAACCGCGCGAGCTTCCGCGCGCCGACCGCGGGGATCATCTCCTTCACTATATAGTCGACGTATTGCCCCTGTCGGCCGGCGAACTCGCGGGGCACTGCGTGGGCCCCCATGAACGTCGGCACGAGATCCATGCTCTCGGTCTTCGCGAGTTTCTCGATCACCTCGAGGCACTTGATCTCGTGTTCCGTCGAGAGCCCGTAGCCGCTCTTCACCTCGGCCGTCGTAGTGCCGTGCGCGAGCATCTTGCGCAGGCGGCCGCGTGTCTCGTCGGCGAGCGACTCCTTGGTCGTGGCGCGCACGCGATCGACCGTCGAAAGGATGCCGCCGCCCGCCTTGGCGATGTCCATGTACGAGGCGCCCTTGATGCGCATCTCGAATTCGTTCTCGCGCGATCCCGCGAAGACGAGGTGCGTGTGGGCATCGACGAGGCCCGGCGTAACGAGTCGCCCCTTCGCGTCGATCTTCTTCGCCGCCTTGTATTCTTTCAGGATCGCGGGGCTCGCTCCGACTGCGACGATGCGTCCCTTCTTGATGGCGACGGCGCCGTCGGCGATCGTGCCGGTGTCGGCCATCGCGGGTCCGAGGCGGGGTCCGGCGGGCCCGCGCAGGGTGACAAGCTCCCCGGCGCGATGCACGATCAGGTCCACTCTCTCCGCGGGCACGTGACCAGTGTAGGGCGCGAGGGGGTGTCGTCAAGGAACCGTCGAGTGCGCTGATCCGACGACCACGACCGGAGAGGACAAACACCGAGGACGCAGAGAGAGCCGAGAAGCGTATGGGGGGGACGTTCCGCATCCAGAGTCCTCTCTGTTTCCTCGGATGACTTGGTGTTTCAGCGGGCGCGTCGGATCCCACCTTGACCGTCGCGGGTCAACGAGGGATGATGGCCGTATGGCGGTATCGCGGAAGGCGCTGCAGTACACCATTGCGATCTCGTATGACCGTGCGGAGCGTGTCTATAACGTGTCCGTGCCGTCGTTGCCGGGGTGCCACAGCTGGGGCCGCACCAAGCGCGATGCAGTCCGCCATGTGCGCGAGGCGATTCAAGTGTATCTGGAGACGCTCGCGGACGCGGGCATGCCGATTCCCGCGGACGATGTCGAGCTCCGGATCCTGAAGCTCGCGTGAGGCCGAAGCCTTCCCGTCCCAGGGAGGTCGCACGTGTCGCCGAGTCGCGCGGCTTCGTATTCGCGCGATCGAAGGGCTCGCATCGGACCTATCGCCATTCGGACGGTCGTATCGTCGTCATCCCCTTTCATCCGGGCACGATTCCGACGGGAACGCTGCGGGCAATCATCGCCTCCATCGGAATGACGGTTGTCGAGTTCAACGACGCCGTGTAGCCGCGCGGAAGAGAATGTCTGCCTGAAGCTGCAGTCCGCGCGGCGGTATCATGGACCGGATGCCCGTCACGACGATCGGCCGGTTTCAGATCGTCCGCGAAATCGCGCGCGGCGGGATGGCCACCGTCTACGAGGCGGTCGATCCTGCGCTCGGGCGGCGCGTCGCCCTGAAGGCGATCCGTGAGTCGGACGCCTCGCCGATGCTGATCCGCCGCCTGCACGCGGAGGCGGCCGCCGCCACGCGACTTCGCCACCCAAACATCGTCACCGTTCACGACGTCGGCTCCGTTCGCGACGCCAGCGGCAGCCCCGTGCACTTCATCGCGATGGAGTACATCAACGGGTCCACCTTTGCCGATGCGCTGCCCACGCTCTCCCGGCGCGAACGCGTGATCGTCCTCGAGACGGTCGCGCGCGCCGTCGCCGCCGCGCATGCACAGGGGATCCTGCATCGCGACCTCAAGCCGCGGAACGTGCTCCTCGAGCCGTCATCCGTGCCGACGCCGTCCGGGCTGAGCGCCCGCGTGTTTCTCGTCGACTTCGGGCTCGCCAAGATCCTCGAGGCGGACGACCTGACGAGGACGGGATCGATTCTCGGCACACCGCATTACATGTCGCCGGAGCAGGTGCGCGGGGAGACGAAGGGGCTGGGGCCGGCGACGGACATCTGGTCGCTCGGCGCGATGCTGTACGAAGTCGTGACGGGGCGCCACGCGTTCCCGGGCGCCGACTTGCCGGAGGTCTACTCGCGGATCGTCTCGAGCGATCCCGAATCGTTGGGCGGCGACGTGCCGCGCGACCTGGAGATCATCGCGCGAAAGGCGCTCGAGAAGGAGCCGATGCGGCGGTATGCGTCCGCGACGGAGTTCGCGGATGACCTGCGGCGCTGGCTGGACGGGGAGGCGATCGCGGCGCGCTCCGCGAGCACGCTGCACCGCATCGCGCTGAAGTTGCGACGCAATCCGCGTGTCACGTCCGCCGTGATCGCGGGGGTGATTGCCGTCGTCATCGGCGGCGTTCTGTATGGCATGCAGGGGGCGCGCGCGCATCGCGCGATGATTGAGGAGCAGGCGCGCAATCTGCGTCGCCAGGAGGGACTCAACCGTCTCGCGGCGCTGGCCGCGACGATCGTCGAACGGAAGCGCGATCTTCGTTTGTTGCAATCACCGATCGAAGTCGCGCGTCCCGCGCTGGAGAACGCCGTGCTGGCGCTCGACGCCCACGTGCGCGAATGGCCGGACGATCCGCAGGGGTACTACGTGCGGGGGCGGGGACGGTTTTATCTCGGTGACCTGCAGGCGGCGGAGCGGGACGCGCGTGCGGCCGTCGCGAGGAGCGCGGAGTTCGCCCCTGGGTGGACGCTGCTCGGGGTGGTATTGCTCGAACGCTTCCATCGGAAACTGTACGGACAGGCGGAGACGCAAGACGTGAGGGCGAGGGTGCTGCGCCCGATGCTCGAGGAGGCGCTGGCGGCGCTCGAACGCGGCATGGCGGCGGATGGCGCGCGCTGGGGACTCGCCCCCACGAGGGAGGACGAGATCGCGGCGCGTCTCGCTCGCGTGGCGCAGCTCTCGAGCGCAACGCCGCCGGATGTGGCCGGGACGCGGGCGCTGCTGGACGACGGGATGGCGCAATTCAAGTCGGAGGAGTACGCGAACTGGATGGGCGCGCTGCTCGCGGACACGCCGGCGGAGAAGATCCACTGGCAGACGCGGGCGATCGAGCTGGCGCCCGGATACGCGAAGGCGCATCTCGACCGGGGAAACGCGAAGTTCGAGGCGAAGGACCGCGCGGGGGCGATGGCGGATTATCGTCGGGCGATCGAGCTGGACCCCGGCATGGCGATGGCCTGGTTCAATTGCGGCGTTCTCCGGCAGGAGAGCGGCGACGTCGCGGGCGCCATCGAGGAGTTCGATCAGGCGATCGCGGTGGATCCGGATCTCGATGCGGCCTGGTACAACCGCGGGGCGGCGAAGCGGGCGAAGGGCGATCCCGCCGGGGCGATCCTGGATTTCGACCGGGTCCTCGCGCTCGGCAACACCTACTACACGGTGTACTACGCGCGCGCGAACGCGAGGCGGGATGGGGGGGATGCGGAGGGGGCGATCGCGGACTACGGGCGGTCGATCGAGGCGCGTCCCGACTTTGCCTCCGCGTTCATCAACCGGGGAAACGTGTATCTGACGCTGAAGGACCTGCCCGCCGCGCTGGCGGACATGGATGCGGCCATCGCGCTGACGCCGGACGATCCGGTGGCGCGCTTCAACCGGGGGAAGATCCGCGTGTCCGCGGCGAATTACGAGGGGGCGGTCGCCGACTTCGAGGCGGCGCTGCGCCTGGCGCCGAGGGACTGGTCGGCGCGGGGGACGGCGCTGGCGGAGTTGCGGTCGGCCCAGGCGGCGATGCGGCGGCAATAGACGCGAGGCGCGTCGATCCCCCTGAAAGAACCGCTGAGCCCGCGGAGGAGCGGAGTCGTTTTGAGGCGCAGAATAGGATCTTGCAGGGCGGATCGGCCCCCCACAATTCATCTCTGCGTCCCGAACCCGCTGCTCCTCCGCGGGCTCCGCGCGCGTCGTGTCACCGGATGACACTGTCCTCAGTATGCTGCGGTTGGAGAAGCCGCCGCTGTGGGGACAGAAGGAGATTGATATGTCGAACAGTGCGGCGGTGCGTCTGGAGAGTGGCGCGGCGGATCATCTCATCGTGATCCTGCGAAGCCACCGCGTGATGCTGAGTCCCATCCTGGCGCGACTGTATGGCGTGACGCCGAAGGTGCTGGTACAGGCCGTGAAGCGCAACGCGTTGCGCTTTCCCCCGGACTTCATGTTCCGGCTGACGTGGGAGGAAGCGGCGCGCTGCCGAACGCGTCCGGCCCCGGATTCAAGGTCACAATTTGTGACCTTGAAGAAGCAAGGCGCCAACACGAAATACCTCCCGTATGCTTTCACGGAGCAGGGGGTAGCGATGCTCTCGAGCGTGCTGCGGAGTCCGCGGGCGATCCGCGTCAACATTGAGATCATGCGTGCGTTCGTGAGACTGCGGCGGCTGCTCGCATCGCACGAGGATCTCGCACGCAAGCTGGATGCGCTTGAAGGGCGGTACGACGCGCAATTTCGCATCGTGTTCGACGCGATCCGCGAGTTGATGGAGCCGCCCGAGCCGCGGCGACGGCGCATCGGATTTCGCGCAAGGATGTCGCGTCCGGGGGGTGCCGTTTGATATTCTGACGCCCGCATGACACTCCCGCCGGTCGAGAAGTCCAAGCCCTGCCCCTGCGGCACCGGGCAGACATTCGCGCAGTGCTGCGACGCGCTCCTTCAGAAGCAGCGGCCGGCGAAGACCGCCGAAGAGCTGATGCGCTCGCGGTTCACCGCGCACGTCGTGGGCGATTTCGAGCACCTGCATCGCACGTACCTGGCGACGTCGCGCGAGCCGTACGTCGCCGAAGCCGGCGGGCCGACGAAGGCGTGGTCGCGGCTGGTGATCCACGCGCACGAGGCCGGGCCCAAGCCGGACCAGGCCTTCGTCGACTTCACGGCGTACTTCCGCGAAGAAGACGCGGAGCACGCGCTGCACGAGAAGGGGGAGTTCCAGCGCGTCGACGGGACGTGGTTCTACAGCCGCTCCGTCCGCCAGGGGCCGGCGCCGATGAAGTCGACGCAGTCCAAGGTCGGCCGCAACGATCCATGTCCGTGCGGCAGCGGCAAGAAGTACAAACAGTGCTGCGGGAAGGGATGAGCGATGGGTTGTGAGTTGTGAATGGTGAGTGAGTCTGCTCATCACCCAAAACTCATCACTCAAAACTCTCCCAATTCAGCGAACCACGACCCCGCAGTTGACGTCCAAGCTTGCGAATCGGGGGACCGCCTCATAGGGGGGCGGCATCCTCGCTCACCTGAAGGAGATTCTTATGCGCCGTCTCGTTGCCGTCCTCGCCCTTGTCGCCCTTGCGATCGTCCCCGCGGCCAACGCGCAGGACGCGTCGAAGGCCGCCCACGACGTGCTCGTTGAAGTGCCGACCGTGCTCGCGCCCGAATCGAGGGCCGCGGCGCGCGTCGTCGTCTACGAGACGAAGGGCGTGATGAAGGTGACGCCGGTCGAAGGCGCATCCGTCGACATCGCGCTCGTCGACAAGGACAAAAAGGAGACGGCGCTCTTCAGTGGCAAGACCGGCAAGAACGGGTCCGTCGACTGCGGCTTCTCCGTGCCGAATCTCCCGGAGGGCGATTACCAGGTCGTCGTGAAGACGAAGTCCGGCGCGGGCGAGCACACGGCGCCGGTCGCCGTGAAACTCGTGCGCGAGTTCCGCATCCTCCTGGTGAGCGACAAGCCGCTCTACCAGCCCGGGCAGCAGATGCGGCTGCGCGCCCTCGCGATGGACGCGATGACGATGCGCGCCCTCGGCGAACAGGCGATCACGTACGAGATCGAGGACTCCAAGGGGAACAAAGTCTTCAAGCGCGCCGGCAAGACCGACGCGTACGGCGTCTCGTCGGTCGACTTCCAGCTCGCCGACGAAGTGCTGATGGGCGACTACAAGATCATCGCCACGATGGGGACGACGAAGTCCGAGAAGTCCGTCGTCGTGAAGAAGTACGTGCTTCCGAAGTTCAAGCTCGAGGTCAAGACCGACAAGAAGTTCTATTCGCCCCAGGAAAAGGTGAAGGGGACGATCCAGGCCGACTACTTCTTCGGCAAGCCGGTGACGGGCGACGTGGTCGTGAAGGGATCAACGTTCGACGTCTCGATGCGCGAGTTCCAGCAGGTCAAGGTGAAGACCGACGCGAAGGGCTCGGCGGAGTTCGAGATCACGCTGCCCGACTACTTCGTCGGCCAGCCGCTGGAAAAGGGGAACGCCTACGTGCAGTTCGAGGTGACCGTCACCGATTCGGCGGAGCACGCGGAAAGCGTGACGAAGACCGCGAGCGTGTGCTCGCAGCCGCTGCTCATCGGCGCGGTGCCGGAGAGCGGGAAGATCGTGCCGGGGATCGAGAACATCATCTACGTGCTCGCGTCGACGCCGGACGGGTCGCCCGCCGAGGCGGACGTCGTCCTCAAGACGTCGAAGAGCGAAGTGAAGGGCCGGACGAACGCGTCGGGCTATGCCGAAGTGCGGATCACGCCGGCGCTGGACGAGTTGGTCAACGGCGTCCTGCATGCGGACCTGAGCGGCAAGGACAAGCAGGGAAACGCGGCGTCGCGCAAGCTGACGCTGTCGAGCGAGAGCGGCAAGGACCAGATCTTGCTGCGTCCCTCGGGCGCGATCCTGAAGGTCGGCGAGTCGCTGGGGCTCGACGTGTTCGGGACGTTTGAGAAGACGACGGTGTATCTCGACGTCATCCGTCGCGGCCAGACGATCCTCGCGACGACGTTCGATATCGAGAAGGGGAAGGGGCACTACGCGCTGCCGCTGTCGCCGGACCTGTTCGGCTCGCTCGAGATTCACGCGTACGCCTTCATGGGCGATTCGCAGATCGTGCGCGACACGCGCGTGATCTTTGTGCAGCCCGCGGCGAGCCTGAAGATCGACGTGACGCCGGACAAGGAGACGTACCTGCCGGGGCAGGACGCGACGATCTCGTTCCGTGTGACGGACGGCGCTGGCAAGGGAGTGCAAAGCGCGCTCGGCGTCATCGTGGTGGACGAGAGCGTGTATGCGCTGCAGGAAATGCAGCCCGGACTCGAGAAGATCTACTTCATGCTTCAAAAAGAATTGCTGTCGCCGAAGATCGAGATCAAGTGGGGCGGCGGCGACATCTCGAGCGTGCTGGATCCCGTTGAGAAGCCGGAGGAAGAGGCGCGTCGGAAGGGGACGGCGATCGTGCTCCTCGCGCCGATCGTGCTGCCGGAGCGGCGCGCGACGATCAACACAATGGCGCTGCGCGTCAACCAGATGGCGAACCAGATGGAGCAGATCTACTACCTGCTCCAGAACTACATCATGAACGAGAAGGGAACGTTCTGGGTCGAGGTGGGCGGGAAGCGCGAGATCGATCCGAAGCTGATCGAGAACGCCGCGGAAAAGTCGAAGGCTGTGAAGCTGCCGAAGGAGACGCTCATCGACCCGTGGGGCGGCCGCCTGACGGTCAAGGACCTCGGCGACCTGAACCACGCGTTCACGTTCGAGTACTGGGCGAAAGTGATGTCGGCCCAGAACGTGCAGCTGATCTACCAGGCGATGGTCAACGGCGCCGCGCAGTTCGACCTGGCGTCGCCCGACATCCTGGCGAAGCTCGTGGAGACGAAGGCGGTCGGGCCGGAGGCGGCGAAGGATTACTTCGGCGAGGCGCTCACGCCTGAGAAGCTGGAGAAGATCGACGCGGTCTTCTCGAAGGACAACCTGCGCCGCATCATGGACAACGCGCGCAAGCAGGCGATCTTCAATGCGCTGATGACGGGCTCGGGCGAGGGCGCGATCGTCACGGCCGAGCACAAGTACGTCGACGGTGTGCTTGCGAAGGTGAAGGCGCCGAAGAAGGCGGACGGCAGCGCGTACGACATCGACGCTCTCGCGAAGGAGAACGCCGCGTTCAGCGCCGCGAACATGGTCAAAATCGCGAGTGCCGCGCGCCGCGTGGGCATCCACAAGGCGATCGGCGATCTCGCGCGCAAGGGTGGATTCGACAAGGTGGTCGAGTTTGACGGGAAGACGTGGGTCTACAAGGGCGACGTGCTCAAGACGCTCGTAGCGGAGAAGCTGCTCGAGGACGGGCAGACGCGCGACGTGGCGGGCGCGGCGTTCGACCTGGCGGCGCTCAGCAAGGAGGATCCGCAGTTCGCAGCACAGAACGTCGTGGGCGGCGTGCTCCGCGGGTCGGCCGACCAGATCGGCAACGCGGTCTGCAACGCCATCCACAACAAGGGGCAGAAGCTCCCGGACGACGCGATGGGCAAGCTCGTGGAGCTCAAGGCGCTGACGGAAGCGCAGGTGAGCGATCCGTGGGGGACGCATTACAAGTTCGTGAAGATCGGTGGGAAGATCCAGGGCAACATGCCGTGCGGTCTCCTGTCCGGTCACTACACGCTTTTCTCGGCGGGACCGGACCGCAAGTTCGACACGGCCGACGATCTGAACGTCGGTGCGATGCAGGCTGCGGGGCAGTATCAGCCGAACTACGCGGGATGCGTGTTCTACCAGCACGATCCGTCGATCCGCTGGCTCCAGCAGTCGTGGGGCGGCTACATGGGGGACGCGGAAGACGATATACAGCTGCAGGACGGCGCCCAGCAGGGGTTCCGCGGCCGCGGCGAGCTGCGCAAGGCGGGCGAGGGTGGAGGCCGTCGCCTCGGCGGCGCGGCCCCGGTAGCAGGCGCGGCTCCGCAGCCGAATGCGCCGAAGGACAAGGCGGGAAAGAAGCTGGAGGAGAAGCTCCGGACCAAGGGGGACGTGGATCACAACGAGTCCGAGGAAGACGGCGGCGGACCGACGCGCGTGCGCGACTTCTTCCCGGAGACGCTCGCGTGGAGGCCGTCGATCATCACGGACGCCGATGGTCGCGCGCAACTCGCGCTGACGATGGCGGACACG
>CAYXVY010000057.1:0-23052 GCA_964468745.1 uncultured Planctomycetales bacterium | reverse complement strand
TGAATCCGATCGGGGAGGACCACGTCACGAGCGCCGCCCCCTACTCGAGACCCGCGACTTCCGAACGCGCCGCGGCACCTGCTGCGACGCCCCGTCGCCAGGATCCCGCCACAATCGTCTCCGCCTCCCAGGTCGAGGAGATCGTGAAGCGCGCGCTGGACGAGCGCGAGTCGAAGAAACCGAAGAACGTGATCCAGTTCGAGATGGACGATCCGCTCGACGTCCTCGAGCGCGAGCTCAAGCTGAGCGCCATCCAGAAGGAGCGGATCCAGAAGCTCATGCAGGAGCGGGAGACGGCGCTCGACGCGCTGATGAAGACACCGGATCTGAAGGACACAGGCGCGCAATGGAAGGCCGTGGAAGATCACTACGACTCGGCCATGCGCAACGAGCTCGATTCCGCGCAGCAGGCGAAGTACGACGAGCTGAAAAAGCAGGGCAAACTCGTCGGCGACCACATTTACTTCGGCGTGGCGCGAGGAGTGCCGCTGCCCCCCGCGGAGAAATAGGCGCTACTCCTTCTCGAGGAGGAGCACGTCGTCGAGCTCGAGGAAGGCGCGCTCCTTGCCGGCGTCCGCGGGATTGATCAGGAACAGAAGACCGCGGATACGCGCGCCTTTCTCGGGAGGCTTCGCACCGGTCGGAGTCTCAAAGCGCGAGATCGCCAGAGACAGATCCTGCCACGCGCCGCGTTTTACGGTGGCCATCATCACTTGCGGCTCCGCGCGATCTTCCAGAAGCAGGTTGACCTGCACCTGCGTCACGTTCGTGCGCGCGCGGAGCTTGAGCGTGAGCGGCGATGCGTAAGGCGCGCGGCGATCGAGGTCGATCGTCCCGACGATGAGCGGCCCGCGCGTCGGCGCGACGTACATGCCCTTCTCGCGCTCGGCGAAGTCGTTCCAGTACCACGTCTGCTGTCGCGTGCGAATCGACTTGAACGGGGCGAGCCGTCTCGCCGCCTCTTTCTGCGGCAGTTCGGCGATCACGACCGAATCCGACGGCGCGAAGATCGCGCGTCCCCTCAGCTCGACGACGCGCCCACCAAGCTGCCAGCGCGCGCCGTCGGATTCAACGCACGCTTCACCGGACTGGACCAAAATTGAAAGGACACCGTCGCTCTTTCCCACGGCAGCGACGGTGCCCTTGGCGAGCGCGATAAGATCGCCGTCGACGCGGAACGCCGCGGCCGTCACGGCCGTCATCTCGGCGTTCGTCAACTGTCCTTCGGCGACGCGTTTCTTTGCGATCGTGAGCTCACCCGTAACGTCGAGCAGCCGCACGGAGGCGACTTCGCGCGCCGGCAGCTGCTCCGGCCGGGTGGGCGCAGGGGGCTCCCCGGTTTTCGGCGACGGAGGCGTTGGCTGTTCCGACTTCGGAGGCGTAGGATCCGGCGGATCCACGGGCGGAGGCACGTCAGCGCTCGGCGGCGGCTGCGGGGTCGGCTCCGGGGTCGTCGATGGAGCGGGCTCCCGCGAGCGCGGCGATTCCGGGAGCGGCTGCACGGTTGCGGTCGGCGCCGGCACGGGTTGGCGGGCAACATCCACCGGCATTGATTTCGGCGAGTAGCGGCCGAGCGCATAGCCGATGACGCCCAGGAGGAGCGCCGCGGCGATCGCGCCCCACGGCACGGGGCGGCGCATCCGGATCACGAGCTTCGCGGTCGCGCCGCGCTGCGCATCGAGCATCGCGAGCATGCCGTGACGACACGTATCGCAGTCCGCCAGGTGCGGCGTCAGATCGTCGCGTTCCTCGCGGTCCAGCCGGCCTTCGGCCATCGCGGCCAGCAGTTCGGGACCCGGGCAACCCATCATTCCTCCGTAACCGCTTTGCCCTCGATTCGTGCACGCAATCGCTCGCGTGCGCGGATGAGGGCGGGTGAGACCGCATTCGTGGAGAGTCCCGTGACTGCGGAGATCTCCTTGTAGTCGGCGCCGTCAAAGTGGAACAGCTTGAGGAGCAGGCGGTCGCGCGGCGGGAGACCCTCGAGCGCGCGTTGAATCGCGGCGATGCGCACTTCGTCGGTCGAAACGGCTTCACCCGTGATGGGCTCGCCGGCCTCCTCGAGGGGGCGGAAGCGCAGCCAGCCCTTCCGGCGCTCGCCGCGCACATGGTTGAGCGCGAGATTGGTGCCGATCGCCCGCAGATAGCCCGCGAACGAGCTGCGTCCGGCGAACGCGCGAAGCGATGAGCAGTCGTCCTTCACCAGGCTGAGGAGCACCGCTTCCACGACCGCCTCTACGTCATCCTCCGACGCCTGGCGGGCGACTCGCGCGAACGTAGACCGCGCGGCGCGTTCGAGCACCGGACGGAAGCGCGCGAGGAATTCCTCCCACGCGCCGTCGGTACGGCGGACGCACCGGTCGAGGAGATCGCGCTCGTCCATGGGGGACAATTCTAGCGGTCCGCGATTCCCAGCTTCTTCTTTGCTTCGGCCGGGATCTCGACCTTGGCCGTATCGAACTCCGCCCACGTCACCGTGCGCTTGATCGTGATCTCCGCCTTGACCAGCTCGTCCCCTTTGGGCACCTGGCACTCGAATACGACGAACGCGAGCATCTGGTACGGAAGCTCATCCGTCGTGCCGATCAGCAACCGCACTCCGCCGCGCGCGTCTTTTGGAGTGAGGGGCGATCGAGTGCCGCCGCCGGGCATGTTCGGTCCGCCGCGCGTGGGGACCGTCACGCCGGCGACGAGGTCCTTTGCGAAAGCTGCGGCGCCCTCTCGCGTGAAGCCGCCTTCGAATACGCTGCAGTCGATCTTGTTGAACTTCTCCGTCCCCTTCTGCTTGGCCACGCCCGCCGCGCGCTTGATCGCGCGACCGATCTCCTCGGCGGGACGCTCCGTGGCCTCGAGCGACGCGAGCGGATCGTAGCCATCGCGCTGATTCGCCTCGCGACGCTCCTTGTCGATCGCCTCCTTGTCCTTCCATTCCTTCCCGTCGATCGTCCACGTGGATTCCGATGCGCGGCGCGCGACCTGCAGGTTGCCGTTCCGCGCGATCATGACGTCGGGCTTCTGGACCTGGCCGGCGATCTCGACATCGAAGTAGCGCGAGATCCCCGCGTCGCCCTCGCACTTGATCTCGACGGTGAACGAGCAGACCTTCTTCTCGCCAAGCTTCTTGATCGCCCCCGCGGGGCTGACGTCGAAGAGGAACGGTAGCACAAGTCCGAGTGAAACAAGGCGCATCAAACCTCCAAAGCCCTGCTCGCTATGAAACACGAGACGCGACGGAATCGTTGTTTCCCTTCGGCCCCTTCCTTCCGTCTACGGTAGCAGATGCAGACGGACGAGGCGCTGGCTACTTCGGGGTCGCGGCGTGAGCGGCGCGCTGTTCAAACCTTGGTGCTCGAGAAGCAAGAGGACGAGCACACCGTGCCTTGCCTGATCATCTCCTGAACGTCAGCGCCTTCTGGAAGTCGGCCATCGCGCCTTCCGCGTCGCCGCGCGCCTGCCGCACGATCCCGCGCGCCTGGTAGGACTCCGCCCGCTCCTCGCAACGGATCGCCTCCTCCGCCTCCGCGAGCGCGGCGTGGAGATTCCCGGCGACCAGGAGGATGCGCGCCCGAAGCGCCCGCGCCGGCGCGTTCCTGGGCTCGACCGCCAGCACCGACGCGCAGTCCGAAAGCGCGCCGACGAGATCCGCGTCGCGCATGCGCTTCTCGGCACGCTCTACAAGATCGAGCTTCGCTTCAACCTTCTCGACCGTCACTACCGCGTTCTTCTGCGGCCAGCGCACGATCAAGCCGATTGCCAAGGCGACGAGCCCGAGACCGATGACCACGCGTCGCGCGACGGGCGGCCGCACCTTCAACCACGCATCGAGATCGTCAGCGAGCGCACGGCACGTCGTGTAGCGCCCCGCCGGCGCCTTCTGCATGCAGCGTTCGACGATCGCCCGCAACCGGCGGTCCACCGCAAGCGGGGCGGGCTTCGCCTCGACGACCTTCGCAAGGATCGCGGGAACCGTCTTCGCCATGAAGGGCGGCTTGCCCGAGAGGAGTTCGTAGAGCGATACGCCGAGGGACCACACGTCGCTTCGCTCGTCGATCGTGTTCCCGAGCGCCTGTTCAGGCGACGCGTAGAGCGGCGTGCCCAGCGCGGCCGTCGACGGGTCCGACGTGCGCACAAACCGCGCGAGCCCCAGGTCCATCACGATCGCGCGCCCCGACGCCCGATCGATCATGATGTTGGCCGGCTTCAAGTCGCGATGGACGAGTCCGCGCTCGTGGAGGTGCGCCGCGCCCAGGGCGGCGTCGCGCAGGAAGCCGACGATCGCGCGCCGGTCCTTCTCCTTGCGATCGAAGAGCGTCGTCCCCTCGACGTACTGCATCGCGATGAACGTCGTGCCGCGCGCCTGCCCGATCTCGTAGACGGCCGCGACATTGGGATGCAGCACCTGCGCCGCCGCGCTCGCTTCGCGCCGGAGCCGCGTGAGATGCGCCGCATTCTGCAAACGCGGGAACTTGAGCGCGACCCAGCGGCTCAGATCGCCGTCCCACGCCTTCCACACGTCGCCCATCCCGCCGCGTCCGAGGAGCGCGACGCGCACGTACTTGCCGTATCGGTTGCCGGCGTGCGACGACGCCGCGACGACTTCCGCCGGCTGCGAGTGGATCGCGGTACCCGGCGCGTTCGAGGGGGCCGCGCTCAGCAGCCGCGACAGTGCGTCATTCGTTGTGGCAATCACAGAGGGCGTCTCGCAGGGAATACAGGGTGACACAGCATTCCAAAATCCTTCAAGAACAACTCCGAGAGAACCGAGGAAACTGAGGTTGCTTTCCCGTAAGCGGCATCTCGGGTTCCTCGGATGTCTCGGTGTTTCGCCGGCAACACGCGTCGGAACTTGAGAGACTGCGCGTCACGGGCATTGCAGAATAGAGCGCAGAAGCCATGCCGGAGTTCGTCAGATTCCCAACAACGATGTGGTCGACCCTTCTCACGCGTCCGCGCGACGCGCGCGAGGCGGTCTTCCTCCGGTATCGCACCCCGATCTACAGCTTCATCTGCAACCGGGGTTTCGATGTAAACGACGCCGAGGATCTGACGCAGGAGGTTTTCCTGCGCGTGTGCCGCGAGGAGTTCCTCCGCGAAGCGGACCGGGACAAAGGTCAATTCCGCAGCCTTCTCCTCGGCGTCACGCGAAACGTGATCCTGAAGGAGTATGAGCGCCGCGCGCAAAGAAAGAAGCTCCCTCCAGCCCCCGCGCAGCCGGACACCGACGAGCCGATGTTCGACATGCTCTGGCTGCAGAATCTCGTAAACCTCGCGCTGGAGAGGCTCATGGCCGAGGGGGCCGAAGGGGGGCCGCGCGCCTACGAGGCGTTCATGCTGCACAAGTACCGCGGCGTGCCGTACAAGGACGTCGCGGAGAAGCTCGGCGTCCCGCTCTCCGACGTGCGCAACTGGATTCACGCGGCGAAAACAAAGCTGAAGAAGTTCCTCGTCGAGGAAATTCAGCGTTATTGCTCGACGAAGGGCGAAATGGACGACGAAGTCGCTCGCCTGCTGCACGCGCTGAAATAACCGGCTGAACGGGCCGTCCGACACCCCCCGTCGTCGCGCCGGACGACGATGCATGTCTCGCGACATGCACCTCCGTCACACTGGACGGAGCACCATGTCGCACGACATACACCCCTTTCCCGATGAAAAACGTGCCATGTCATGCGACATGCACCACTTTCCCGCTGCACAACGTGCCATGTCGCACGACATGACCCTCCGGGGAATTCCCCGGCGGTGCATGTCGCATGACACGACCCATCGGGGCGTTCCCCGGCGCGCTATGTCACCCGTCACGCCGTAAAACCGCCGAAATTCGCGGAATTCGCTAAACCTCCCGCAGGGTCGCCGGATGGTATGGGCGAGTTTTTTGTTTTGAGACGGAGGAACCCATGTTGAAACGGACCCTTTTGGCGGCATCGTTGATGCTCGCGGCGGCGTCGTTCGCCGTCGCCCAGGAGAGAGAGTGGGAGCGCCCGGACCGCCTGTCGCGGCCCGGCAAGCACCGCCCCGAAGACTCGATGTTCCATGTCGGAATCGTCGGCGAGGCGGCCAACACGCGATGGGATCTCGACGACGGCCCGACCGACGCGAAGTTCGAGATCCGCGGCAACGCGGCGTTCCTGACCCTGCAATACGACTACAGGGTGGACGAGAAGCTGGTCCTGAACGTCCACGGCCGGCTCGGACAGGAGGACCTCAACAGCAACGTCGACGGGGAGAAGTTCGACAACTTCGACCGCGACTTCGTTTGGGAGGTCGGCGGCGGCCTGCTCTACAAGGCCGACCCGATGGGCGACATCCGCTGGTCGTTCGACTTCCGCCGCGGCGACGTGGAGTGGGAGGACGACACGTTCGGCGTGCCCCTGACGGTAGGCTGGGACTACTGGACCGTCACGACATCCGTCGAGGCCGTGTGGCGGGTGTCGCGCGTCGTCTCTCCGTTCGTCGGCCTGCACGCGTCGTACGGCGAGGCGGACTACACCGTCGAGGGATTCGGCGCGACGGACTTCCACAAGAAGATGCCGGTTGGGATCACCCTCGGCACGGAACTCCACGTGAAGTCGTTCAAGGCGTCGATCGAGGTCGATCTGATCGACACGCTCGCGGTGTCTGTCGGAGCTTCCTGGGGGTTCTAACGTCTCAAGGCGGCGGGGGGCTCCTTCGGGAGCTCCCCGTCGGCCCTATCGTTTCAGAACCTTGTCGATGTCCGCGATCACGTCCTCGGCCTTCTGATAGCGGTCTTCAACCTTCGGCTTCAGCAGGCGCTTGACGATCGATGAGATGAACTCGGGGACGTCGCGATCCAGCTCCGCCGCATCGAAGGGAACCTGGCCCGAGGCGATCTTCCGCGCAAGCACGGCGCTCTCGCGGTTGCCGACGGACCGCGTGCCCGAGAGCATCTCGAAGAGGACGGCGCCGAGCGCGTAGAGATCCGCGCGACCGTCGACGGAATCCGCGCGCACCTGCTCCGGCGCCGCGTATAGCAGCGTGCCGATGAACTCGTCGGAGCGCGTGATCGGCGATTTCTCCGGGTGCTGCCCCTTGAGCAGGCCGAAGTCCATGATCTTGATGTGGTCCTTTTCGTCGATGAGCAGGTTTGAGGGCTTGATGTCCCGGTGCACCAGCCCGCGCGAGTGCGCGTACCCGAGGCCCGACGCAATCTGGCGCGCGATCGCCAGGGCGCGGCGCGCTTCGAGGCGGTTCGCCTCGATGATGACGCGATCGAGCGAGACGCCCTTCACCAACTGTTGCGAAATGTAAATGCGCCCGCGTTCGCGACCGCTCCCGTACACCTCCATCAGGTTCGGGTGCGACAGTCCCTGCGCGGCGGTCGCCTCGCGCTGGAAGCGCGCGACGTACTCCTGATCGCCCGCGAGATCCGCGCGCAGCACCTTCAAGGCGACTTCACGGCCGTCCATCGTGCTGATCGCGCGGTAGACGATCGACATGCCGCCGCGACCGAGGATCTCGAGGAGGTCGTACGGGCCCAGCCGCTCGCGACCGCCGTCGAGGATGCGCTTGCCCTGCGCTGCGGCGGCGCGAACCGAGGCGGTGAGGTCCTCCTTCGAGACGAGACGCGGAAGCGTGTCGAACGCCCCGGCGCCGAGGGCGCGCACCGCAACGTCCTCGCGGTCGCAGAGCACGATCACCGGCAGCGGCCAGAACGTGCGCAGCCGTCCGACGAGCAGCGCGGTCAGATTTCCGCCCGGCCAGTGGAGGATGGCGGCGTACGGACGCAGCGTGCGTGTGCTGCTCATCGCGTGCTCGGCGTCACTCGTCGCGGTGACCGTGAACCCCGCCGCAGTAAGGAATTCGGCGACCGATTTCGCCGCATCCGGACCATCGATGAGGACGAGGATCGGGTCGCCCACGTGCCCTCCACCTTGTCCGCCGAAGCCTTCCCCGCGCCCCCGGACATCGAGAGATGGCGAAGGAGGATGCGTCGATGATAGCAAGTGGTCGAGGATCGATTGCAATTTGCGTTCGCCCACGCGACTGCTACCCTGTGGCGCGGAGGACGACCATGAGGCGTGTTGTACTTGCGGTCCTCGTCATGCTTGGCGCGTGCGCGGCGCCGAAGCCGGCCCCGATCCCGCCGAAGGCGACTCCTCCCGTCCAGCCGCCCCCGAAAGCCGACGAGAAGAAGTGGGACGTCGCCAACCCGCCGGGGCCGAGCGACGACGTCGCGATCGACACCACAGAAGGGACCTGGGTATCCCTCGACGTTCGCCCGCAGGGAGACGAAATCGTGTTCGACCTGCTCGGCGACATCTACTCGATCCCGATCGCGGGGGGCGACGCACGCGTCCTCGCGACCGGCGTCCCCTGGGAGATGCAGCCGCGCTACAGTCCCGACGGCAATCACATTGCGTTCACGAGCGATCGCGGCGCCGGCGACAACATCTGGATCATGGCGCGCGACGGGTCCGATGCGAAGGCGGTGACGAGCGAGACATTCCGGCTTCCCAACAGCCCCACGTGGACCCCCGACGGCCGCTTCATCGCCGCACGCAAGCACTTCTCGTCGCGCCGCTCGCTCGGCGCCGGGGAGATCTGGCTGTACGACCGCGGCGGCGGCGAAGGCGTGATGATGGTGAAGCGCCCGAACGAGCAGAAAGACCTCGGCGAACCGGCGTTCTCGCCGGACGGACGCCACGTCTATTACAGCCAGGACACGACTCCCGGCGACACCTTCGAATACAACAAGGACTCGAACAAGCAGATCTACGTGATCCAACGGCTCGACCGCGAGAGCGGCGAGATCGAGATGATCGCCGGCGGGCCGGGGGGAGCGGTGCGACCGACGCCCTCTCCCGACGGCAAGTCGCTTGCTTTCGTGCGGCGCGTGCGCGCCAAGTCCGTGCTGTACATCCGCGATCTTGAGTCGGGCGCCGAACACCCGCTCTTCGATGGGCTGGATCGCGACCTGCAGGAAATCTGGGCGATCCACGGCGTGTATCCGTCGATGGCCTGGACGCCGGACGGATCGTCCATCGTCTTCTGGTCCGGCGGCAAGATCCGCCGCATCGATGTCGCGACGAAAGACGTGCGCGAGATCCCGTTCCACGTGAAGGGGACGCGCAGGGTGACCCGCGCGTTGCGCACGCCCGTCGAGGTCGCGCCCGCAGACTTCGACGTGAAGATGCTGCGCTGGGTCGAAGTTTCGCCCAGCGGCGATGCGGTTGTCTACAGCGCGCTGGGTCATCTTTACGTGCGCGCGCTGCCAGAAGGCAAGCCGCGACGCGTGACGTCGCAGGAGAATCACTTCGAGTACTACCCGTCGTGGTCTCGCGACGGTCGGTCCATCGCGTACGTCAGCTGGAGCGACGACGAACTCGGCGCGGTTCGAGTTGTATCCGCGAGCGGCGGGGAAGGCCGCGCGGTGACGCACAAACCCGGTCACTACGTCGAGCCGGTCTTCGCCCCCGACGGATCACGCATCGTCTTCCGAAAGGTGGGCGGCGGGGGACTGACGAGCCCGACGTGGTCCCAAGACCCGGGAGTCTACGTCATCTCGAGCGATGGAGGCGAAGCGGCGCGCCTGACGAAAAACGGCGTGCACCCGCATTTCGGCGCACGCAGCGATCGCGTCTACCTGTTCCGGTCGCGCGAGGAGGACAAGCGCGCGCTCGCGAGCATTTCACTTGCCGGGACCGAGGAGCGCACGCACCTGCTCAGTGAGGCGGCGACCGATTTCCGCGTCTCGCCCGACGGACTGTGGGTTGCATTCACCGAGAGGTTCCACGCGTACGTCGCTCCCTTCGCGTCTCCCGGCCGCGAAATGGAGATCGGCCCGAAGTCGAAGGCGCTCCCCGTGAAGCAGGTGTCCCGCGACGCGGGCGAGTACATCCACTGGTCGGGGGATTCGACGAAGTTGCACTGGTCGATGGGACCCGAGCTCTTCACACGCGACGTGACCGACGCGTCGCCGCCTTCGGAGCGCGGCGTGAACGTCTCGTTTCGCGCGAAGACCGACATGCCCGCGGGCACGATCGCCCTCGTGGGCGCGAAGATCGTCACGATGCGCGGCGACGAGGTCATCGAGAAGGGGACGATCGTCATCGAGGGTAATCGCATCCGCGCCGTCGGACGGGACATCACCGTTCCCCCGGACGCGCGAACGATCGATGTGTCGGGATGCACCGTCATCCCCGGCTTGGTCGACGTGCACTACCACGGTGGGCAGGACGCGCACGGCATGACTCCGCAGCGCAACTGGTCGCTCTACGCCGCACTCGCCTTCGGCGTGACGACCGTGCACGATCCGTCGCACGATAGCGCGTCGATTTTCTCGGCGTCGGAAATGCAGCGCGCGGGTCTCGTCCAGGGACCGCGCACGTACTCGACGGGGACGATCCTCTACGGCGCGGCCGGCTCATTCAAAGCGGAGATCGACAGCCTCGAGGACGCACGATCGCATCTCCGGCGCATGCAGGCGCTCGGCGCGATCAGCGTCAAGAGCTACAACCAGCCCCGTCGCGACCAGCGCCAGCAGGTGATTGCCGCGGCGCGCGAGCTCGGGATGATGGTGGTGCCTGAAGGGGGCGCGCTCTTCCAGCACAACATGACGATGATCGTCGACGGCCACACGGGGATCGAGCACGCGCTGCCGGTGGCGAAGGTGTACGGCGACGTGGTACAGCTCTGGCGCGCGAGCGGGACCGGCTACACGCCGACGATGGGCGTGGCCTACGGCGGCATCATGGGGGAGAACTACTGGTACGATCGCACGAACGTTTGGGAGAACGAGCGGCTGCTCGCCTTCGTTCCGCGCGATGTCATCGACTCCCGGGCGCGCCGCGTCACGAAAGCGCCCGACGAGGACTACAATCATTTTGCGGTGTCGAGGACGTGCAAGCAGCTCGCAGACGCCGGCGTGCGGCTGCAGGTCGGGGCGCACGGGCAGCGCGAGGGCCTGGCGGCGCACTGGGAGCTCTGGATGTTCGCGCAAGGCGGGATGTCCGCGCACCGGGCGTTGCAGGCGGGGACGATCGACGGGGCGCGCTACGTGGGGCTCGATCGCGACATCGGATCGATCGAGGCGGGAAAGCTCGCCGATCTTGTCGTGATCGAGCGCGATCCATTGTCGGATCTGCGGAATTCCGAACACATCCGGCACGTGATGCTGAACGGGCGGTTGTTCGACTCGAAAACCATGAACGAGGTCGCCCCGCGTCGGCGCACGCGCGGAAGATTCTGGTGGGAATAGTCGCGATTCACAATCGAACTTCCCCAGTGGGGTGTAGTAACTAATGGCCGGAATGGAGTCTCGCACCGAGTCCGACACCGCACGGCGGAATCTCAAGCTCGACCGTGCCCGCGAAATGGTCGCTGCGCTCGAGAGGGCGCTGCAGACGCGTCGCCTTTACCAGCCGCATCACCTGCTCTACCTCGAGTCCACCGAAATGCTGGTGAAGCGCACGCTCGACTTCTTCACACAGTTCGAGTATCTGCGCGCGGAGATTCGTCCCGACGGCCTGCTCTTCGAGGAACACTACCTCCTGAAGGGCGAGGAGCGCGACATGGAGATCCCCATGCGCCTCTATAAGGACGGCATCCGGATCATCCGTTTCCGGAAGGGGATCACGCGCGAGGAGGTCCTCGACTTTCTCGCGCTTTTCGAGACGAACTCGAGGGAGCTGTACGCGTCCGGCCAGGACCTGGTGATCCTCATCTGGAATCGCGCGTTTCCGTCGATCGACTACGCCGTGGTGGACGAGTTCGACTCGGAGAACACGGGGATCACGCTGACGTCGCGGCAGGTGAGCGACGTTCGCGAAGTCGTGCGCTCGCTGACGCGCATCACCGAGGGCCTGAAGACGCTGCGGCTCATCCCCGCGGCGGGCGACGTGACGAGGCCGCAGACGAAGTCGATGCTGCGGCCGGCGACGCTCACCGACGACGAGATGGATGCCATCTTCCGCGAGGACCTGTCGGGCGCAACCCAGCGGGTCTGGGGCGAGATCGAGTACGAGACGTTTGGCGGCATCATCCGCCGCTCCTTCGAGATCCTGTTCCGCATCTTCGAGGAGGAGCGGGGCAAGCAGGACAAGGACCTGGCGCCTCTCGTGGGCGGCGTCGCGTGGATTTACCTGCGCAAGCAGGATCTCGGGGCGCTCGGCCACTTCCTCGAGAACTCCCAGAAGTCGAAGCTTCTGTCCCTGGAACACGGCGGCGTCTCGCTCGACGTCGAGGTGCGCAAGGAGATCGAGTCCACCGTCACGCCGGCCGTCTTTCGCCGCTTCATCACGACAGGCTTCACGGGGGACTACGAAGGGCTCGGCAAGTTCCTGGACTTCCTCGGACCGACGTGGGTGGACCGCGTGGGCGCCGTCTACGGCGAGGCCACCGACGACGCCATTCGCGCCCACATGCGCCGCTTCCTGCTCAAGTGGAAGGACAAGATCACGGTGGAGCTTTGCCGGCAGATCTTCCGCAACACGACGCACTGCCGCAAGGAGGTGTTCGACATTTTCAGCGAGGCAGCCTGCCCGGGCCTGCTCGACCTGATGTCGTCGTACTTCTCCAGCCTCGATGCGGACACGCGGATGATGGCGCTCAAGGTGATCATCGGCATGAGCGATCCCGGCAAACTGGACTTCGTCTGCGGCATTCTTACCGACAACGACAAGCAACTCCGGGCCTCGACGCTTCGGCTCGTCGCTGACTCTCGCCGCGCCGAATTCCGGGATCCGCTGCTGGAGCTCATCCGCGCGAACGAGTTCCGCAAGCGCGAGGCGTGGGAGAAGACGCTCGCGCTGCGCGCTCTCGCGCAATGCGCCGGCATCGCGGCGGTGGCGGTCCTGCGACAGATCGTGGAGACGAAGCCGCCGATGTTCGGCCGCGCCGAGTACGAGGACACGCGCCGCGCCGCGGTGCTCGCCCTCGGCGAGCTGGCCACGCCGCTGGCGATTTCGTGGCTCAAGGGGCTGTCGACGTCCAACGACGAGCAGTTGCGCCTCTATGCCGACGAGGCCGTCCGGAATCGCGACCGGGGAACGGAGCGCTGATATGGGCGGCGATCTCACCGAGGCGATCCGGTTCGACCGGCACTTCCACGATGCCGCAAACCGGTTCCTCAGCACGCTGGGCGCGCTCACGCACCAGGCTCTGATCTACGAGGCGGACAACAAGACGCTGCAGGAGCTCTTTGAACGCCTGATGCGCGATCTCAAGAGCGTTTTCGAACTGACGCCCGTCTTCAAGTTCCGCGGCCAGGACCGGAACATCTTCGTGAACGACGAGCGCCTGCGCTGCGATAGCGCGACCTTCGTCAAGCACCAGCAGTTCCTCGAGGAGCTGTCCGCGCGGAAGATGGGCGGCATCGTCTTCCACACACAGCCGGAGCTCGCGGAGTGGCAGGGGGCCATCACGCTCATCACGAAATCGAAGCCCGATTCGCCGACGCCGTTCCAGGACATCCGGCAGTCATTCCAGGAAAGCGGGCTCTGGGACAAGATCGAGCTGCTTCCGCACCAGGGCGTAGTGCACCTCGTGAACCTGCTGGACCGCCACGAGAAGCGCACCACGGCGGTGCACGCGTACGCCAAGACGCTCTCGCTGTTTCGGCTCTACATGGAGAACATCGAGGACGCCAACCGCCTCGGATACTATCACCTGAAGCTCTGGCGCTCGGTGCAGGATCTCGCGGGCGCGTGCCAGGAGGGAGGCTGGAAGTACCTCGGGCTCGTCAACAACAAGACGCTGGAGGAGTACCGCTACAGCCATCCGACGAGCACCGCTCTGCTGGCGCTCGTGCTCGGGGTGCGGCTCAATCTTCGGCGCGCGCGGTTGAGCGAGCTAGGGATGACCGCGATCCTGCACGATCTCGGGAAATCAGCGCTGCCGCAGGCCCTGATGGAAAAACAGGGAGCCTTCACGCCGGAGGAGCGCGAAACCTTCAATCAGCATCCGCGGCTGGCCGTGCGCGTGCTCCTGCGGACGCGCCAGTACAACGAGAGCCTGTTGAAGCGCATCACCGTCCTGTACGAACATCACAAGCCCCCGCAGGAGGGACAGGAACTGCATCCCTACAGCCGCATCGTCGCGATCGCCGAGCAGTTCGACGCACTTTCGTCGCCGCGCGCGTACCGCTCGGCGGTGCTGCCGGACGACGCCGTCCGGCACGTGGTGAGCATCGGGGGCAAGCGGCTCGATCGCGATCTCGTCCGGCTGTTTGTTCAGACCATCGGGCTCTATCCGTGCGGGACGGTCCTCGAGTTGTCCACGGGCGAGAAGGCGATCTCGCTCGGCACCAGCGATGCGACTCGGTGGAAGACGCCGACCGTCCGCATCATCCGATCGCAGGACGGCAAGGACCTCCTCCCGTCGGTCGATCTCGACCTGGCCGACCAGTCGTTCGCGACGAAACGGAGCGTCGTGCGCACGCTCGATGCCGCGGAAGTGATGGTGAACGTCCCCGGATATCTTTATCAAAACGTGTCCACGGAGGGCTTGACGCAGGAGTAAGAATGTGAGGGGTGTCGAATCCGGGGAACTCCTATATAATCGCACCGGAATGGATCAGGACACCGCTACAAGCGTCTTCGAAACTGAATTGAAGGGGGACTTCAAGACCCCTCCCGCGGATGAAGATCCGTTCCGTGGCAAGCAATACGGACAATGGAAGCTGGCGCAACGCATCGGCATGGGCGGCGTCGGACTTGTCTATCTCGCCAAGAACACGCAGGACGGGAAAACGGCGGCGGTCAAGCTCCTGCGCGACAGCTACAGCCAGCATCCGGAGGGGCGGGCGCGTTTCAAGCGCGAAGGGGAGCTGACGACGAAGCGGCTCCAGCACCGCAACGTGCTCAAGGGACTGCTCTTCGGCGAGCAGGCCGGCCTCCCCTACTTCGTCGCGGAGTACATCGAGGGCGAAACACTCGAGGACATGATCGTCCGTGAGAAGTTGACGCCCGAGAAGATGGCGGGCGTCATGGACGAAGTGCTCCAGGGCTTGGAGCACACGCACCAGTGCGGCATCGTCCATCGCGACATCAAGCCCGCGAACATCATGATCGACAAGAAGGGGCGCGTGATCGTCATCGACTACGGGCTGGCAAAGGACGATCAGGTGAAGGTCGCCATCACGCGTAGCGGCGCCGTCATGGGCAGCCCGTCGTTCATGAGTCCCGAGCAGGCGGCGGGTGAGCGAGGGACGACTTCGTCGGACCTCTATGCCTGCGGCATCCTGATGTTCGTGATGCTGACGGGGCGCCGGCCATTCAACGCGGACACGCCGACGCAGATCGCGCGCAAGCAGATCGAGGACAAGCCGCCCTCGGTGCGGCTGCTGAAGCCCGCGACACCGCCGAGCATCGACCGGATCATCACCAAGCTTCTGGAAAAGGACCCGAAGAACCGATACGCGACAGCGGGCGAAGTACGGAAGGCACTGAAGGAGGCGATCCCGCAATCCGCGTCGAGCGGGACTTCCAAGCTCGGGTCGAGGCCGACGTCGCCGCCGGGCGCGCGCTCGGACATCGCGTCCCCATCGCCGACGCCTGGAACCCGGTTTTCCTCGTCCACGCCCATGTCGCAGACACCGGGGGCGCCCTACTTGCCGTCTCCGACTCCCCGCTCGGCCACACCCGCGCCGGCACGGCCGCCTTCTGGCGTCATCCCACCGTTGCCGCCTCTGACGCGCCCGCCGTCGTCCGTGCTCCCGCCTTTGCCCCCGGTAAGCAAGCCGGCAACGAGCATCCGGCCGCTGCCCGGCGCCGGACCGGCACCGACGGTGGCCGCAGCGCCGGAATCGCGATCGCCCTCCCTCGGGATATGGATCGGCATCGCGGTCGCGGTGATTGCGGTCGTGGGCGGACTCCTCTTCTGGCTATTGCGGCATTAGTTGCGCCGCAACTCACTGCCCCGCAAGGGGAAAGTGGTGCGCCGCGTGGGACTCGGACCCACGACCCGCTGATTAAGAATCAGCTGCTCTACCAACTGAGCTAGCGGCGCCCGTGCACCGAACGCGCAAATCTGCGCGCTCGAAACCGGACGATTATAGTCGCGCAACGCCCAGCATCAAGCCTTTACCGAGCCGCGCGCTCCACCTCTGCGACCGTCTTCGGTATGCGCGGACCGAGCACGCGCGCTCCCGCCCTTGTCACGAGCACGTTGTCTTCGATCCGCACGCCTCCGAAGTCGCGATACTCATCGAGCCTCGCATACACGATGAACTCGCGGTGGCGCTTCGCGGCGCGCCACTGGTCCATTAACGCGGGGATGAAGTAGAGACCCGGCTCGACCGTGAGCACGAACCCCGCTTCGAGAGGCCTCGCGAGCCGCAGAAACGACAATCCGAACTGCTTCGAGCGCGCCTCGCCCTTCGCATACCCGACGACATCGCCCAGGTCCTCCATGTCGTGCACGTCCAAACCAAGCATGTGACCCACGCCGTGTGGAAAAAACAGTGCGTGCGCGCCGGCCGCGACGGCCGCGTCGACATCGCCCCGCATGAGGCCCAGCGCGACGAGCCCCTCCGCAATCACGCGCGCCGCGCGGAGATGAACTTCGCAATATGGGATGCCGGGACGGACCGCATCGATCGCCGCGAGCTGTGCGCGCAGCACGATCTCGTAGATCTCCGCCTGCTTGCGCGAGAATCGGCCGCCCACCGGCGTCACACGAGTGATGTCCGACGCGTACCCGCCCCGCGATTCCGCCGCCGCGTCGACGAGGAGCAGCTGCCCCTTTTCCAGCGTATTGCGGTGGTGGCGATTGTGCAGGATTTCGCCGCGCACCGTGACGATCGGAAGGTACGCCTGCGTCGGCGCGATTCCCGTCATCGCGGCCGCGATCTCGTCCTCGCGGACTCCGGGCCGCGCCATGCGCATCGCCACGCGGTGCATCCGGTCGGTGACGGCGAGCGCCGACTCGATGTCCGCGATCTCCCCTGCAGTCTTGATCGATCGCTGCCGCGCGACAGCGTCCACGAGACCCGACGACTCCACGGTCTTGAGCTTCGAAAGTCGTGCGCGAGATGCGGCACGGAACGTCGGCAGCACGCGCGCCTTGCGAGTCAGACGGCCGAGATCATCGGGAGTCGCGACATGGGCGATCCCCGCCCGGCGCGCCAGCTCCTCGGGCGCCTCGGAGGGCCCGGACCACACCACGTCGTCCATCGTGGCGCGGGGTGCGAAGAGGATCTCCCTGTCATCCAGCAGGAGACAGGCGAGCCCGGGCTCGTCTATGCCGACGTAGTAGAGAAAGTGCGAGCACTGGCGAAAGGCATACGTATTTTCCGGGTAGTTGCGAGGCGACGAATCGAGACCCAGAAAAAGAATGGGGCCCCGGCCGACCGACGCGCGAAGTGCGGCGCGACGGGAGCGATACGTCGCCGCGGAAAACGGCATGCGCAAACCTTACCCGATCGCACGCGGAGCCGACAAGATTGCGCGACGAGTGCCACGGCTGCCACGCCAAGACTACGTCATCAGCTCCTTGATCGGCTTCGCGCGATACGCGTACGGAACCTTGCGCGTGTTGACGATGTACGACCCCTCGGGGTCGATGCCGAGTTTCGTGTAAATAGTCGAGAAGAGTTCGGGGACCGACACCGCGCGCCGCGCGATCTCCATGCCGTCCGCCGACGTCTCGCCGATGAGACGGCCGCCAGGGATGCCGCCTCCGCCCAGGGCCACGCTGAAGCACTTGCACCAGTGGTCGCGACCGTTCGTCGCGTTGATTTCGGGGGTCCGGCCGAACTCGCCCATGACGACGACCATCGTGTCCTTGAGCAGGCTGCGCTGTTCGAGATCTTTCATGAGCGCGCCGACACCGGGATCGAGCGTGCCGAGATTGTCCTTTACCTGGTCGAAGTTGTTGTCGTGCGTGTCCCAGCCGCCGTGACCAACCTCGACATACTTTACACCCGCCTCGACGAGCCGCCGCGCGAGCAGGCAGTTCATACCGAAGCCGTCGCCGTATTCCTTGCGGACCTCGTCCTTCTCCTCACGCACGTTGAACGCCTTGAGGAGCGGCGTGCCCATCAGGTCTTCGGCCTTCTTCATCGCGGTCTGGATCTTGTTGACCTCGCGCCCCTCGCGCCGCGCCTCGAACTCCCTGTTCTGCTCTTCGAGCAGCTTCTCGCGGGCGTCCTGCCGCGCGTCCCCCACGCCTTGGGAGCGGCGCACGTTGGGAATGGGGTCGTGGATGCTTCCGATCTGGAACGGGAGGAACTCGTCGCCCAGGACGGGCGTCGTGGGAATGGCCGGCGGTTGGATCGCCACGTATTCCGGCAGCGCGTAGTCCTTCTGGTGCAGCTCGTACGACACGACCGTTCCCATCGCGGCAAAGTCCTGGCCGGGGATCGGCGAATAGCACGAGTGCAGGAGGTACGTCCCGCGCTCGTGGGCCGCCTCCATCGTCGACATCGTCCGGATGATCGACAGGTTCTTCATCTGCGCGGCGATTCTCGGCATGTGCTCGCTGACGTGGATCCCCTTCGCCGCGGTCTCGATCGCCTTGAACGCTCCGCCCGTCTTCTTTCCCGGCTTCGGATCCCACGTGTCGAGCTGGCTCGGACCACCGCCGAGCCACACGAGGATCAGAGCCTTCGGATTCTTCGACTTCGCGACGGTGTCCTGGGCGAGCATCGTGAGCGGCCGCATCCCGACAAGCGCGCCCGCGCCCGCGATGCCGAACTTCAGGAACGAACGTCGCGTCGGCGTCGGCGGGCAAATCGTGCAAGCCATGTCGGTCTCCGATCTAGTGGCGCGTCGTAAACTCGCTTGAATTCATGAGGGTCCACGCGAGATCTTCGTAGGCCGTGTTCCCCTTGTTCGCGGCTGCGTGCGCGACCCAGCGCTGCATCTCCGACTCGCGCGGGAGCCGCGTGAGGATCGCGAGGAACGTCTTCTCGATCTTCTCCTCGGGCGTGGCTCCGTCGAGCTTCCGGCCGCGGATCATGCCGCCGACGAATTCGCTGTTCCGCATCATCAGGGACTGGCGCGTGTTGCCGGGGAGGAGCACCGACTCGTTGTAGGGCACGCCCGGCCCGTACAGTAATTCGAGCTGCCCCGAGAACGAGGACCACAGCCCCTTGTAGGAGTCGCCGCGCTTGCTCGCCAGTTCGGCCGACCGCGTCGCGACGATGATCGAGTTGAGCAGCTGCTCCGCGCGAAGCTGCCGCGTGATGTGCCGCGAGAAGTCCTCGGTCGTGGTCTCGCCGTCGCGCCCGCTCGAGAGCTGGTATGCCTTCGTGGCGCAGATGCCACGGATGAGGTGCTTCAGGGAGTAGGCATGCGACGCGAAGTCCTTCGTTAGCGCCTCGAGGACGTCGGGGTACAGCACCTTGTTCTTGCGGTTGAAGTCGTCGACGGGATTGCAGAGGCCGCGCCCCATGAGCCACGACCAAACGCGGTTTGCGACCGAGCGCGGGTGCTGCCGCACGGCGTCGCCGACAAGCATGCGCGCGAGGGCCGTCATGCGCCCCTCGGCCGTCCCCGCCTTGCCTCCGTAGAGGTAGGTCGGAGGCATCATGCGTTCGCTCTCGGGCATCTTGAGGTCACCGCGAGCTTCCTCGCTCAGCGAGACCTCGTCACAGTCGTCCTTCTTCTTACCGCCGAAGTGATCGACCTTCTGGCGTGCGAAGAACGCCGCCAGGCCGTAGAAGTGCTCCTGTTTCCACTGGTCGAACGGATGGTCGTGGCAGCGGGCGCACGAGACGCGGACGCCGAGCCACGTCTTCGAGAAGCCGTCGGCGAATTCGAGGGGGGCGTCGCCGCCACCGTTGTAGAACGACAGCTTGTAGACGATGAGAGGACTCTCCTCGCTCTTTCCGTACGCCTGCAGCAGGTCCGCGACGATTTGCGGCACGGGCGAGTCCTTGGCGAGATGCTCGCGCAGCCACTTGAGCAGCTCCGTCATCATGCGGCGTGACGTCTTTCGGTCGAGGTTCTTTCCGCTCTGGACGTACACGTCGCGGTAGTTCGGGAACATCGCGTCGGCCCACAGGCCGGACCAATACTGGGCATACTCCGGACCGGCAAGGTACTCGTCGATTTTCTCGAGCCGCTTGGCGGGAGACGCGCTCGCGAAGAACGCGCGGGCTTCGTCCTCGCCCGGCGGCATGCCTCGCAGGTCGAGCGAGAGGCGGCGGAGGTATTCGCCATCGTCCGCGAGCGGGGCCACACCACTGCGCGACCATTTAGAGTCGAGCATCTGGTCGATACGACTCGTCAACTCCGTTTTCTTCGGCTTGTCCTGCGACATCGCCGTCGGAGCGGCGAGGCAGGCCGCGACGAGAACAACCCAGCGCTCCAATCGTGCCATCCAGATTCTCCCTGAACTAGTCCCACCTACCACTACACTGCCTGTGCGGCGTGAGGCTCAGGATTTGAGAACGCGGCCGGGGCTACTCGGCGTGCACGCGCTGCCGGAGCGACTCGAATTGCGCGCCCGTGATGAGCCCGCCGATGCAGAGCGTTCGGGCCTCCTGGAAGAGGCGGCTGCGGCCGAGCGCTTCGCGGGCCAGCAGGGCCTCCGCTTCGATCGACGCGCGGATGGCGCGGATTTCCTGGCCGTCCGTCAGCCCGAACTCCATCAGCTTGTCGAGGCGGATGATGCGGCCCTCCCGCTGCGTCTCGATCTCCGCGATCAGCTTTTCCAGTTCCTCGACGACGGCCACCGCGCGACGGCGCTTCGTCTCGGCGTCTTTGCCGGTTTCCAGCTGCGAAGAGACGTTCGCGTGTTCGAGATACGCCAGCTCCCCGGCGTCAAGCCAGAGCCCGTGACACGCAGGGCAGAGGTCGTACGAAAACCGGCCGCCGGCGGGCGCAAGATGCCCCATCGGAATCTGGCAGCGCGGGCAGTTTGCCGCTGCGCCGTCGCCGGGCGCTTCTCCCTCGTGGGTCCGGTCGGCGTGCTCCGCCGGAACGCTGCCGAGCTTGCCGTCGGTCAGGACGCGCGCGAGCTCGCCCGTGTCAAAGAAGAGACCCTGGCACTGGTCGCAACGTTCCAGAGTGACGTCGCCCACCTGGACCTCGCCGAGGGTCCCAGGGCACTTGGCGCAGAGGGTTTCTTCCATGTCCTGCCGATAGCGATGGGCGCAAGTGTAGTTCCGCCGGTCCGCCCCGTCCAGCCTCCGCTGTCCGGAGCAAAGCGGAGGCACAGCGGAGGCTGTCTCGCCGTAGCTCCCGCAGGAGCGCAGGCGGACAGCCGACACGGCCCGCGACGGCATGTTCACGCATGGGAAAATCCGGAGGCGCCGTCGCGCGTTATCTATACCATCAGGCAGCGGCTGGCCATCGCCCCTGAGCGGTCTCAAGGCGCTCATCGCAACGGGTAAACCACTTTGGAAAGGACAGACGATGAAGACCCTGATTGCGTTCGCCTTGGCGTTCGCGTTCCTCCAGGACGCCCCGAAGGAGGACCCCCGGTTCGCCCGACTGAAGAAGCTCGTCGGGGACTGGGCGAACGAGAAGGAGCCCGACAGGGTCGCCTCAAGCTGGCGCCTCACCGCCGGCGGATCGACGCTTCAGGAGACCCTGGGCCCCGGCACCGACCACGAGATGGTGACGATGTACGTGATGGACGGCGCCGAGCTGAAGCTCACGCACTACTGCGTCATGGGGAATCAGCCGTCGATGAAGGCGGCGAAGGAACTTAAGGACGGCGCCCTGACCTTCGAGTGCGTCGCGGTCGGCAACGCGAAGTCGCACGACGACGCCCACATGCACTCCGCCAAGTTCACGTTCTCGTCGGATGACAAGTACGTCGCCGACTGGGGAAACTCGAAGGGCGGAAAGGACGGCGATCACTACGTCTTCACGATGATCCGGAAGAAGTGAGCGGGCCAGGCAATTGCGCCACCTTGCGGCCCGCTCATCCTGAGGCAGCCGCGGGCGACTCGACGGATTGGCGCCTATTCGCCTGCGCCGCCCCGACGATTCCCCTGATGGATGGAACGGCTACGGCGTGATGAGACCGCTGATCGCAACCAGGCGTATCATTTCTTCGGCGTCACCGAGATCTTCACGGGGAGCGCGCGGACGGGCACATCCCCCGCGCCACCCCAGTTCACCTTCGCCACGCAGGCGACCAGCGCCTCGAACGAGCCATCCAGGCCGAGATCGCGAAGATCCGTCCGTCCTCCGATGAACTCCCCCGGCCTCAACTGGGCACGGCGCGGCGAGCCGGCGGGCACCGGCTTCAGGGGCAGGCGCTTGCCGGCCGTATCGGTCGCCTCGAATTCCGGCGTGAACGTAAATTCGAGCATCGTCGCGCCGATGTTCTCCAGACGCCACTCGACGATGATTGGTTCCCCCGCGTTCGTCTGCGATTTCGCCGCCACGATGATCGCGTTGAGCGGCGGCACCTGGCCCGGCGCAGTTTGGGCGAGCCGTTTGCGCAGCCACTCCGACCACGCGTTGGCGCTGGTCCCGAAGTCCTCGCGCGTCTTCTCCCGAAGCTGCGCCAGCGAGAGCTCCTTCACGGTCGAATCGCTGTCCGTCGCCAGCCGCTCCGTGATGGCCATCAGGGCCGAGTACGATCCGTTCGCTCCCAGCGCGCGCACCACCGCCTTGCGGACGTCGACGTTCGGCGACGCACCGATCTGACGCAGCGCGTCGAGCGCAAGCGGATGCGTCATCCCCTCGATCTGCGTCAGCGCCGCCGGGGTGGGGGCAGCTGCGAGCGTCGCCGCGTCCTGGATGTACCGGTTCCCGAGCTCCCCGGCCTGGCGGCTGAGCTTCGAGCGCACGTCCTCGACGCGATCCTTGATCGCCTTCTGCCGCACCAGCGACAAGATGTCGCGCGTCTTCGCGAGCGCCTCGAGCAGGTTGTCGTTTCCCACGGGAAGCGTCGGCAGCGAGTCGTCGATGTACGCCTCTTCCAGTTTGTTGCGCTCGCGCTGGACCTCGGCGACGGACAGGCTCCAGCCGTACCCGTCGAGCCACTCGTTGTAGCGCCGCAGCAGCGCACCGACGTTCTTCTCCTTCTTGGTGATCGCATCCTGGCGGATCTCCGAGAGAATGGAGCGCGCCTTGAGCTCGTAGGCCCCGGCGGCTCCTGCGGCGATCAGGAGCACGAGCAGCGTGAGCG
>CAYXVY010000056.1:0-33009 GCA_964468745.1 uncultured Planctomycetales bacterium | reverse complement strand
CATCCATCGCGACGTAAAGCCCGCGAACGTCCTGCTGAGCAAGAAGGGCGAGGTGCGCATCACCGACTTCGGCCTGGCGTACGATCAGGAGAGCCAGTCCCTGATCACGATGCCGGGCACGATGATGGGCACCCCGCACTTCATGTCGCCCGAACAGGCCCAGGGGCGACGCGCGGACGAACGGTCCGACATCTATTCCATCGGCATCATGCTCTACTACGCCCTGACCGGCCAGCGGCCGTTCCTCGGCGAGAGCCACATGGCGATCATGTACAAGCACATCAACGAGCAGCCGACGCCGATCCGGAAGCTCAACGCGCAGGTGCCGGAGTACCTGGCGAAGGTCGTCGTGAAGTGCCTCCAGAAACAGCCGCAGTCGCGCTACAAGACGTGCACGGATCTCGTGCGCGATCTCGAGGCTTACCTCAACGGCAACTGGAAGAAGGAGCCCGCGGCGTCGCATGCGCCGCTGCAGCGCGCGGCAGGCCGCGTGCCGGTCGGCAAGGTGCTCGCCGGCAAGGCGCAGTCCTCGCACGAAGTCGCGGCGGTGGGCACGGGAAAGCCGAAGACGCCCGCGTCGCAGAAAAACGTCTTCATCGCCGCCATGATCGCGATCCTCGCCGTGATCGGCCTGCTCGTAGTCGCCATGATGAAGACGAAGAAGGGCGAAGCGGACGAGTCGTCGGATACCCCGCCGGCCACGACGAGCGCGCCGCCTCCGCCCGCCACATCGGCGGCCAGAACGACGGCGCAGCCCCCGCCGCTCCCCGCGCTGACGCAGGAACAGGTCAAGCGATACAACGTGCTGGTGGAGGAGGGCGACTTCCTTCTCGGGGCGAAGCAGTACGACAAGGCCGAGTCGAAATTCAAGGCGGCCCTGGAGATCGACCCGAAGGGCGGCAAGGCGAAGAAGGGGATGGAGGATGTCGCGTCGGCGCGCAAGACCTCGTCCGTCGATCCACCGTCGACAACCGACATCCCGCCGCCGGCGAGTACGTCGCAGACGCCTCCCGCCAACGCCTCGGACGCTCCGCCCTCGCGCGAAATGGAGCCGGGATTCGAAAAGCTCCCGAAGATGGTGCCCTGCTGCGGAGACCTGACGGTGCACGCGCAGGGCGTGATTCTCGACGTCGAGGGAAAGGACGAGCCGCACGGGGTGTTCTCCAAGCTAAAGACCTACGCTGAATTAGCTGTGAAGATGGACATCCGCCTGCTGCAGGGTTCCGACATACGGGCGGTGGTCCGATCCCTGGAGCCTCCCGACTCCCAGCGCTGGAAGCAGCCGGACAAGGAGATGGCCGTCCAGATCGCCGAGGTTCTACGGCGGGGCGAATGGGCCGTGCTGGAGCTCGACGTGGCTGCCGATTCGGTCACCTGCCGGCTGAACGGGCAGAAGCAGACGGAATCGCTGGTCGGCTGCAATGCATTCGGACGGGTCGGCATCGTGTTCATGCCGGGCGTGCGCGTGCAGCTCACCAACATTCGCATTAAAGTCGGCCGCATCGCGGACCCAGATAAGAGCGTCCCGGTCTCCAACGGATCCGCCGCCAGCGGCACCGAAACGGAACGGCTGGCGAAATTAGTCGGAGAAGCGGAGCGCCGCGCGATTCGCGATGAAAGGGCGTACGCCTCCGTGCTCGCGGCGGCGGCAGCGCTCGCCACCGATGCCGACTCCGGCGACATCAAGCGCCAGGCGGGCGCGCTGGCGAAACTGCTGGAGGGCGCCACGGGAGTGATGGCAGCCTTTCGGGAGGGTCTGTCGACCGTCAAAGGCCAGACGGCCGTGCGCTACCGCGACGGGCGCGAGGAGCGCATCACCGTGCGAAGCGTCGAGGAGCGCGTGATCAAGGCCACGCTGGCAAGCGGCGGGGAGGGCGAGATCGCCCTCGGCACGCTGTCGCCCGACTTCGTTCTCGAAAGCGCGCGGCGCAAGCGTACACTGACGGATCTCGAGATTGCGGCCCTTCTGCTGTGCGACGGAAACATGAAGGGGCTTTTGACGCGCCTCTTCCCTGACGGAAAACTGAAGAAGGAAGCGATCCCCATCCTGTCCGATCTGCTCGCCGATCTGGACACGGCAGCGACATTCAAATTCCTGGGCGACTCCGACGTGAAGATGTTCGTCGACCGCGTCAGTGCGTCCATCGATTCGCTGCCGAAGGACCAGCGTGAGCATGTGAAGAGCCTGCTGGAGGAGGCGTCGCCAAAGCCCGCCGCCGACTTGCGAGCGGATGTGGAACGACTAATCCGGGAGAAGAAGTCGAAGGAAGCGCAGGCCCGGCTGGCAACCATGCTGAAGCGCTACGGAGACGACCCAGAGACGCGCGCCGCGGCCGAAGCGGCCTACCCCCTGCTCTCGACGGACGGATGGCAGAACGCGTGGAACGGCAAGGACTTCACCGAATTCATCGAGCTCGACACCTCACGGGTCTCGATCTCCGGCGGCGTGATCAAGGTCAAGTCGGCCAACGACGGCATGAACCTGCACCTGAAGGCCATCCCCGAATCGTCCGGGTTCAGCGCCGAGATCAATTTCAAAGAGTGGGCCTCCGGCAAAGGCTCCGGCCTCATCTACAGCTGGAAGGACTCGCAAAACCACCGCTTCTGGATCTGCCACAAGATGCGCATGTCTCTGCAGACGAAGGAAGGCGGGACGTTTCTGAAGGACAAACGCAACTCTGAGTATCCCGCGGGCCCACCCCTGGACCGCTGGTCGACCATGACGATTCTAAACGTGGGCGCTTCGTCGCTCTACTTCTTCGACGGCAAGCTCGTGGCGCGCGGCGCGGCAACCGAAGCGACGATCGCCAAAGACGCCGGCATGAACGTCACCGAGTGCGTCGTGGACTTCCGCAACCTGCGAGTCCGGCCCGTCGTTAAGTAGCGAACCGGCGGAGGCGCGTCCGGTTGTAGCGTGCGGTGACGCGGGAAATGCGGACGCCCCCCTCGACTACTCCTGCCCGCCGCTCGCGAGTTTCTTCGACCAGGTGCGCAGGGTCGCACGGACCTCCTCAGGGTACTCGTCGATGTGCTCGAGCCCGTGGAGCAGCGCCTCGCGCATCGTAGCGGGAAGCGCTGTCGACCACCCACGGTGGCCGCTGACGCCGCGGAAGATCTCCCCGGGTTCCGCGCGGCGCTCGGTCTTGTCCGTACCGCCGCAGCCTACGCGAGGCAGCCCGACGCGCCTCGATTCCGTGCGCGTCCCGCCGCGCGCGGCGCGTCCCGCCTCGTCGCGCCCTTTGCGCAACAGCTCCTCGATCGCGCGGATCGTGGCGACCTGCTTCTCCCGCGAATTGCTCGGCATCAGCGCGTTCAAATCCTCGGCCGACTTTTCCATCAGGGCGCGGATCTCGTTGAGCCGCCCGACCAGGCCTGACGGCGTGAGTGCGTCGTCGTCCTGCATCGAAAGCACCGCGATGAGAGCGAGGGTGACCATGGACTACCTCCGATTCTCGAACCTGCGGATGAACCGCCCCATGATGCGCGAGAGCTCGTCCTGCTCATCCGTCAGCCGCTTGAGGCGTGCGCGGTCGACGGGCGTCGATGCGAACGCGCTGGCCGCGGCTTCCGTCCGGCGCAGAAGCTGTTGCTGAAGCGTGCGCATGAGATTGAGCTGCGCGAGATCGGGAACGAGCGGAGGCTTGCCCGGCGCGCCGTCCGACGGTGCGTAGGCCGAAGGCCGGCCTCGGACGTCGAACGCCTCCAGCAGCGTCTCGAGCGTCTTGATTATCGATCCCTGGATCGACTGCGTACGCGCGCCGGAATCCGCCTGCGCAAGCGCGGCTGCGCTTTCCTGCATCTCGTTCACGGCAGAGGACACGGCCTGACGGAAGACCTCCACGTCTTCCGCGGCGAGCAGCGCGACCGTCGCTCCAAGATCCGTCGCGGCGTTTTCCTGCGCCGGCGCGAGTTCCCCGCGCAGGCGCTGCTGCTCGGCGCGTGTCAGCGACCCGCGTTCGCGCCGCACGGCGTCGACGCTGCGCGTGCCGGCATTGATCGACCGCTGGATCTCCAGGGCGCGGCGCACGGCCTCCCGCACGTCGAGCATGGCCTCTTCGGCCGCTCCGCGCTTGAGGTCGGAAATCCTCTTCTCGACCGCCTCCTCGGCGCGCTTGAACTGCTCGATCGCGTCCTCCTCGGCCTTCTGCGCATCGCCGCGCCGGCCAGCCTTGAGATCGCGTTCAGCGTCCTCCATCGCCTCCGACGCGCGCTTGAGGGGCTCCGCGACGTCGTCGTCGGCCGGGCGGATCTCCTCCGTCAATTCCCTGATTTCGCGCTGCCGGCGCGCAGTCGCGTCCGCATCCTTGCGGTCGCGCGTGTCGCGAAGGACGGACTCTTCGGCCGTGCGGCGTGCCTTGATTTTCTCAAGGAGCGCGCGGTAGCCGTCGATTTCTTTCGCGCGGTCGCGTGGCTCGACGCGGCCTTCGAGCACGTCGAGGATCGCCTTGAGAACCACCGCCACGTCCTCGCCGGCCGACGCCGCGTTTCCGAAGTTGCTGCGCCCAAGCTCCTCGAGCACCTTCTCGAGCTTGCCCGGCAGAAAGGTCGCAGGGTCCTTCAGGAGCGCACGCGCGCATTCGAGCCGTGCGGCCTGCTCCGGTTCGCTCTCGCGTAGTCGTGCGGCCATTTCGCCCATCTTGCGGTCGATGCGGGCCACGAGTTCCGCGACGGAGCGTTGCGCTGCGTCCGGCGCGGGGGCGTCCTGCATGAACAGCGATGCGATAAACGCGACGTGCATCATGCCGTTTCTCCTGTCACCACCGCTCAACTTCAACAGCGAGTGTGGGGAAAGGTTCAGCACTAAGAACGGGGCGAAAAAAAAGAGGCGCCGCCTTTCGGCGACGCCTCTTCGCGATTGCTTGAGGGTTAGTCTTTCTCGTCCGCCAGCTTCTTCATGTACTCGCGGAGGATCTGCTGGAACTCCTCGGGATATTCGTCGATGTCGCGCTTGCCGGTCATCATCGCGTCGCGGACTTTCGGGGGCAGGTCGCCCCACTGTCCGGTGCGGTCGGCCTTCGAGCGGAACTTCGACGGCGGATCGTTGCGGCCCGGGTCGTACGGCGACTGCGCGGGGCTTCCGGGGTTCTGGGGTTTGTTAGCCTGACCAGGCTGTTGCTGCTGCTTCTGACAGCTCTTGCAGCTGCTCCCGCCTCAGGTCTTCGCCTTCTTGATGATCTCGTTTAGCTTCTCGATGGCGTCCTTCTGCTTCTTCTCCGAACGCTGCATCAGCTTCTTCACCTTCTCGGTGATCTGCTTCTGAAGCGCCGCGGGGTCGTCCTTGAACTCCTTCTCGAGGCGTTCGAGGATTTCCTTCTCCGTCTCGAGTGCCTTTCCGCGGCTCGAGTCGTTGAGGAGTTCCGCCGACTTCTCCATCAGCCCATGGATGTCGTTGAGCATCTCCATGGCCTGTTCGGGCGTCAGCTGATCTTCGTCTTCGCCCGGCTGCTCTTCCTTGGGATCACCGTCCTGCGCCAGCGCGACAACGCTGAACGCGAACAGGAACGCGATCGACAGAACCGCTAGTTTCCGCATGCCGCCTCCGTAATTCCCTGATTATTATACGGCTGAAAACCCCTAATCTTTGCTATCCGCCAGCTTTTTCATGTACTCGCGGAGGATCTGCTGGAACTCCTCGGGGTACTCATCGATGTCCCGCTTGCCCGTCATCATCGCCTCGCGCAGCTTGGGGGGCAGATCGCCCCACTGTCCCGTGCGGTCCGCCTTCGAACGGAACTTGGAAGCGGGATCGTTGCGCTGCGGATCGTAGGGCGCCTGCGCGGGACCGCCAGACTGCTTCTGCGACTGGGACTGCTGCTGCTGTTGCTTCTGCTGCTTCTGCTGGCTCTGCGAATCAGACGTCTTCGCCTTCTTGATGATCTCGTTGAGCTTCTCGATCGCGTCCTTCTGCTTCTTCTCCGAACGCTGCATCAGCTTCTTCACCTTCTCGGTGATCTGCTTCTGAAGCGCCGCGGGGTCGTCCTTGAACTCCTTCTCGAGGCGTTCGAGGATTTCCTTCTCCGTCTCGAGCGCCTTTCCGCGGCTCGAGTCGTTCAGCAGTTCCGCCGACTTCTCCATCAGTCCATGGATATCGTTGAGCATCTCCATGGCCTGCTCGGGCGTCAGCTGATCTTCATCTTCGCCAGGGGGCGTCTCGTCTTGCGCGAACGCGGGGGCGCCGAGCGCCAGGACGAAGGCCGCCGACAGCAACCAAGGCTTTGCCATTGCTATTCCTCCCGGCCCTTCTTCTGCTCTTCGAACTTGTCGATGAACTTCCTCATGATCCCCTTCAGCTCGTCCTGCTCGTCGGACAGACGCTTCAGGATCGCCTTTTCCTGCGGGGAGATGTCCTTGTCGCCGCCCTTGAACTTCTTGTCGAAGCTCTCGGTCTTGCGCAGGATCGCTTCCTGGATCTTCTTCATCAGGTTGAGCTGGACGAGGTCCGGAACGAGCGGGGGCTTCCCGCCGCCGCCCTTGCCACCGCCGCCGCTGCCCTTCTTCTTCTTGATGTTGAAGGCCTCGAGCAGCTCCTTCAGCTTGCGGATCACGTCCTCCTGAACTTCCTGCGTCCGCTCTCCGGGCTCCGCCTTCGCGAGGTTGCCGCGGCTCTCCTCCATGTCCTCCATCGCCGACTGCACGACGAAGCGGAAGACTTCGACGTTTTCCTCGGTGAGCTTTTCCTTCACCGTCTCAAGCTGCTTGTGGGCGCTCTCCTGCGCCGGGGCGAGCTCGCCCATCAGCTTCTGCTGTTCCACGCGGTTGAGTGAACCGCGGCTCTTTCGCGCCGCCTCGAGCGACCGCGTCTCGCGAAGGATGGTTTCCTGCACCTCGAGCACCTTCTTGACCTCGGTCTCGAGCTGCATCATCAGCTCTTCCTCGGCCTGACGCTTGAGCTCCTCGAGCGCGTCCTCCAGCTCCTTCTGCGCCTGCTTCAGATCCTCGAGGGCCTGCTCTTCCTCACCCTGCGCGCCCTGAGGCTGCTGCTTCTGGAGCTGTTCCTGCGACTGCTGCATGTTGTCGCCGGCGCGCTGGAGCGACCGCGCGGCGTCTTCCTTCTGCATCTGCTCGACCTGCTTCTGGAGCTCCGCGGTGAGTTCCTTCAGCTTCTTCTGGCGCTGCGCCATCTCCTCGGACTTCTTCTTCTCGTCCTCGTTGAGCGGCCTCTTGGCGAGCTCGTCGAGCTTCTTTTTCAAGTCCTCGAGGTTCTTCTGGGCCTGCTGCTGCTGCTGGCCGGGCTGCTGCGGCGGCTGCTGGTCGAGCTGCTTCTGGGCCTGCTGCATGCTCTCGCCCGCCTTCTCGGCCGACTGCTGCGCCTCGCCGGCTTTCTGGGCCTGCTGCTTCGAGGCCTCGTCGCCCTTCTTCTCGAGCTCCTTCTTTTTCTGCTCGAGCCACTTCGTGACCTTCTCCTTCAGCTGCTCTTCCAGCTTCTTCTGTTCATCGGCGAGCTTCTTGAAGTCGGGGTCCTCTTTCTTGGCCAGTTCGTCGCGCGCCTTCTCGAGCTCCTTCTTCGCCTCGTCGAGGTTTTGCTGGGCCTGCTGCTGCGACTGCTGCCCCTGACCCGACTTGCCCTGGCCCATCTGCTGGCCGGCCTGTCCCATCTTCTGTTCGGCGTTCTCCATCGAGCCCGCGGCGCTCTGCATGGCGCCCTGCGCGCCTTCCGACTGCTTCTTCGCCTGCTCGGACTTGGCCATGTCGCCGATCTTCTTGGCCAGATCGCCCGCCTTCTTGCCGAGCTCGTCCTGCTTCTTTGCAACGTCGCCGAACTTGCCGGCGTCCTTCTGCGCCATCGCGTTCTGGAGGCGCTCCATTTCCTGCTGTGCGTCGCGCATGTTCTTGAGCGCCTGCTCCTGCGACTGGCCGGCCTCGCCGTTCTGGCTCTTCTGCATCTGCTGGCCGGCGTCCTGCTGCTTGTCGCCCGCCTGGCCCGTCTTCTGCCCTGCGTTCTCGAGCGCCTTCTTCGCGGCGGGGTCGCCGTCCTGGCCCTTCGCCGCGTCCTTCATCTGGCCGGCGAGGTCTTTCGTCTCTTTCTCGACCCCCTTCTGGGCATCGCTGAGCTTCTGCGATTCGGAGGCCTTCGACTTCGCGGCGGCGTCCGCCATCTGCTTCAGGATGTCGCGCGCCTTCTCCATGTCCTTGACGGCGCGTTCCTGGTCGCCCTTCGCGAGGTCGGGCTGGCCGTCCTTGAGGCCGTCCTTCGCCGCGTCCTGCGCGTTCGTCGCGTCCGTCAGCTTCCCGAGCAGCTTGTCCTTCTGATCCTTCGGCAGGTCCTTCATGTCGTAGAGGTCGTGGCCCAGCTGCCACGTCCGCTCGCCGACGTCCTCCTGCTGCTTCTGGAGGGCGGCCATGTTGGCCTTCGCGGGATCCTTCGCCGCCTCGTCCGTCGCCTTCATCGCCTTCTTCTGGTCTTCAATCAGCTTGTCGAGCTGCTGGACCGCCTTCTCGAGGCCGCCGTGCTTCTTCTCGTGGTCCTCGAGACCCTTCTTCGCCTTCTCCTGGCGGTCGATGAGCTCGTTCAGCTTGCGCGCCATCTCTCCGACCTCGCGCAGCTCCTTGCTCTTCACGGCCTCCGCCTGCTTGAAGGCCTCGTCCTGCTGCTTCTTGAGTTCGTCGATTTCCTTGATCGCCTTGTTGAGCTGGTCGACGAGCTCGCGCGGCACGCCCTTGTCGGTCTTGTCCGTCAGTTCGTTCTGCTTCTTGGCGATCTCGTCGGCGGCCTTCTTGATCTCGTCCCATTCCTTGGACATCTGCTCGTTGAGCTTCTGGGTGTCGTCCTTGAGCTTCTGCTGCTCGTTCTTGATGTCCTCGAGCTTCTTGAGCGCCGCCTCGAGCTGTTCCTTCTGCTTCTTGGTCTCGTTCGGGTCGGTGCGGTCTTCGAGCAGGTCGAGGATCGACTTCAGCGCGGCGGCGATTCCCTCGCCGGTTTCCAGCGCCTTGCCGAGCTTGTCGTTCTGCAGCTCGTCGTAAATCTTCTTGATCGTCTCGCCGTGGAGGTCCTGTTTGACGCGGTCGCGCGCCGCGCGCAGCTTGCGCGCCGATTCCGGCGACTTCTCGTCGAGCTGCTTGGCGACCTGCTCCATCTTCTCGTCGATCTGCCGGATCATCTTCTCGACTTCGCGCTGCGCCTCTTTCGGATCCTGGTCCTGCGCAGACGCGCGGCCGAAAAGAGCCAGCGCGAGCATGGTTGCGGTGAGAATCCTCATCTTCGTCGTCCTCCTACGCCCTTACTTTTTCTCGTCTTTCTTCATGAGACGTTCGTTGATTGCCCGGATGACCTTCTGCTGTTCCTCCAGGGCCACGCGCACGAGGCGCACGATCTCCTGGTAGCTCGACCACTTGTCGAGCGCCCGCAGCGCGGCGTCAATGGCCGAGAGCACCTGGCTCTGGAACGCGCGCGCCGTGTTGAGAAGCTTCGAGCGCGTGTCCGAGCGCTCCTTCGACGCGTCGCGAAAGATCGTCGTGGCCATCGGAGAGGGCCCGCGCGGCGCGATGGCGCCGTCGAGCGCGTCGATCGCCTCTACGAGCTTCGCGGCGGCGCGCTCGTCGAAGATCTTGTTGTAGACGCCGCGGCGCTTCACCTTGTCGATGTCCGCGCGCGCGATCGCAAGCTTGTCGGTGACGCCGCTCTGCTCGTTGCCGGCGTAGCGCACCTCGCCGGCCTGCTCGGGGTTGAGCTGCTCGAATTTCGCGAACTTCGTGTCGAGCCGCGCGGTGTTGTCGTACAGCCCCTGCTGACGCTTCCTCAGCGCCTCGAGGTTCTGCTTCACCTTCTCAAGCTGGTCTTGCAGCTCCTTCTCGAGCACGGTGAACGGCACGACCGCGAATCGGTATTCCTTGCCGATGTGGACGTTGCGGTCCCCCTTCACGTCCTTGTAGTCGGCCGCGCGGAACCGGAACCGCACGTACTCGCCCGGGATCGCCTGGATCGGCGCGAAATCGAGCGTGTAGTCGATCTTGATCGTCCTGACGCCGGCGCCGCACTCCGCCGGTTTCATGTGCTCGGCCGTCATCTTCACCGGCGTCCAGTCTGTCGATACCTTCCCGTCCTTGCGGTACTCGAAGAAGATCTCCGCGATGCCGTTGTCGTCCTTGATCTCGGCGCTGATGGGGCGCTGGCAGATCTCCGTGACGTTCTCCTCGCCGAGCGGATCGAAGACGCTGCTGGTCGGGCGCGCGTCGATAAGCCCCTTGATCGTGTACCGGATGGGATCGCGATTCGGCAGGCCGTTCTTCGCGACGAGATCGAGCTGGTACTCCGAGTAGGCCTCCGAGACGTCGATCGTCCCCGTCACGAGCGCATTCTGGCCCTTCGAGTCCTTTCCGATGGTGAGCGGCGCTTGCGATTCCTTCCCCTTCACACCGAGCTTGAGCGACGCCTCGGCGAGATCCTCGTTGCACACGGCGACGAAGCGCACAGACGTGTACTGCGGCGCCTGGATGTTGCCGCCAAGGATCGGTTGATCCTCCGGCGTGTTCGCCATGCGAAGGTACTCGGGGAATTGCATGAAGAGGCGGAGCTCTTCCACCCCCGGCGGGTTCTTCGTGTGGATCTGGTAGTCTTCCGTCTCGTCGTCGCCGCCGGACACGCGGAACGTGAATGGGCCGGCGACGTGCGTGAATGTGTACGTGTACAGCTCGCCCGCCGTCGCGGTCATCGTCTCGCGGGACTGCTCGCCGGTGGCGAACGTGTAGTGCAGGCGCACGCGCCCGGGATCGCGGCCCTGGAAGCCGACGGTAAGAACGAAATCGTCGCCGCGCGCGATCGTCTTCTCGCGCGTGTTCGGATCGATGTCCTTCACCTCGAGGTTCGTGCGCTGCGGCCACTTCACGTTCAGGCCGAGCGCGCGCTGCCCGTAGATGCGCGCGAGATTGCGCGTCGTCGCGGTCGCGGAGCCGGCTACGCCGAGAGCGAGCGCGAGCACGCCCGCCCACATCGCGATCTTCATCACATGCTGGCGCACGATGACGCCGTTGAAGTCGAGCGCCGAGGCGGCCGCCGACGCGTCGTTGATGAGCGCCTCGACGAGCTCCGGGGAATTGAATCCGGCGATGCGCTCAGTCGTGTCCGCAGCCTGCGGCGAGCGCGCGAGCTGCAATGCTGAGATGAGCCGGTCATTCAGATCGGGGTAGTGGCGCTCGACGAACAGCGCGAGGTCGTCGTCCGAAATGCGAACGGCCATCGGGTACGCGATCCGCCGCGCGGCGAGCCACGCGAAGCTCGCAAGCCCCGCGAAGAGGAACACAAGGCGGACCCCGCGGGGCAGGATGAACGTGTAGTCGAGCACGAACGTCGCCACCACGAATACGGCGACGGCCACGAACAGCCGCGCCACACCGTCGAGCAGGAAGAGGCGTTTGATGGCGACGCGGATGGTGTCTAGGCGGGATTCAATCGACTGCAGGCTTGCGGTCTGCGGTGCCATTAGCGGACCTCGACGGTGAGGGGGTCGGATTGCAGGGCACCCTGCCGGCCCTGATAGGCGAGCGTGACCGTGTAACGCCCCGCGCTCGGGAAGAGTGCAGGGTCCACGCGGTACGACAACACGACCGGCGTCATGACATCCAGTCGGACGGCGCCGTTCGAAGTCGTTTTCACGCTTACCGGTGTTACGGTGGCGCCGAGCCGCGGTGTGTACTCCTTGCCGTCGGGGTTGATGACTCTCAGGTAGAAATGGCTGGGGAGTTCGGCGGCGGGTTCGAAGGTGAGCGGGGCGGCAGAATTCGTGCGCAGCGAGAAGCGCCACGTGGGGCTGTCTCCTTGCCGAAGCGTGGCGCCCTGCCCCGGCACCAGATTGAGCATGATGCGCTCGTGAGGCGCCATCCACTCCAGGCGATCGTCGCTCAGGTCGCCCACAGAACCACCCACCGTCGTCATGCGCCCCGATTCGATCTGCGTGCGCCCCGCGCGCGAGGCAATTTCGACTTTCCCCTCGACGACATAGACAGTGGAAGCCGCATCGCCCGCGCGTACGCCGAATCGCGTCCCGTTGACCGTGACGACCGCGTCAGCCGACTCAACCACGAAACCTCGCGTTACCTCTGCGAACAGCTCGCCTCGCGTGAGCCGCACGCGCGTGGGGGACTCGAAGCACACATCCGTATCGCGATTAAGCTTCAGAAGGCCAATGTCGGGGATGGCCAAGACGACGTAGGTGGAGGCGTGAAAGGTCTCGCCGGTCATGATTCGCCTGCCTGGCAGCAGATCCGTCCCGTCGGGCGCAACTACGGAAACGGTCGCGGCATGACTCGGCCTCGTGACGCTCGCAACGAAGATAAACGAAATCGCCGCGACCAGAACACTGGCCGCGGCGGCAAATCTCAGGAGCCCGTGAATCAGGCCTGACCGGCGCGATAGGACAGGGGCCGTTCGACCGACCTCGCGCTGGACGTTCAGCCAGACGTTCGCGTTCGGGGTAATGTCATCCAGGGTCTTCAGGAGGGAAAGGGTCGAGGCGGCGTTGCGGGCATCTGTCGCGCAGTCGGCGCAATCGGCCAAGTGCTTGCCGATGTCCTCCGCGGCACCACCCGTCAGATTACCACTCTGATAGGCGACAGACTCAGACTTCACGGTACGGCAATCCATCAAGCGCTTCCCCTGTCAGAAGGCTTTAACAGCGTCGGCTGTGAAAAGTTCGAAGATTAGAAACGCGCAACCAACTTGCTAGCAAGGTGTTGCGAATGTATTCCAGAATAGCGGCCGCTTGTAGTCGCTTGCACAAGACAAAAACGCCGCCCCGCACTTCTCCGTGTATACAGGATCAAGCTGAATCCCCGCTGCTTTGAATCGCTTCCCAGCGGCCTCTCCCGCGTGACTTGGGACCGCATATCTGCCGGCAAACCGATGGATCACGCGCGCTTGCGCAAGCACGAGATCCTTCAGGTTGAGCAGCCACCCAGCCGCAACCGCCAGGCGCAGGATCGTGGTCATGTTGGCGACTACCCGCGGGGCGATGGCAATTCCCACGACTTGCGTCTCCCAGCCCAGGATTCCAAAGCCGAGCGTCAAGCCTGCCGCCGTACCCCCCGAACCGACGGGCAGAAAGACGGCGTCCGGCCGTGGCAGTTCCCCGCGCTCCACTTGCGCGGCCAGCTCGAACGCCGCATTGACGTAGCCCAGTGTCGTCACGGCGTCGGAGCCCCCTGCGGGGGCCGCCTCCCACGTTCCCCCAACGAGGCGAGGCAACTGCGCAAGCAGTCGCAGCCCGAACTCGGCATAGCCGCTTGCGCGGTCCAATCGACGACCCGCAAACGTCGCAAGCAACCGGCGCTTGCGCACCGTCAGCGCCGTCGGATACTGCGGAAACGTGATGTACTGGACGCGCAGGCCGGCCAACCCGCCGAATCGCGCCAGTCCCAGGAGCCAGCCCGACCCTTCCGGCCCGTACGCAAGGATGGGACGCCCCCACGCCCGGGCCTCCCCGAGGAAGAACTCAAGCGCACGGATCTTGCTCCCCCCATGCTGCGGGTGCGACAAGCCGTCGCACTTCATCCACGCATCCTGCGCAAGCGCGGCGGGCAGGCGGAGAACAGGGGTCGGGAGCGTGGCCAGTTCGATCGGCGCAACCCGCTTGTGCAATTCGGGAAAGCGCTCGAAGATCGGCCTCATTTCCGGCGCCACACCAGGACCGAAACCCAGCCCCAGAGTGCCAGCCCGATGACCGTCCCGCCCCACGTCCAGACCGGCTGGCGACGATACGTCTCAGCCACGTGCCCAAGCGCGACATGCTGCATCCAGTGCCAAAGCGACGAACCCGTCGGTTCCTCGATGGAGCGGTCCGCGATGGCCCCTCCGGTGACTTCGAACACCGTCGCCGACGGGACATCGTCTGCTTGCGCGATGTAGACGGTTTCGCCCTCCTGCACGCGCTTGTACACAGGCGACCCGCCCGACACGACGTATCGGACGCGGTGCTTGCGCGCGAGATCGACAACTTCGCTCCCGATCCCAATCGGGTTGAAACTTGCTGCCTTCACATCCCACACAGGCCGGTGCATGACGAGCACGACCTTGCCATCGGGTATCGCCTTCAGTCGCTGTTCCAGCCCGTCTATCTTGTGCACAGTGACGAACCAGAACTCACCGCGACGAAATGCGACCTCCAGCGGACCGATCAGCTTCACGAACGGGTGCGTGTTGCCGCGGATGTCGCTGTCTCCCGGCACCACGATCAGAGGGAAGTACGGTCCGGCCGTGAGCGCCATCCATCGCGCCCACCGATAGTGACCCAAGTTATTGGTGTCGACCAGGTTCCCCGTGTGGACGGCAAAGGCGACCCGCTCCGACTCGAGCCGCCGCACCATGGCCTGCAATCCCGTCGGTCCGCGCCGCGAGCCGCCGACGATCGCCATCTTGTAGTTGTCGCCTGCGCCGTGACACGCCTGCAGCAGATTCACCCTGTGATTGCCGAGGAATAGCGGTGCCGGGTCTCCGATCATAAGGATGATCACCGTGGAGATGCCGCCCAAGCCAACCATGATGGCACCCGCCAGAAAGGCGGCCAGCTGGAGCCGATATTTCACGACTGGATTCACGGCGCGTACCTCTCGCGACACCACCTCAGCCAATCCGCCTCAAACTCCTCAAGCGACGTCTTCAGCACCGTTTCTACAACGTGTTTCAGATCCGAGCGCTCGCGAAGCGCTGCCACGATGTTCTGCCATCGGTCACGCGCCGGGCCCTTCACGAAATAGGCCATCAGGGCCAGCGACTGGCTGTTGGCGGCGCCGGACGGCTTGTATCCATGGGCGAAGGTGCTGAGCGGCGCGCGTCGTTTCTCGAGCACCGAACGGACGCTCGCATCGGACTCCGCTGACGGCTGGTGCTCATATTGGAAGAAGTAGCAGAGCCCCTCCTCCACCCACGTCGCCCCCTGCTCTCCTCGCAGCCCAAGTTCGCGCGTGACGAGCTGATGGCAGACTTCGTGGAAGAATACGGGGCGCTTCTCGCCAAGCTTCTCGCGAAACGACGTCACGGAGTACTGCTCAAACGTGTATCCGTCGGCCTTGATGCTGTCCTCGTCGGCGTCCGCTCCATACACGTCGCGCGCGGTCCGGACCACAAACCGTACGTATTCGTCGCGCGTCGGCGTGATGACAAGCGTCGCCGCCTGCCGAAGCGGCTCCTCCTTCAGTCCAAGCGTCTTCCGGAAGAGCGACAGGAATTCGCCGAGATGCGCGCCCAGTCTGTCTAGATCGAGTGGCGCATTCGAGATGATGCGGAAGTTCGCGACGTGCCGCACGTCGACCGACCGCCCGTCGCCCGACAAGCGCGCGACAATCGCCTCGTCAGGCTCGAGAAACGGCGGCAGGATGCCTGTGTGATTTCGTACTTCGACCGGCGACAAGGCGAGCTTCCCCGCCTCGCCGCGAAGCTCGATCGACAGCCGCGCGATGCTGCGCCAGTCCGGCACCCCCTCCGTACGAAACTGGTGGAACTTGAGTTCGATCGTCTGCCAAGCGCCGGGCTGGATGGCCACTCGTCGCCAGTAGGAACGGTGCGGCTGAGAATTCGCCACACGCACGACGATCGTCCGCTCGCGATCCCCGTCGAGCTTCACGCGAAACAACAGGCGGCCGAGCGAGCTCCAATCGGCGGGTACGGCTGCCGTCGCGATGGACGCATCCTTCTGCGCCTCCCATTGGAGCACACCGTCTATCGTGGCAAGCGAGCCACGTTCGGTCGTCCAGCCATCGATGGTTTGCGCGACGAGAGACGCACAGAAGAGCAGAATCATCGGGCCACCAGTGTACCGAAATGGGAAGGCGGCTGCACATCGGAGCGCGATTCCACGGGCCCATCGCGGGCATGCGGTTTGCGATATCGAAGGCGTGATCCGTCGGAGCGCCCAGAAGCTTGCCCACGTCGTCCTCCGGCTCTGGCTCACGGCGTTCCATAACCTCCGTGCGCCGCGCGTGAAGCTGTCTGGACCCACCCTGATCGTCGCCAACCACGCCAGCCACCTCGACATTGCGGCGATCTTCGCGGCGCTCCCCGTGAGCGAAATCCCGAATGTGCGCGTCGCAGCGGCGCGCGATCATATCTACGGGCTGCCCGGGCCACTGCTCGCGATCGTCGAGTTCCTCTTCAACACATTTCCGTTTGAACGGCAGGGGCGGTCGACGAACAGTCTCGACGCATGCGCCGACCACCTGCGCGCGGGACGACACGTTGTCATCTTTCCGGAAGGGCGGCGTTCGCCCGACGGGCAGTTCCTGGGATTCACGCCCGGATTTGCGGCGATCGCGTACAAGACGGGAGCGGCCATCATCCCTATGCGGATCGACGGCACGCATCGCGCGCTGCCGAGAAATACGTACGTGCCGTGCTCCTACCCCGTTCGCGCACTTGCCGGACCTCCGTTGCTGGCGCGTTCGGTCCCGGCGCAGGATCGACGCGACGAGTACGCGCGTCTCGTCGATGCCGCCGCACGCGCCATCGCCGAGTCCCCCGCCCCGGAGCCCGCCGCCGGCGACTACTAACCGATTCACGCACGGTTTCGGGCTCCTGCGGTAACTAATACGCGGGGGCTGAGAATCGGGGGGTAGAGCATATGAGACTCGCCGCCATCGTTTTGGCCGGATTGTGCCTCGCTGCGACGCCGCGCGATCTTGACGTCGGACTCGACCGCGGTCGCCCGTTCGACTTCATCAAGACGCCGAACGATTCTCCGACGGGTGGAGGCGGCCGTCCGGAGGTCGGCACCACCGGCGGTTCCTCGAAGCCGGCCCCGGGAAACAAGCCGGGCGAAACCGTCACCGACGCGAACGAAAAGGAAAAGAAGAAACAGCCTCCTCCGGCGCCGCCGTCGAACCTGCCTGGCGTTACGGTGCCCTCGACCGCCGACTGGGCGCAGCACGTCAACTGGAAGCCGAAGGACGACATCGTCGACTGGAAGGATCCCAACCCGAATCCCACGGGCGGGGGTGCGCCGACTCCAACCGGGCCGGCGCCGCAACCGAAACCCGAACCCAAGGGCGCCGACCCGTGGAACGTCCAAGGGTATCCGCCGCACGTCCCCAACGATCTCTACATGTACGGCGCGACGCACTTCCTGCAGGTGCTCCTGCACCGTCCCCAGGTCAGCGTGGACGAACTCACGCAGTTCATGATCGACATGGACTATCCGGCCTACTACGCCGCCACCGCTGTGAAGGGCGACGGCGCGCTCAAGCCGATGGCGGAGCAGATCCTGCAGGCGATCGGGCCGATGGTGAAGACGCCCCCCGCAAAACCGGAAGGCGAGTTGCGCCAGAAGATCTACATGGATCTCATGGCGAAGTACCCGTACGAACCGGACTTCGCGAAATTCATCCTGTCACAGCCGACGGGCGACACGCTCCCCGTGCTGTTGCATATCCTCGAGAACGAAAAGCATCCGTTCGTCCTGCGGAACGCCGTCTTCGTCCTGCGGTGCTTCAACAACCTGGAGGTCGTCGATCCGCTCTACAAGCAGCTCTCGACGACGAAGGACGCCGTGATCCGGACGCGCGCACTCATCGCGCTCATGCGCTGGGGCCACGCCGGCGCGCTCAAGTGGGCCGCCACGAAACTCAAGGGCGCCGACAGCTTCAAATCGCTCGCCGTCTGGGCGATCGGACGCATCGCGCTGGTCACACCCGTCGACGCCGACACCGCTGAAAAGGTGATGGCGGCCGCAAAGACACTCGACGAAGACGGCGAGTTCCTTCTTTCCGCCGCTCCCGCGCTCGGGCAGATCGGACGCGGCGCCGACGCGGAGATGAAGAAGAAACTCACGTCACTGCTGCGCAACCTGCAGCGCGCGATTGTCGGGATCAAGAATCCGCACTCGCAGGGGGGCACGCAGGGGCTCGAGGCGAACAACGACCCCGCGGGCATCCGCGCGAAGATCATCAACGAGCGCATCATGATCGCGCTCGCGCTGATCGGCGACGCGGACGCGCTCAAGTGGTTCGAGGAGGAGCGCAAGAACGTCCACATCACGAACTCGGTCCTTGCCGACGAATCGCGCGACCTGATCAAGGAGAAAAAATAACGCTGAGGCACGTCACGCCGGCGTCGCCGGCATGAAACTCGCCGATATCGACAGCGTGTACGCGAAGCCCGAGTGATCGCAGACGCTCCGCCGTCTTCGGCGCCGCGGCGCTGACGATCGCGTGACCCTCGACCTCGAGCACGGTCGCGCCGGCTGTCTCATCCGTCTCGACCACGTCGAATCCGTCAAACTGCTCGCGTTCAAACGCGCGGGCCAGCGCCATCAGGCGACGCGCGCCAATGCGCGTTACACCCGTTTTCAGATGCAGCAGCTTGCAGACAGGAATCTGCCGGACCCGCAGACCGAGGATCGCCCCGAGTTCGCGCGCGCCGGCCTCGTTCGTGCGTGCCGATAATCCGACGAGCGCCATCCCGTCCGCGATGAGCACATCGCCGCCGTCGAGCAAGCCTTCCGTCATCGGAACGCATCGGCAGAATCGTGCGAGCGCGTGCGCAACCGAGGGCGTTTCGGCGCGTCGCGCCTCCGCGCCCGACCTCGTGATCGCCGCGATCCCACCTGCCACGACGGCCGAGTCCTCGACGAAGCAGGCGTCCGGCATGTCGGGCTCCGGCGGGAGTGCGCTCACTTCGAGCCCGCACAAACGCAGCGCGTCGCAGTAGGCTTCGTGCTGCGCACGCGCCCGATCGACATCGATCGCGCGCGAGCGGTCTGCACGAATGCAGCGAGCGTAAGCGGCACCGGGCGGTCGTACGAGCGCTCGTTGCATGACCCGGACTAATCGTCCCAGCCGGAGCTGCCGCTCTTGATCTCCACCCGATGGCCGTCGCGGATCACTTTGCCCGACGACGTCGTCACTTCGTACCCCGCAACAGTCCAGTAGCCAGCCACTCTCGTCATCCAGACGAGCGCCGTCGCCGTCCCCTTCGTTCCCACGATGTCGTACGCGATCTCGGCGCTCCCGCCGCTGTTGATCTTCTGCACGTTCGATCCCAGGAGCCGCGCTTCGACTTTCGTCAGCTCGCCCAGCTCATCCGTGACGCGCGTCTGCGCTTTGAGATGGGCGACGCCGGCGGGCGCGGCTTCCTCCACAAGCGACTTCAGCAGCCAATAGCAGCCGCCGAAGCAGCTTCCGGTGCAGAGCACGCCCAAGGCGACCACGGCCGCGCAGCCGATGAGAACCCACTTGAGGGTGCTCGATTTCTTCGGCTGTTCGATCATGAATGAAGATCCGGCGGCTCATCGCCGCCTGATCCTTGCATCGTTCGCTTACGACTTCTTCCCCGCGTCGCCACTCCCACCCTTGCCGGCCAAACCCGGCAGGCGCTGCAGCAGATCCTTCAGGTTGATTCCGCTCACGCCCTCGAGGATGGGCGGCAGCTGCGCGATGACATCGATGATGTCTTTCGTGATTTTTGACGACCCGGCGGCTTCACTTCCGTTCGACACGATCGTGATCTTGTCGACGCGGCCCAGCGGCTCGGCGATGGCTCTCGCCAGCTCCGGCAGCTTCTCGATGAACATCTGCGCGATGGCGGCCTCGTTGTACTGGCGCCACGCCTCGGCCTTCTTCCTCATCGCCTCGGCCTCGGCCGCGCCCTTGGCCATGATGACCTCGGCCTCCGCCAAGCCCTTCGCCTTGATCGCCTCGGCCTCGCCTCGACCGATATTCTGCGCGGCCAGCGCGCGCGCATCGGCCTCCTGAATGACCCTGTACTTCTCGGCGTCGGCCAGCGCCTGGACCTTTGAGCGCTCCGCCTCGGCGGGCTTCGTCACGGACGCGTCCAGTTCCTTCTGCCTGATGTGGATCATCCGCTCTTTTTCGATCTCGAGGACCTGCATCTCGGCCTTTTTGACGTCCTGCTTCGCGATGGACTCCTGCAGCGGATAGGCCTGGTCCGACTTCGCCTTCGCGTCGTTCATCGACGCGACGTACTGCGAACGCGCGATCTCGAAGTCGCGCTGCGACTGGGCGACCTGCGTCTCGGCGATGTACTTCGCCTTCTGTCCGAGCTGGTACGCTTCCGAGCTCTTGATGGTCGCGTCGCGATCCGCCTCCGCCTGTCCGATCTGCGCGTCACGCTTGACCTGCGCCGTGCGCGGCTTGCCGAGGGCCTCGAGGTATCCCTGGCTGTCGCGGATCTCCTTGATGACGAACGAGTCGATCGCCAGCCCCATGTTCGCGAAGTCGCCGCTGGACACTTCTGCGACCTTCTGTGCGAACGCGTCGCGGTCGCGGTACAGCTCCTCGACCGACAGCTTGCCGATGATCGCGCGCAGGTGGCCTTCCAGCGTGTGAAGCGCGATTCCCATGACCTCCGTGGGGGTCTTCGACAGGAAGCGTTCCGCCGCGACGCCGATCGCCAGCTCGTCGCCGCGCACCTTGACCTGCGCCACGCCTTCGACGAGGACCGGCACGCCGTGCGACGTGTAGACCTCGGGCGTCTTGACGTCGATCGTCATCAATTCGAGCGACAGCGTCTCCGCCTTTTCGAAGACGGGCCACACGAACGTGGCGCCACCCTTCACGACGCGGAAGCCGACTTCCTTCTGCGCGCCGCGAGAATCCGCGACGTATCGCTTGCGACCGGAGATGACGAGCGCCTCGTTGGGTCCGACCTTTACGTATCGCGAGATGTAGACCGCGATGAATATGAACACCATGAGGAGCAGGCCGAGGACGATCGCGGCGATGATGAGGCCGCTGAAGCCACCGTCCTGGGCCACAAGTCCGAGCAGTGCGTGCATCCTTTTCCTCCGTTACTTGGATCGTTCGACGTAGTACGTCCCGCCGACGATCTTGACGATCTTGACGACCGCACGCGCCGGCAGCTCCTTGCCATCGGCCGTGCGCGCGGGATTCGTGTAACGACTGCCGCGCATGTTGTACGCGATCTCGCCGACGCCCTCCGCGGGGATGGGCGTGATGATTTCAGCCTCCATGCCGACGGCCTCGTCCGCTCGGGGCGCGCTCGAAGCGACCGTCATGCGCATCACCTTATAGAAGAGATAGAAGACGGCGCCGGCGACGATGATGCCGGACACGGCCGCGACCGGAATGTGCGCATAGACCGGCCACAGCAAGTACTTCTTGAGAATGATGCCGGTGCCACCGAAAGTCGCGATGAACATCGCGATCGTCACCGGGCTGACGGGGGAAAGATGGACCGCCTCGCCCTGCGGAACGGTGTGACCTCCGGCGTCAATGTGTCCGCCCGAGACATCCACGTTGCCCGCGATCTCCGCGTGCCCGGAGAACACGCCCGACAGCAGGCCGGAGATGATCGCGAATCCCAACCCCAGGAAGAAACTCACCAGATATACGATTTCAACGAGATCCATGCAGCACACTCCCCCAGTGAAATTCCACCAGACTGTAGGGTTCCTGCGAGGGCGGGTCAAGAACGCCCTCGCGGTTCGATGAATGCGTTACATTGCGCCCGTTAGACGGCGCACCCCCCAGCGTGTTACTGGAAACCGAATCCCGATCCCGATCAAAATGCGCTAACTCGACGTGTCGGAATAGAGGTACCCGGCTACGTTGATCCCCAGCGGCGCGGGGTCGACCGCCTTCACAACGTGGACGGTGTGCTCGGTTGCCCCCTTCGGCAGCTCCGACAGGTCCCGCACGTGCGGCTTCCGATACGTTCGCCCCTGCGCGTCGCGCACGATGCGGACGACCGGCAGCATCCAGAACTTCGGATCGGCGGCGCGATGCGCTACGACGGCGAGCTCTCCCGTCGACAGCTCGACGCAGGTCCCGCACGGAAGCAGCCCCAACGTCCGAACGAAGAGCCAGACGAGGTCGCGGTCGAGGCGCCTGCCCGCCATGTCCACCATCATCCTCACGGCGGCGTCCGGCAAGAACGCCTTGCGATGCGGCCGGTCGCTCGTCAACGCGTCGAACGTCTCCGCGACGGCGATGACGCGGCTGTAGACGTGCAGCGACGCCCCCTTCACCGCCTCGTGGTGCTCGCAGATCGCCATGATCCGCTTCAGCAGCGACTCGTTGTACTGTCGCACGCGAAGCAGCGCCTGCACCCCGAGCACCGGATGCCGCAGCAGTTGCGTTCGCTCAAGCTCCGTGAACTCCGTCGCCTTCCTCAGCAGTTCCGGCGGCAGGAACGCTTTCCCGAGATCGTGCAGCAGCGCCGCCATCCCGAGCTCCTGCAGGTGGGCTCGCCGCAGTCCCATCTTCACGCCCAGGATGAGCGACAGAATCGCCACGTTGGCCGAATGATTGTGCAGGTAGTCGTCGTAGTGCTTGTTGTTCGTCACCCCGATGAATTTCCAACTGTCATCCAGGCACACCGTCACGAGGTCCTGTACCACGCGCCCGAGCTTGAGATGGTAGTAGCCGCGATGCTTCGCGTCGTCGAGGTGCCGGATGTACTCGCGCAGGAGCGCCATCGCCTTCGCATAGGTGCGCACGGCAAACGCGCGGCGATCGAGGCGGACCGCCTTGGCCGCCTTCGTGAATCCCGACGCCCCCTCCGCCGGGATCAGATCGACGACCGTCGCCAGCCCGCGCTGCTCGATCTGCTTCGCGCAGTCCTGGTACGGCGTCGTCGATTCGCGGTTGTAGCGCGCGACCGCGAGCACGAACTCCTGCCATTGCGCCTGGGAGAGCGACTGGCGGAAGAGCACGCCGCCGATCTTTCGCGCGCTGAGAATCGCAAGAAACTGCTGGTGTCGCAAAAACGTCGATCCGTCGCACCGCAGGCGTTCGTTGTTGACGAAGATGTTCTGCTCGTGCTGCCGGAACGAGAAGGACTTGCTCTTCGAGAGGATCGCGTTGAGCTGGTTGAAGGCGCGGTCCATCGGACTGAGCATGTTCTTGTGGAACGGCTCGAGGAGCTGGCCGAGATTGATCACCTGTGCGAGGCTCGTGAGAAAGTCGTTCCACGATTGATGGAGCTCGCGCTCCCCCGGGGTGGGCCCGATGGCGCCCGTGGGATTGCTCACGACTGCGCCCCCCGAACGGAAAGAGCACAGATCGAAAACGAAAGATCAGAGTTTGGAGTCACAGCGCCACTCCGGCTCGACATGTTCGTCTTCGTTCTCTCGTCCGTTCCCATCTTTGATCTTTCATCTTTGATCTTTGGTCTTCTCCGCCAGAGTCTCTTGCGCGAAGGTGCGCAATTGCTCGTCCCCGGATTTCGCCGCCGCCGAGAGGTAGTCGTTTGCCTCGGTCGTACCGATCTCGCGGATCCCCAGAACGGCCGCGCGCCTCGTCTCGATCGCCTTGGCCCTCTGGAAGACGCCGGGCGCTTTCTGCGCGATGGCGCGGAGAAACGCGTATGCGGCCGGCCCGCCCACCTGGCCCAGGGCCTGCATGGCCGCGTCCTTTTCGCCCCAGTCACGATTCACAAATTCGCCGCGCTCGATCCAGTCCTGCAGCGGCGTGCGCAACGCGGCCTCCTTCGTCTCGCCGATGACGCGCAGGGCGTGAATGCGCACGCCGGAATCCGCGTCGCCGAGCGCCGCCAACAGGTGCTTCGTGCGCAGAGGCCCTTCGCCGCGCCCCGCGAGAGTGATGGCCTGCCGACGGATCTGCGGCGCCTCATGTCGCAGTAGAGTCTCCAGGTCGATTGCGACCCCCGGCGGCCGGACCTCGCGCACGATGTCGAACACTTCGACGAGGTACTTGTCCCCGGCCATCGCCATGAGATCGCGGAACGCGGGCGGGTCCCCCATGCCGAATTCCAGCAGGTAGTTTCGCAGCGCCGCCCGGCCCGGCGGGTTCTGCACCATCGCATAGACCTGGCAGGACGTCCGCAACATCGCCGGCCCCACCACTTTGAAGTAGCGCGCGAGGCCCGTGTCGGCAACCTCGGTGCGGTTGAGATAGCCGACGAACGTCTTGCGCAACTCGGGCCGTCGAACTGATTCAACGAGCGCGTCCCAGAGCGCCCGATCCTCGGGCCGCGCCTCGAGCAGTTTCGTCTCCTGCAGGTGCGAGAGCAGATAGCCGATGCTCCCGAAGTCCCCCTTTGCGACGTAGAAATCAACGACACCGCGCAGAAGCGGCCCGAGTTCGTTGTGCAGCGTCTTGCCGTCCGTTCCCTGAAGGCGCATCAGGATGTCCACGGAGCGTCGCAGCGCGCCGCCGATCGTCTCGTGCTCGACTTCCGAGCGCATGGCCGCCTGTGCTTCGTCTCCCGGCGTCATGAAGATCGAATCCACCACGACTTCCGGCAACGGCGGCCCCTCGGCTGGCTCAGGGGCGGGGCCGGGGTCGCGGCGGATCGGCTCGATCGAACCGAGCACGCCCACGTCCTCCTCGGCGTCGCCGATCGTGGTCACGGGAAACGCGAGCATGGCCTCGTCGATCCCGAGCCGGTACGCCTCCTTGCGCTCGCCGGCACCCGTGTCGAACTCGCGGGCGGTCAAGCGACGCACGCCCTCGTTGACGCGTCGCACGACCTCCTGCGCGATCTTCGCGGTCTCGGGCTCAAGACCGACGGGAGACTCGCCCTCGGCCAGCTCAAACTCATCGACCGCGAGATAGTCGATCGATTTGAAGTCCTTGCTCCAGAGCAGCGACACGTAGTCTTCGGCCAGATCGCTCAGCTCCTCGACCGTGAGCTCCATGATGCCGATGAAGTCGAGCAGCTCCTCGCGGGTGAGTCCGCGCTGAAACCGGATCTCGCGGATGCCGTCCTTGTAGAGCCGGAACGGAAGCTCCGTGGGCCGCGCGGCGGCGTTGATGACCATGCGCCCTTCGATGGCGAGTTCCGTCGGCGTGATATCGAGCCGCAGGTACGCGTGACGCTCGAAGAATTCGATCATCCGCAGGAGGATCTCCTGCGTGTTCTCGACGTAGATCGGGTGGTCGGGCTGGTACAACCGCCGCGTGCGCAGCGCGCGATCAAGCGCACCGATCACCTCGCGCGCCAGGCGGAATTTCTCCTCCACCTCGGCGCCCTTCGCTCCACCCGACCCTTCTGGCATGGCCCGGAGATTATAGCTACATTGACTTCCATGCCTGATCGCGAAGGCCTGATCTACGACTGGAACGGCCGCAGCGACTTCGGATTCACGAAGCCGCCCCACAAGATCGAATTCGACGACGAGACGCTGCGCGACGGACTGCAGTCGCCGTCCGTGCACACGCCGACGGTCCCGCAGAAGATCGAAATCCTGCATCTCATGGACCAGATGGGGCTCGACACGGCGGACATCGGGCTGCCGGGCGCGGGCGGCGTCGTGAAAGAGGACACGCTGGCCCTCGCGCAGGCGATCGTGAAGGACAAGCTCAAGATCGCGCCGAACTGCGCGGCACGGACGCTCGAGGCGGACGTGCGCCCGATCCTGGAAATCATGCAGAAGACGGGACGGCCGATCGAGGCGTGCCTGTTCATCGGATCAAGCCCGATCAGGCAGTACGCCGAAGACTGGACCGTCGACCAGATGGTCGAGCACACGCGCAAGAGCGTGAGCTTCGCCACGCAGAACCAGGTTCCGGTGATGTTCGTCACCGAGGACACGACGCGCGCACACCCGGACACGATCGAGCGCCTGAACATGACGGCGATCGAGTGCGGCGCGAAGCGCGTGTGCCTGTGCGACACGTGCGGACACGCGACGCCCAATGGCGTCTTCGCTCTTGTCAGCTGGATGCGCAAGCTCCTCGCCGATCGCGGCATCAAGGACGTGAAGATCGACTTCCACGGCCACATGGACCGCGGACTCGGCGTCTGGAATGCCGTCGCGGCGGCGATGGCGGGCGCGAACCGGGTGCACGGCACCGCACTGGGCATCGGCGAGCGCGTCGGCAACGCGCCCATGGACCAGATCCTCGTCAACCTCAGGCTCCTGGGGTGGATCGATAACGACCTCACGAAGCTCTACGAGTACTGCCGCAAGGCGAGCGAGTACACGCGCGTGCCGATCCCGCACGGGTATCCCGTCGTCGGCAAGGACGCGTTCGAGACGGCGACGGGGGTCCACGCGGCGGCGGTCATCAAGGCGATCAAGAAGGGCGACAAGTGGCTGGCCGACCGGGTCTACTCGGGCGTGCCGGCCGGCGACTTCGGCCGCGAGCAGGTGATCACGATCGGTCCGATGAGCGGAAAATCGAACATCGTGTTCTGGCTCGAGAAGCGCGGCCACAAGGCGGGCGACGATCTCGTCAACGCGATCTTCGAGCGCGCCAAGCAGTCGGACCACATCCTGACCGATAAAGAAGTAGAGGACGTGGTGCGCACGGTCAAAGTGTGAAACGGCCGCTGATCGGTCTCAATTGCAAGCTGACGCCCGAAAAGGGCGATGCGTACTGGAAGCTCGACCGCCACTACCCCGACGCGGTACAGAAGGCCGGAGGCGACGTGCTCATCCTTCCCTTCGTGACGACGAAGGCCGAAGCGGCGGCGTGGCTCGATCGCGTCGATGGCGTCGTCTTCACAGGCGGGCCGGACATCAATCCCGCGCGCTGGGGCGAGACAAAGCACCCGAAGGCGACGCTCTTGGAGCCCGAGAAGGAAGACTCCGACTTTCTGTATGCGCGCGAGGCGCTGAAACGCGACCTGCCCGTCTTCGGGATCTGCCTCGGGAGCCAGCTCGTCAACGTCGCGATGGGCGGCAAGCTGAATCAACACATCGGCGAAGACCATCGCAAGTCACGACACGAAGTCGAGGTCACAGACTCGAAGCTCTCCGATATTCTGCGCACGAAGCGACCCGTGGTGAACTCGTTCCACCACCAGGCGGTGAACCTTGTCGCGAAGGGACTGCGCGTCACGGCAACTTCCCCCGACGGCGTGATCGAAGCGACGGAAAGCGACAAGCATCGATGGGTTGTCAACGTCCAGTGGCATCCGGAGCGCATCGTCGAGCAAGCGGAACAGCTCGCGCTCTTCAGGGCGCTCGTCGCCGAAGCCCGGTAACGCACCCCGGCGAGGCGCCGGATTAGCCGGGAACCTGCACCGTTACGCTCTTGATCGCCGTATACGGCACGATCATCCGCGCGCGGAAGCCCTTGCGGCGACCCGCCGTGACCAGCGTCTGGAACGCCAGCTGCTGAGTGCTGTCATCCAGGTATTCCAGCTCGTAGATGGTCCCGGGGATGTTGACGTTGATCTGCGTCCCGTCGACGAGAACGATCTCCGTAGCCAGATCCGGACGGATGGTGTCAGCGAGCTTCATGGCCCTCCCCCAAACCGAACGTGCGCATCCAGACCTTTGCCTCCGCCGCCGAAATGCCGTCGCGCTTCTCCGCCGGATCGGCATCCTTCACGGCGGCCGGTTCAATCTCTTTCAGGAAATCCTTCGACGCTGTGACGTCGATCTTGCGTTTGCGTGCCGCGTCGGCAATCTGCCGATCGCTCGACACGACCCGATACCCCGTGCGGTCGTTCGTCGCATCCACGAGTCCCATGATGGCGTCATCCGCCGTCTGACCGTTGCCCGTGAATCGCACATCGACGTGCTGAAGCCGCGAGCACATCGACTCGCCACGTCGATCGAAGAACACGCGAGCCCGCTGCCCCGATCGTGCACAGTAGGACTCGACGAGCCACAGAAACGCCTCGCGGGCCCGCGGAATGTCCGACGGCACACCGTGCACGAAAAGAACGTTGTACCCGTCGATCAGGAGCACGGTGCTAGTGTAGCACCCAGTCAGCGAACAACAAATCGCCGAACGACGGGGCCGCTCCGGAGCGGCGCGTCGGGCGACGCCTCGAAGGGCCGCACGAAGCTGTTTCCCGCGAGATCCTCGAGCCGCGGATCGACGACCAGCTCATGCTCGCCGGGACCCACGTCGAAGCTGAGCCGGCGCCCTTCGACTCGGCCGACGCGACCGTCGACCGTGACGTAGTCCTCGAGCCCCGCCTCATCGAGCCACTCATCGACCTCGATGACGCGACCCATTGACCAGCGGTTGACATCCGGTTGTGCGTGATCGGCAGGACCGACCTCGAACGTGTGCGCAGCCCGAGACTTCACGACGCGCCCACCGCGATTCGCCATGCCGGGCAACACTTCCAGCGTGAAGCGTTCTCCCTCGCGCAACACGGGACCCAGAATTTCAGCGGACAGCAGTCCGCGCTTGATGCGGCCGGGGTGAACGTAGACCATCAGCCGCGTGTTGTCGCGGCTCCAGAGCTCGAGTTCCCGGAACGCCTCGCGGACCGGCACTCCAGACCCGTCCAGCAGGCGCACGTGCGCGAACGCGTCGCCCCCCGCCATCGGCTCCGAGAAGTCGACGTAAAAACGCAGCGCGTTCGCAGGCAATCGATCGGCGCCCGGGTGAATGACGACCACCGCCGGCGCCGATGGAACCATCAGCACGACCAGAGCGATGCCCGCAACGACGCCCGCGACGAACTTCACGGCAGGTTGACCGTCTCCAGTGCGAGGGACTCGCCCGCCTTCACCACGATCGCGCGTGTGGCGTCGAGCTGCGCGAGGCGCTTCACGTTAACCCACGCCCCGAGCTGCTCGATTCCCTTCGCGCCCTGCCGGTGCGCCGCCTTCTCGTTGACGCTCGCGGCTTCTGTCAGGATGCCGCCGTCGATCTTGAAGGTCCCGTCCTCGCGGGTGGCCATCACGAGCGCGGCCTGGTTCCCCTTCGCGTACGCCATCATGCTGAGCGGGGCATTCCCGCCGCCGAGCTCGCAGATGGTCGTCGTCTTCACCTTTTCTTTCGCCGCGATCACCTCGTCCACGCCGATTCGCACCACAGGCGTGCACATCGTCGAGCCGAAGACATGCGTCACCTTGCCGAGGGTGAGGGACGTCATGGCGAGCAGCGGCGACTGCGTCTCCCACGCCCCGTGCGTGGTGTGATAGACGTCCGTCTCGCTCGTCGCGACCGCGCCGTCCTTCATCGGCGTGGCGACGAAGTGCAGGCGTGAGAGGAAATTCTTATCCTGCTGCATGCTACTGACGATCACGCCCTTCGGAGTGACCACGAGTCCCAGCGGGAATATCTCGGCGGGCAGCGCCGCGGACTTCGGCTTGAGCGCCGCGACATCGATTTTCTCGAACTTCTTGCCGCTCCAGCGGAAGAGCGTCGAAGTGTTGCCGAACGGGATCTGCGCGTTCGCATCGCGCACCTCACCCGCCGAAAGGTAGACGGCGAACGAGAGCGGATGGACGGCCACGTCATAGACGTGCACCTTCGATGCATCGCATCCCAGTTCCTTCGCAAGCTGCGCGCCGAGGTCGGCGATAGCGACGGGCTGCGCCTTTCCGGCCTTGTCCGTCGTCTCGATTGCGACCACGCGCTTCGTCTGCGCGTCCGCCGCGTAGAGGACGCCTTTCGCGTCGAATTCCATCACGAACAGCACCGAGCGGTCGGCGGCCTGCTGTCGCGCCGAAACCCCGCTCACAAGCGCCGCCGCGAACAGGACTGCAATCCCGATTTTCACAAGCCCCTCCTGCACAAAGAAAGTAAGTACTAGTCGTACGTGGCAGGCAGCGTGTTATTTGCAATTTTCGAAATCGATCGCGAACGATTTCTCGACGCGCCTGCGAACGGCGTCGAGCGCCCGCGCGGCGATGCCGAAAGACGTCTTCGTCCGCGCGCTCGACTCGGCGAAGAAATTGAAGAGGCGCCTTCCCTTGAGCGGCGCTCCGAGATCCTTCTCGTCCTTGAGCCCGCGCGCGAGTTCCAAGATGCACAGGATCTCCTCGCGGGAGAGATCTTTGATGCCCAATAGGTGTCGCTGCTTCCACCGGCACTTCTTGAGCAGCGCGGCGAGCATCAGAGTGGGGGGAGTATGGCCACGCGCCGGGGCGCGGTGAACAGAGCTCCTTGGAGGCTTCCAGGAACTTCACGGTCTCGATGCGCCCTGCTCAGGCGTCAGCAGGCCCGGCTCATCGTCCGAGGAGGCGGCGCCGCCAGTCCTTCCCGCTTTCGACGATCTCCCGCTGCCGTTCCGTGAAGACAACCGGCGCCCGCGGGCGCGACTTTCCCGTCAGCCCCAGCCTCTTGAGGATGTCGCGCCGCACGTCACGCGGAGACTTCGGCACTTCGATCACCAGCGCCGCGCGCTTGATCTCGTCGTTCGTACGCTGCATCGCGACGGCATCCAGATCCGAGCCGGGCGTGCCGAGGCCCGCGGTATCGACAAGGATGAACGGGATCCCGTCGATTGCGATTGTCTCTTCGACCGGATCCCGCGTGGAACCCGCAATCGGCGAGACGAGCGCGCGGTCGCGTTCGACCAGCTCGTTGAAGAGCGTGGACTTGCCGACATTTTGCGGACCGGCAATGACGACGCGTCGCGGCTCCACGAGGGCAAGACCGAGCGTCGCCGACGCGCGAAGCGCCTTGAGGCTTTTCGCCTTCGCGAGCGCGCCGTTCGCCTGATCCTGCAGCATCCGCGCCGCGCGCAGGGTCAGCGCCTTCGGCAGCAGCAGCAGCGCCTCCGCGCGCGTGCGATCGATCCGTCGCGCCGCGACCGCCCGATCAAGGACGAACGCGCGATCGACCTCGCGCACGCCGAGCGCCTCAATCACGGCGCACACCGCCGCCGGACCGCCGTGGCATCCGATCTCGACGACCGGCTCGCCCAGCCGCCTCCCGAAATGCGCGAGCACCTCGTCGACAATCTGTCCGTGCGCGAGCGCCCCGGGCTTCACGAATTTCGCAACGACCGCGTGCGCCGCCGGACCGATCACCTCGACGAGCGCGATCCCCCCTGTACCGGCTGCCGTCGCGCGGACCGCGACCGTCTCATCGCGACGCGGCATACGAGATCGCAATCCCCTCGAGCGTCAGGTCCGGCACGACCTCGTCCACGAGATCGCGATAGAGCGACGCATCGCCACCCGTTCCGAAGATAACGACGCGCCCCAGCGCGCGCCGCGTCACTTCGATCAGCCCCTGCACGCCGAATGAGATCCCCGCGACGATCGACTCCCGCGTCCCGCGCCCCATCGCACGCACACGCCGCGGCGTCACGTCCGGCAGGAGCGCGGTGTGCTCGTGCAGCGCGCGCGCCTGGAGACGGATCCCCGGTGCGATCAAGCCCCCGATGAATGCGCCGGCCTTGACGACGTCGACGGTGATCGCCGTACCGAGATCGATTACGGCGCACGCGCGCTTCGTCCTCGCCCACGCCGCCGCGGCATTGGCCAGTCGATCCATTCCCGCGGCCGACGTCGGCTTGTACCGGTTCGCGATCGCCGGCGGAAAATCGCGCCCCATCTTCAACGCATTCTTCCACTTTTTCTCGGCCTTCGGATTGACCGACGCGTAGACCACTACATCGCCATCGACTTTCCCGCGCGAGACGACTCGTCGCCCGCTGAAGGTCGCAATATGCGTCCGCGTGTTCCCGATATCCACGGCTGTGATGAGCACGCGGAGAGACTATCAGTTTCCGATCGGGATTGGGATCGGGATCGGGATCCGTCCCCCTTCCATTCACCACAAAGACACGAAGGCACCAAGAAGACTGGGTGGCAGGAGAGGGACTGCGGAAACGGAGCGACGCTTGGTGTCTTTGTGTCTTGGTGGTTAGGCGGTCGGGATTGGGATTGGGATCGGGATTCGCCGAGGCGGCTACCGGGCGCCAGGCCGGAAATCCAGAGTGAACGGTCTGCCTGCGCGCTCGACCATGATCGTGAGCGCCATCGAGTTCTTGATCGCGGGATCGCTCGCCATGTTGATCAAGTCCGAGCGGTCGCGAATCCCTCGGCCGTTCACGGAACGCACGACGTCGCCGTCCATGAAGCCGCGCTGCGACGCCACCGGCCCGGCTGCGTCGATCTTGACGCCGCCCCCCGGGTAAGCCGACAGCTGCACGCCCGTCAGGAGCGACTCGACGTTCTGCATCGCCCACTGGATCTCGTCCCGATCGATGCTCCATGATTCCGTCGAATCGGTTCCCTGCAGCTTCTTCGTCTTCGACTGCGCCATGTCGAACGCCTTGCCGATCGAGCCGGGACCGACCGTCGCCAGTCCGCCCGCGTCGTCGCGCCGGACCGGGACCTCCTTCGTCCCGTCCGTGAAGATCGCACCGTCGCTCGTCAGGCGCACGAGCTTCCACCCGCGCAGCTCCGCCACAACCTCGCCTTCGTGCAAGATGGCCTCGCCGCGATACGCGTTGACGTTCTTGTTGGAGGAGGTCAGGAGGAACGCGACTTCCGATGCGTCATCGCTGGCGATCTTATACCCGCCGAGGAGCTTGGCGTTGAAGCCAGACTGTGGGGTACCGGAGTCCTTGATCACGCTCGTCACGGGATTCGACAGCCTCGCGAGCGGCCCGAAGTCGGTTGTCGGTGGCGCCTGTCCCCCCTGCGTCTTGCCTCCGTCTTCCACGACATTGCGCAGCAGGTTCTCGTGCTCCGGAAAGAGCAGATACTGGCACGCGTAGACGACGATCGCGCCGCCAATGAGGGCGTTCGCAACCCAGAGTGCTCCGTTGAGCAGCTTGATGTGCTTCATGCAGATCCCCGCGCGCGACCGTGGACTACCTGCCGGCCTTGCGCGCCTCGTTGCCCCACCGGTTGGCGTTGTCCTTCGAGATACCGCGCAGATCGAGCTTCAGCTCGTCCGGGTTGTCCGCGGCGTGCAGAGCGTCCTCCAGCGTGATGAGATCGCGCTCGAGAAGCGACTTCAGCGACTGGTTGAACGTCATGCACCCGTAGTACCCACCCTCCTTCAACGCCTTGTACAGCTCCCGGGTTTTGCCGTGAAGAATCAATTCCCGGGTGGTCGGCGTGGCGCACATCATCTCGATGCAGGGCATCCGCGCGGTTCCGTCCTTTGTCGGAAGGAGGCGCTGGGACACGACGCCCTCGAGCAGCTGCGCGAGCTGCAGGCGCAGGAACTCGTGCTGGTGCACGGGGAACATGTTCATGATGCGGTCGACGGTCTGCATCGCGTTGAGCGAGTGCAGCGTCGAGAAGACAAGGTGGCCCGTCTCGGCGGCGTTGATCGCGGCCTCCATGGTCTCGAGATCGCGCATTTCGCCGATGAAGATCACGTCGGGCGACTGGCGGACGGCATGCTTGAGCGCCACGAGGAAGCTGTCGGTGTCCTGGCCCGCCTCGCGCTGGTCGATCACGCATTTCGTGTCGGAGAATG
>CAYXVY010000055.1:0-20402 GCA_964468745.1 uncultured Planctomycetales bacterium | reverse complement strand
GACCAGCTCGACGCCGCCGTCCCGGAGCTCCGGGCGCTTCGCGAAGCCGCCATCGCCGACCTGTCCGTCGACGTAAAGAAGAGCTACTACTTCCGCGACGTCGACCTCCTCTATGGCCGTGCGGAGCTGCGCCGCATCCGCGACGATTCCGACGCCGCGCGCGCCGAGCTCGAGGAGGTCCTCCGCCAGGACTCGTTCTACACCCGCGCGCACGTATCGCTCGCGCGGTACGCGTTCGACCGCAAGAACACGGACGAAGCGCTGCGGCATGCGGACGCAGCCGTAGCGCAGCACCGGGGGTTCGCATACGCATTCCTCGTTCGCGCGCACGCGCACATCGTCCGCGCGCAGGAGAAAAAGGGCGAGGACCGCGCGGAGGCGCTCGCCGACGCGACGCGCGCCATCGAACTCGGGGAGGATTCCGCGGACGCATTCTGCATCCGCGGATACGCGCGGCTTCTGAACAGGGATCTCAAGGGGGCCATCGACGACTTCGACCGCGCCCACGCGATCGAACCTCGGTACGTCGAACCCCTGGCCATGCGCGGCATGGTCCACCAGGAGCGGCGCGAGTGGGACGAGGCCATCGTCGCCTACACGCGGGCCATCGAGGCGAATCCGCGGATCCCGTATCCGTACGGGCTGCGCGCGGGGGCGTACTGGTTCCGGGGCGACATGGCTGCAGCCCTCGCCGACTATGCAGCGGCGATCCGATGTGATCCGAAGGATCCCCACTGGTATCTGATGCAAGGCCAGACGCATACGCTCCTCGAAGACGACGATCGCGCGATCGTCGTCTACACCGAAGGCCTCGCGGCCGTGCTGGGGAGCATCGACCTCTTCGTCGCGCGCGCGACGGCGAAGTACCAGAAGGAGGACTATGCCGGCGCCCTCGCGGACTACGACGGCGCCCTCCGCATCGACGAGCGCCATGTCAAGGCGTACGACGGCCGCGGCATGGCGCGGCAGCATACGGGCGATATCGACGGCGCGCTCGCCGACTACGGAAAGGCCATCGAGCTCGACCCCGCGTACCCGAACGCATGGTCCAATCGCGGCTTCGCGCGGCAGTCGAAGGGGGACACGCAGGGGGCGATCAGCGATTTTGAGCGCGCCTTTGCCGTCGCAAGCTCCGATCATCCCATGCGTCCCCTGATCCAGAAGATGATCGACATGTTGAAGAAGGACTGACCGCATGTCGAACATCGATCCCCGCAACACGCCGCGCACGGTCCACGTCCACGCGCCGCCGCCGGAACTGCAAAGCGCGGCCGCGGACCCGGGCAAGCACCTCGACAAATACGTGCTCCTGGAGGTCATCGGCGAGGGAGGCATGGGCACCGTGTATCGCGCGTGGGACACGGCGCTCAATCGCATCGTTGCTCTCAAGATCCTCAAACCCGACACGACCCCGAGCGACCTCGCGCGTTTCGTCCGCGAGGCGCAGCTGGCTGCGTCGCTGTCGCATCCGAACATTGCCGCCGTATACGACGTGGGCGAACACCAGGGCCGCCACTTCATCGCGATGCAGTTCATCGACGGCCGCGCGCTGCAGGGGGCGCGATTCAGCCCGATAAAGGCCGCCGAGCACGTACGCACCGCGGCGATGGCGCTGCACGCCGCGCACGGCATGGAAATCGTGCACCGCGACGTGAAGCCGGGGAACATGATGCTCGACAAGGGCGACCGCCTCTACGTGATGGACTTCGGCATCGCGAAGTCGATCCAGCGCGCCGGCGGGACGATCACTCAAGAGGGGATCGCGCTCGGCACGCCGAGCTACATGTCTCCGGAGCAGGCGCGCGGCATGCTCATCACGTCGAAATCGGACATTTACTCGCTGGGCGCCACGCTCTTCGACATGACGACGGGGGTACCGCCGTACGACGGCGCCACGCCCATGGACATCGTCATGAAAATCGTCTCCGCCGATCCGCCCGCGCCCTCCGAGCTCAACCGCTCGATTCCGCGCGCGCTCGAGCTCGTCATGATGAAGGCGATGAGCCGGCAGCCGAACGACCGTTACGAAACGGCGCAGGCGATGGCGGAAGATCTCGACCGCTTTCTCCGCGGCGAGCCGGTCCTGGCGGAGGCCCCGTCGATCAGCACGCGCATGCGCGCGATCCTGCATCGCAACCGTTCGTCCCTCGCAGGCGCGGCGGGCGGCGTGACGCTGGCCGCGGCGCTGCTTGCGTGGTTCATCTGGTCCATGGGCCAGAGCGGCCGGATCGAACGTACGCTGCAGGACGCCGACACCGCCTACGCGGCGTCGCGTTGGGACGATGCCTTGGCTCTCTACAACCAGGCGCAGGCGCTCAATCCGAAGGACACACGGATCGCCGGGCGTCTTGAGGATTGCCGCAAGCGCGCCGCCGATGACGCCGCGGGCGTACGGCGCACGGAGGAGTTGCAGAAGCAACGCGCGGCCGCCGCCGGCCCCCTGGAGCAGGGCAAGGAGAAACTCGAACAGGCGGAACGGGACCTCTACCGGCGACGGGCCGATCTTCCGGCCAGCCGCGCGAAGGCCGGCGAAGCGATCGAGGCATTCGACCGCGCGCTCGCGCTGTGCCCGGACCACCCGGAGGCGCTCCTGCATCGCGGGCGTGCGCGGCTTCTGCGGCTGGAGTTCGACGGCGCCGAGGCGGATTTCACGCGGGCGATCGGCGTCTCGCCCAACTACGCTCCCGCGCTCATCCTGCGCGGCCGGCTGCACATGCGACGCTTCATCGACATGACGCTCGACGCCGGCAGCGTGGGGTACCTGCGGGGCGCCGCCCTGAAGCGCGCCGACGACGCTCGCGGGCTCGCCCGCGCCGACTTTGCCGCCGCGGCGTCGGTCACGCCGCCAGATAAGCGCGACTTCCTTGAGGCCCTTGTCGCCTACTCCGAGCAGCGCTGGATGGACGCCATCGAGTTCTGCAATCGCCTCCTCGCCGCCGGCTCCACCGATGAGGAGGTCCACAAGCTCCGCGGCGACTCGCTCTTCTTCGGCTCCGGCGTCGATTCCTATCGGCGCATCAACGCCGAAGGTGAGCGCATCCTGCAGGATGCGCACGGCGCCTATTCGCACGCCATCGAGCAGCGCGCAAATTTCCCCGAGGCGCTGGCGATGCGCGGCTTCATCCGCACCCTCCTCGGCCGGGTGGAGGACCAGCGCTCCGACCTCGACGCCGCGCTCACCATCGACCGCACGAACTTCCTCGCTCTCATCATGAACGCGACCTACCTGTCGGATCGCGGCGATCTGCAGGCGGCCCTGCGTGCGTTCGACGATGCGCTGGCGGCGAAACCTGACTCCTACTTCGCGCGCGTCAATCGCGCCGTCGTCCACGCGAAGCTCGGGCAGATGGACAAGGCGCTCGAGGGACTCGACGACGCGATCCAGGTGAACCCTGATCACGCCTGGGCGCTGCAGCTCAAGGGGAGCCTGCTCGGAAGAGGAGAGCGGCTCGAAGAGGCGGACGCCCTGCTCACCCGCGCGGCCGAACTCCTCCCCACCCTGGCGACGATCTGGCGCAACCGCGCGAGCGTGCGCTTGAAGCTCGGTCGACGCGCCGATGCGATCGCCGATCTCAAGAAGGCGATAGAACTGGGGCACCCGGAGTCGGACCAGCTGCGCGAAATCGTGAGCGGGCTGGAAAAGGAGTAAGACGGCGTCAATGCTCGGGATGGTGCCCGAGGACGAGCATCAGCACCCCCAGCGCGATGAGAACGATGCCGAGGATCAGCTTCTCGTAGTCGTCGAACCACCGGAATTGCAGCTTCTCGATACCCAGCGACACCAGACCCACCCACAGCATCATGTTCCCGACGGTCGCCACGAAGAGCACCGCGGACACGATGAGGAATCCCCCCACGCCCTTCGCGGACGCGGCCACGACCAGCGGGATCGCCGCCGTGCACGGGGAGAAGGTAACCGCCATCACGAGCGTGACAATCGCCCAGCGGTCCGGCACCTTGCGGTCCTCCTCGTGATGGTGTCCGACGTGCAGGAAGTGCAGGACGAGGTACACGACGCCGAACGCAATCAGCAGGCCCGCGCTGATCCTTCCCAGCCGCTGCTCGTCGGCGTGAAGCAACGCCGCTCCCAGGAACCGCAGCAGCAGTCCGAGCGCGATCGTCGTGAGGACATGGATCGTCCCCGCGAAGGCCGCCACGCCGATCACCTGCCGCCGCGTCCAGCCCTGCGCCTTTCCGACGACGACGAAACAAAGCCAGTGGCTCGGGATCGATGTGTGAAGTAGAGCCAGCGTCAGAACCGGGACCAGCGCGAGCGAGGGATTGTCCAAGGCCGAGATTCTAATGTCTCAGGCCGATGCGCGCTATTTCTCCTTCTTCGGAGGCGCGCCGCCGTGCGGCCAGCATCCGCTGTCGGTACAGACGAGCTCGAACGCCTTTCCGACACGCGAGCACGTCTTGGTCGGACAATTCTCCCCTTCCTTCCCCTCTGACTTGCAAACGCGGCAGCCGATCGCGATCCGCGCGCGGTACGATTTCCCGTCGTCCGTTTTCGCGCACACCTTGACTATGTCGCTCTTGCGCTTGCACGAGATGCACTTGCCGTCCTTGTCCATCTCGGTCTTGTCGAGGAGCTTGCGACAGTTCTTGTCGAAGCAGTAGTGTCCGGCTTCGACCGTCTTGACATCGCAGTCCGCGCCGTGCGGCGCCACACCGGACTTCGAGCAAACAGGCTCATACTCTGCCGCCTTGCATCCCGGCTTGCAGGCGGGCTTGGCCGCATCACGCGTCTCGCCGCCGCATCCCTTGCAGCGCTGGACGATGAGCGAGTAAACGAGTTCGTGCCGGCAGCAGAACTTGCTGTTGCAGCAATCCCGCTCGTGCGACCGCATGTCGTGCATGCCGCATCGCGGGATCCAGTCCTTGACGCAGACCTTCGCGGCTTCCGGTTTCTGGCCGCAGTTCTTGCAGTTGCCGTCCTTGTCGAAATCCGTCGTCTTGTCGGTCTTCGTCACGACCTTCGAACACTTCACGCAGTACTGGCCGTCCTCGACCCGCCCGACATCGCACGGCGACGGCTTGTCCTGCGGTAATGCGAGAAACGCCACCAACCCGACCGCGAATAGCGCACGCAGCATGCGGAAATTCCTCCACACTCTTAAGACCGGGATGACGGGGAAAGTTCCGGTCCTCAGAGCTTACACGTCACGCCCTGCCCTGGGTTACAGCTTTCAAAGCTATAATCGCCCGCTGTGTCGAACTATCACGCGGTCGTGATGGCCGGCGGAAGCGGAACGCGGTTCTGGCCGATGAGCCGGTCCCACCTGCCGAAACAGCTCCTGCCGCTGCTCGGCAGCGAGACCATGATCCACCGCACCGTCACGCGCCTCTTCCCGCTCTTCGACGCCGCACACGTGCACGTCATCTGCGGACGCGCGTACCTCGATCGCATCCAGAAGGACCTCGAGATGCTCGCGCCGACGAACATCATCGACGAGCCGGTCGGGCGGGACACGGCGGCCGCCGTCGGACTCGCTGCGACGTATCTCGAGTGGAAGGATCCCGGCTCCACGTGGGCGATGCTCGCCGCCGATCACTACATCGCGCCGGTGGATCGATTCCAGGCGGCGCTCCAGGCGGCGTTCGACGCCGCGCAGGACGGCTCGCTCGTCACGTTCGCGATCAAGCCGCGCTTCCCCGCGACGGGGTACGGCTATCTCGAGCGGGGCGATGCGATCGGCAAGGCATGGCGCGTCAAGCGGTTCTGCGAGAAGCCCGACGAATCGCGCGCGAAGGAGTTCGTCGCAGGAGGCCGGCACACCTGGAACAGCGGCATGTTCGTCTGGCGCGCGGACTCGATCCTGCGGGAAATCGAGCGGCACCTGCCCGACCTCCACCGCGAACTCACGACGATCCGCGCCGCGCTCGGAACGTCGCGCCTTCCCGAGGTTCTCGCGCAAGCGTATGGCCGCATGAAGAAGGTCTCGATCGACTACGGCGTGATGGAAAAGACGGACCGCGCGTTGATGATCGACGCCGCTTTCGAATGGGACGACGTGGGCTCCTGGAAAGCGGTCTCGCAGTACCGGCCGAAGGACGAACAGGGGAATGCGTTCGAGGCGCTTGCCGCGGCGGTCGATACGAAGGACACGTACATCGCGTCATCCGACACCGGCCATCTCATCGGCGTCGTCGGCCTCGACGGGTACGTCGTCGTCCACACGAAGGACGCGACGCTCGTGTGCCCCAAGGAGAGGAGCGAGGACCTGAAGAAGCTGATCGACGCGATCCGCGCGAAGGGACTCGACCGCCTGCTGTGAAGATCCTCGCCGTCGACTACGGGGAGAAGCGCACCGGGCTCGCCATCAGCGACAGGGACGAACGCATGGCGCTGGCGCTCCCGACGCTGCTGGATGCGGACGGGGAGGATGTGGCCGCCGTCGCTCGCGAGCAGGAGGCGGAGCTCGTGGTCGTCGGCCTGCCGCTCAACATGGACGGGACATCCGGCCCCGCGGCGGAGCGGTCGCGCGACTTCGCCGAGGAAGTGCGGGCGTCCGGACTTCCTGTAGAACTATGGGACGAGCGGCTCACGACGGCCGAGGCGAACGCGCGCCTGCGGCAGGCGGGGCTCAACCGCAAGGACCGCGCGAAGCGCGTCGACACGGCCGCCGCGATCGTCATACTCGAGTCGTTCCTGGAGGCCCGGCGAAAGAAGAAAGGGAGCACATCATGAGCGAAGAGCGGAAATCGGGATTCGGCAGGAAACTGTTCGTCCTGGCGATTGTGCTCGCGCTGCTCGCCGCCTTTGCGGGCATGGTCAAGGTCTTCCCCTGTCCCGCGTGCGAAGGAAAGGCGGACGAATCTCAGCGCATGGCCGTCAAGCGTCCTGAGAATTGCATGCGCTGTGCGAGCGGCGGCAAGGTGACGCTCTACACGAAGATCGTTAATCGCTGAAGCGGTCGTCGCTCGTCCCGTCGCTGACGCGTCGCAGCTCCGCGCCGTCCTTGCGCACGCGGTAGATCTGCGGACGCCCGTCGCGCTCTGTCACGAAGAACACGGTCGATCCGTCGAGCGACCAACGCGGCGATGAGTCGGGTCCCGGCGACCACGTCAGCCGTCGAACGAAGAGCGTCTTGACGTTCACGAGGTAGATCTCGGCGTTGCCGTCACGCTCCGAGACGAAGGCGATGCGCTCGCCGTCGGGCGACCACGCGGGATCACGATCGCGCCCCTTCTCGTGGGTGAGGCGTCTTTCGCCGCGCCCCATTTCCGCCATGGCGACGAGTTCCTCGTCCCCGTCGATCCAGACCGCCACGACGCGCCACTCGCTGTGGCGGGTCTGGTCGGGCCGCGTGCAGGTGGCGACCGTCCGTCTATGGTTCCCGTCCGCATCGCACTCGAATGCGGTGCCGCCGGCGAGAAACGTCACGGGCCCGAGCCGACGATTCTCCCGCGCGCGCAGCACGACGCGCAGCCGCAGCGTCGCGTCGGGCGGCAGGATGCCCAGAGCGGTCTGCGCGAGCGATTCCACGTCTTCGCCGCTGTCCACCAGCAGTCGTTCGACGTCGACGTCCGCAGGATTGCAGAGCCGTGCGACGAGTGCCGCGACATCCGTGCGCGGCGTTCCCGCGCAAGCCCCAAGCAGGAGGAGAAGCGCGGCCGTTCGAGGCGTCATCTCTAGAAACGAAGACGCGTCGCAAGTGCCCAATGTTGGGTTCTCCCCAAGACCCCTACGGGGGTTCGTCTGACACTCGCGACGCGTCGACTGACCAGTCGATAGGATTCTATACCGAGCATCGAACCCGCGGGGCGGCTTTTTCTATCTCGGCGGCGGCGCCGACGGCTTGCACGTCAGGTTGTGCGTGGCGGTCAGGTCGCGAATCGCGGGCTGGCCGAGCACCTTGCCCGTCGCGCCATCGAGATGGACGATGGCCTCGCGCGCGGCCTCGGCGGCAACGCCGCCCTGCATGCGCAGTCAGAGATAGCGCAACTTCACCTCCCAGTGCGGCCCCGCGCTGTAGCGCACCGTGTCGTCCTCCCAGCGCATCCCCGGCTCGTTCGCGAACTGGTCCGGCAGCGTGAGCGAGAGATGCTCGCGCACCGCAAAGAGCGCCTGCTCGCGCGTGACGGGAAGGGCCTTCGCATCGAAGGTCGGGATCTGCTCCAGCAGCGCGACCGCCCGCGTCCGGACCTCGAGATCCTGCGACGCAGCGAGCGGCTCCAGGAACGAGCGCGACTTCGCGCCCAGGCGCAGCAGGCCGCGCGACCCCTGATCGCGATCCTCCAGCGCGCCGGACTCCATGAGCGCGATGAAGTCCGCGCCGTCGTTCTTCTCCTCCGCGCTCAGCGCGGGCAACACGCGCGACCACACGGCCGCGCCTCCCTGCACAAGCCGTGCGTCGATCGGCTTGCCGCCGCGCTCGAGCTCCTTGCCCGCTTCCGCGACGAGCCCGGGGACCTTCAGCCAGAAGTCGATCGCAAGGTTGCTGCGCGGCATGACAGCGATGTGATACGCGGACTTGCGCCCGACCGGGCACAATCCGATCCAGCAGCGCGACAGGCCGGGCTTGCCGAGCTGTGTGATGCGCATCCAGTTCAGCTCGTACGCCCCCGCCGCGAAGACGGCCACGACCATCTCGTTTCGAAAATCGACCTTCGGCGCGTCGCTTCCCGCGTGGTCCTTCCACAGCTGCTTCCATGCATCCGCGTCTCGTACCACGTGATAGGCCTCGCCCCGGATGCCGGTCGTCTCCCCGCGCCACTCCCGCAGAATATTCCCGGACGGGAGAGCCTGTGCGGCGTCCTGAGCCGACACCGGCATGAGCAGGACCAGGAAGAGCGGCAGTGCGCGCATGAGTGTCTCCTTACGCATCGCACGTTGGACGCCGCGGCGGCCGCGGGGGTTCCCATCGCCCGAAAAGAACGCGGGCCGGGTAAGGGACACCCGGCCCGCGTCATGATGGAGGACTCGGCTCTGGTCTCTATTGATTCCTGAGTTGGAGCACTCACGACGGAGTTCGCGTAAGGTTCCGACAAAGTCGCTAGAATTCGCGGGATGTACAGGGGCGCCGCCGTCGCGATGGCCTTCGTCTGCGGCATTCTCGCCGCAATCCTCGTGTGGTGGCCGCGGCGAACGCCGGAGGTCGGCCCTGCACACGCGACGCCCCCGCCGACAGCCGGCGTTCACGAACTCATCGCACACGGCGAGTTCGACCGCGCAAAGGAGCTGCTGCGAGGGCAGGAGACCGCGGAAGCATACGCACTGATCGGCCTCATACAGCTGAAGAAGGGGGATCCGCTCGGCGCGATCTCGATGGCCGATCTCGCCCAGCGCACGGACCCGTCGCACGTGCCAACGTACGAAGTGCGCGCCCAGGCGCGACTCGCGCGGGGCGAATGGAAACTGGCGCGCGCGGATGCGGACGACGTGGCGCGTCTCGCCCCGACACGCCCGACCGGATACGCGCTGCGCGCCGACGCCTGCTTCCACCAGCACGAGTTCGCGGGCGCCCTCGAGGACACCGCCAAGGCGATCGCGATCGACCCGTCGCACGTCGAGGCGCACTTCACGCGCGGCATTTCACATTTCGCCCTGGGTCGCGACGCGGATGCCCTCCGCGACTACACGCGCTGCCTCGAGCTCGACCCGAAGCATGTGCGCGCGCTCGTCAATCGAGGGAATCTCTACGCACGTCGCGGCGACGCCGTTCTCGCCACGCGCGACTGGCAGCGTGCCGTCGATCTGCAGCCGTCGTTGAAAGACGAACTGCAGCCGCTGATCGACAAGGCGAAATAGGCCAGGGGACGCCCGGTCGCCACCGACCGAACGTCCCCCGGCGGGGAGGAAGGGACTTAGACACTCGCTTCCCAGAACTTCGGTTCATTCGACGGCGACTTCGACGTACCGAGGTCGCTGATCGCACGCTCGAGGAGCGGGCGGACGGACGCGACCGTCGCCCTCTTCTCCAAGAGCGCCGCGACGAGCTCAACGAGGCCGCTGCGCAGAAGCTTCTGGAGGTCGCCCAGCTCGGTCCCGAGCGCGGACGACGCAAGCACCTTGAGCAGCGCCGTGCGCGCCTTCTCGATCGGCTCCGGCACGGGCACGACGTTCCTGTCGATTGCCTGCTTCGCGGCGTCGAGGGCCTTCACCAGGACGTTGATCGCCTTCGCGACTGCTTCGCGATCAGCCTTGGCGATCTGCGGCTTGTCTTCCTCGGGCTCCGGCGCCTTGCGGCACATCGCCGGCTTGGGAGCGGGCGGAGGAGGCGGGGCCATCTTCTTCTTGCTCGCCCTTCCGGCACCGGCACCCCTGCTTGCGAAGCCGTTCGTCATCAACGACTCGGACTCCATCAACATGTCGCCAGCATCGTCGCACTTCGCAGCGCACTGCATCGGCGCCGCAATCTGCCGACGCTTCTCCATCTCCCAGCGATCCGGCTCATGTACCGGCTGCACGACCGTGCGGCCCTGGCCGTTCTTGTTCACGATCTCGCTCTCGTCCACGACGACGAACGCCGTGAACCGCGTGAGGAGCGTGTGACGGACGGCGAGATCGATGATCTCCTGCCGCACATTCTCGCCGAGGCGGAACTTGTCCTCGAGATCGGTCACGCGCGTGCGCGCCCAGAGATGGGCGATCGCCGGCAGGTCGATCTCGTGGGGCTTGACCGTCTCGTCGAACGCCTTGCCGTCGGCAAACTTGCCGTGGACGCGGACCTTTCCGATCTTGCCCGTGAAGAACGCCGTCGTCGCGCGACCCGCGAAGAGGTCCGGCACGCGCGCGGGCGCGAGGTTGTCGACGCCATCGACGGTCACTCCGACGACGAGCGGATTGCCGATCTCACGGCCGATCGCCAGGAGCGCCTCTTCGAGCGCTTCGCCCGGCACGCAGCACGTGCACGTCCCGCCACCCGACGCCGCCAGACGCTTGAGGAACGCCTCGTTGACGGCCGTGTCGATGCCGACGGTGAAGACGCGCGCGTCGCCGATGTCCTTCTGCAGGCGCTTCAGGATCTGCGATTCGTTGCCGACCTGCCCGTCCGTGATGAGGACGAGGACCGGCACGCGCCCCTTCGTTTCCTTCCGGGCGCCGATCGCGTCGAACGACTCGTTGAACGCGGGGTCGAGTTCCGTGCCGCCGCGGGCGTCGATGCCGCGCAGCCACTTCTCTCCGGCCTCGATCCCTGCCTCGTCAGCGCGGCGGAACTCCTTGTGGAACCAGTCAGTGGTGTCGTCGAACGCGCACACCGCGAAGCGGTCACGCGGCCCGAGCGTGTTGAGCAGGATCGAGCACGCGCGGGAGGCGGATGTCATCTTCACGCCGCTCATGGAACCGGAGCGGTCGAGGACGAAGATCACGTCGCGCGCCAGCCCGAGGAACCCATCGCGCTTCGGCGGCAGGATCGTGAGCATGCCGTACTGCTTGTCGCCGTCCTTGTAAACGAGGAGCGACGTCTTGACGGTCTCCTTCGCGAGGCGCCAGCGGAGGATGAAGTCGCGGTTCATCAGCTCGTCCTGGCGGACGAGCGCGATCGTCCCCTTCGACATCCGAACCGCGTGCTGCGAACAGACGAGATCGTCGACGCTGCCGAGGTCGACGTCGACCGAGAGGGCGACCTTGGGGTCGAAGCCGTCGGCGAGGCGCGGCGGGGTGATGCGCGAGGCGTCCGGGACCTGGTCGGTGTCGAGCTCCGTGCCCTGTCCGACGGGATTGCGATCGACCTGCTGGCCGGGGATGTAACGCGGGGCGACGACGAGGGGGAGCCGGAGCTCCGTCGTGCCGTCCTCGAAGAACGCGAGGCGTTCGCTGTACGTGATGCGGACTTTGACTTCCTCGCCCGGCGGGAGGTTTCCGACCTGCACGGTGAAGACGTCGTCGCGATCCTGTTCGAGGAGGGCGGCGCGCTTGCCGTCCTGGATCGCCTGCTGGTACTCGGCGCGTGCCTGGCCGCGTTCCTTCACGACGCCTTTGATCGTGCGCTTGCCGACCTTCATCTCGAAGGCCGACACGGCCGAGCCGCCCGCCATCGGAAAGATGTAGACCGCTTCCAGGTGATCGGTGAAGGGGTTCTGGAACGTCTGTTCGAGTGTGACGGACGCGACGCGGTCGGCGACGCGTGCCGAGATCTTCACGCCAGCGAGGGGCAGTTGAACCTGCTTTCCTTCGCGGGTGACGTTCAGGATGCCGAGGTCGCGCGTGCTGCGTTCCTCGACGAGGGCTTCCATCAAATTCAGGGCTCCAGGACTCATCTCACACCTCCATGCGCCAGCGCGGTCACTGCCGCGCGGAACCGATCCTCCAGGGCCGCGGGGGACGTCCTCGGGGCCCAGCCGTCTTCGACGACGACTTTGATTCCCGGCTCGAGGGTCACTTCCCGCCACGTGAGGGCGCGTACTGCCATCGGCTTCCGCCGCCGCGCCTCCGCCACGCTGTTGAGAAGAGCCTCGAGCTCGGGGTTACTTCTTCCGTAGAGCTTCGACTGGACGTCCGAGAGCGGCAGGCCCGCGGTCTGGAGCGCCTTGATTGCCACCAGCTGCAGCACATGGCGGCGACCATAGCGCGCCTCGCGGGCCTCGATCTTTGGACGGTCGACCAAGCCGAGCGTCGCGTAGTAACGGATGGTCCGCGCGTCGGGGGCGGACGACACCCGCCCGTCCTCCTGGGACTCCAGGAGTCCCGTCCGCGCGAGTTCCGTCTGCACAGCGCTCGACAGCTCGTCCAGGGTCAGCTCTGCGTTGTTCATGACAGTACTATACACATATACTGTAATACTGTCAACAACGTTACATGGAAAGAAGTGTTTCCCGGGGAAACACGACGTTTCCCTCTTACCCGCGCTTGTCTGGCGCGGTGGGTGGGATTCGTCGATTCCGCTTCAGAACCCGCGTGGCACGCAGGTTGCGTTGATCACACCGATGGAAAGGGTCGCGTTTACAGTTTCCGGCCGATTCGAAACGACATCAGTCGGCAAAGGGGTCGTGGCGAAACTGGTAAATGCGCTGATCTCACACATCGGTGTTCCGCGAGGAACTTGCGGGTTCGAGTCCCGCCGACCCCACATACCGATGCGTGAGACACCCTTTCCTTCGCGGAAGAGAGGGACTAGACTGAGCATGTGTGAGATCGGCACGGTTTCGCTACGAGGCCGTGAATGAAGGCGCGGTGAAGAATCGCGCCTTTTTCATTTTTGCCACCATGCCCATGCCAAGCTGGTATTGCGTGCGAGGCAGACGATTTCGCCACGCGGATCCGTGTTGAAGAGGCGCGCCTGCCTCGCCGAAGCCCGTGAGCACACTCGCTTGGGATGAGGGTCGGCGAAGGCGGGATGATGAGTCGCGCCTTTTCTATTCGCCACGGTGGAACTCGCCCAAGTCCACCGCCTGGCGGGGGGGGTCGCCGCCAACGCCGCGGAAGGGCGTGCCACCCACCCAAATTCCTCCCGCGACCTCTCGGTGCCTTCCTCCGCGATCTCGGCGTTGATCGGTCGGTCACGGCTGATGACCCCGGATCTGCCAGTGCCCCCGCCTAACGCCGCGGGTACTTCAGCAACACGAACATCGCCGGCAGCGTCGTCAGCGACGCGAACAGCCCCATCAGCATCGCCAGCCCGGTGAACAGCCCGAAGTACATCGTCGGCCGGAACTGCGAGAGCGCCAGGATGATGAAGCCGGCGAACACGATCGACGTCGCGATCATGATCGACCGCCCGATCGTCGAATGCGACCGCTTCACCGCCTCGCGCACGTCGCCTCCCGTCATCGCGAGCTCGATCTTGTAGCGCACCGTGTACTGGATCGCCGCGTCGATCCCGACCCCCATCGCCATCGACGCAATCATCACCGTCACCATGTCGAGCGGGATCCCCGCGAACCCCATCGCGCCGAGCACGACGAAGACCGGCAGCACTTGCGGAATGAGAATGATCGTCGGGAGCGCCGGCGTCTCGATCAGCCACCGCCCGAGCGCGCGCGCTGGGGTCATCGACTTTGCGAACGCGATCCCCGCCGCCGCAACGATCAGCGCCACAAGCGAAAGGCCAAGCCAGATCAGCACCCACTTCGTCTCGGTGATGACGACGAACGTCTTCCAGCCGAACGTCGGCCACATCCACGCGCCCAGCCCGATCGCGACCAGCACGAACAGCCCCGTCGCAAGCGCGGTCGACGCGTTCTTCGACATCTCGGGGAAGTACACGAACAGCACGACCAGCATCACCCAGATCGCCGCCACGACCATCACGAACGTGTCCTTCTGGCTCTGGATCAAACTGTTGAGCATGTTCGCGTACAGCACGAAGATCCCCGTCTCGCGCACGCGGACGCCCTTGAGCGGACCCGACTCGAGCGACCTGAGATGCGCACGAAGCGCTCCGAGGATGCGGTTGCGGTTGAGCGTTGGCGCCGTCTCCTTCATCCGGACCTGGATGCGGGACGTCGCGTAGTCGGGCGTGCAAAAGTCGCGCACGGTGGCCTTCGCGAGGGTCGACACGACTCCGATCACGCTCGCCTCCGGCAGCTTCACCGATTTCTTCACTTCATCGACGAGCGTCTTGAACGACCGCATGTTGCCCGTCTCGGGGACGCCGTCGAAGAACGCCCCGACGGACTCGAGCGCCGCGAGACCCTGCGGCGTCTCGAAGAACCCGGGGTGCTTCTTGGCGCGCTCGCCGCACGTCCTGCACTTCCCCGCGTCCATCATGTCGGCCGTGAGAAGCTTGGCGCATTTCAGGCACTCGAACCGGCGCCTCTGGTCCGTCTCGAGGATGATCTCGAGCGGCGTTGTTCCGCCCATCTTCTTGTCGATGAAGTCGAGCCCCTGGTAGATTTCGCTCGACGGCCAGAAGTAGTCGATGAACTTGTTCTCGACGGTGATCTTCGTCGCCCCCCACACCGAGACGCCGAGGATCGCGAGGCTCACGAGGACGACGAGCAGCGGCACGCGCAAGACCATCGCGACCAGCGGGCGCACGGCGCGGATCGGCTCGCTTTGGGCGCCGAGCCCCGAGTACTTGAGGCCGCGCAGCGGGATCACCGTCGCGGGCAGGAAGAGCATGATCGTCGCAAGGCCGAGCCCCATGCCGATCGTCATCATGAGTCCGAAGACGCGCACGGGGTTGATGCCGCTAGTCAACAAGGACGCCGTCCCCGCCATCGTCGTCGTGCAGCTGTAGAGGCACGGCGTCCAGATTTCGAGAGGCGACATCGTCGTCGAGACTTTGGGGTCCTCGTCCGGGAAGAGCGACCGGCGCTCGCAGTAGCGTTCGACGAAGTAGACGGAGTACGGCAGCATCAGGACGAAGAGGAGCACGGGGAGGTTCGACGTGATGACCGTCACGCTCTTGCCCGCGGCCACCATCGAGCCGAGGATGACGATCACCGGCAGCACGCATGCGAGGATGGGGAGCAGCGTCCAGCGCAGCTTCCGATAGACCGCGAAGTACATCAGGGTGAACAGCGCGAACGACGCGATGCCGAAGACCTTCAGGTCGGCGCGGATCTGCTCCAGCAAATTCACGTTGATGTGCGACAGCCCCGAGAGACGCAGCGGCGTGCCGAGCGTCGCGCCCCACTTCTTCGAGACGTCGCGGACGCCGTTGACGAACTCGATGCGACGGGCGCCCAGCTCGTTCTTCGCCGCGTTGTACTTCGGATCGATGTCGAGGATCTGCCTTTCGAGTTCAGCCCGGCGCGCGGCGTCGGTTTTCAGGCTGTTGCGCTCGATGATGAGCTTCATGCGCAGCGGCTCGAACTCGTTGACCCCTTCGGGCACCTTCAGATAGACGAGGATCGACGCTTCTTCCCCGCCGGGCGCGATCAGGTTGCCGACCGCGTGCGTGTGTCCGAGCAGCTCCTGTTTCGCTTTGGCGTAGTCGATGCGCTCGTCGAGTTCATCCGTTTTTGCGTCGACGATCGTCAGGCCCTGCTTGACGTTGGCCAGGAGCGGGACGGTCAGGATCGACGTCTGCTCCTTGACGTGCTTGACGGCCTTGAGGTCTTTCGACAGGCCGTTGAGCTGCTGCAGCCCTTCTTTGTTGAACCAGCCGTCCTTCCGGTGTGCGCAGACGATGATGTACTCGTCGTACACCCAGTCGGCGCGCGTCTGGTTGTAGTAGGCGAGGTCCGGGTCGTCTTCGTTCAGCAGCACGTCGGTGCCGGCTTCGACGCTGAATCCCGGCAGGAACCACGCGGCCACGCCCGCCCCCGCGAGGAAGAGGAGCGCGATGGCCCACCAACCCCTGGCGACGAGCTTCTGGAATGCGTTCATCAGCGACCGGGCAAGGCTAACACCGGACGACGGGGAGACCACAGAGAAAGCTACTCAGTGAGCGTCCATGGCTCCTCCCCGGCCGACGGAATCAGCGTGTCGACGGGGACTCGGCTCGCCGTCCCCCTCATCGGGAGCCTTCAAGCAGCTTTCGCACGACCTGCATCGACACGTACAGCCGCAGTGGCGAAACGCATGGCCACCTCCCGCGACTACGTCGCCCGAGTAATCTCCTCGAGCGCGTCCGGATTTTCGATCGTCGAGATGTCCCCCGGCATCTCGCCGAGATACTTCTTCTTGATCGCGCCCCGCACGATCTTCGCGCTCCTCGTCTTCGGCAGCATCTTCACGAACTTGAGCACGTCCGGCCGCAGCGTCTTCCCGAGATGCTTCACCACCTGCTCCCTCAACGCCTCCCGTAGTGGCTCGCTCGGGACCTGGCCCGGCTTGAGCACGACGAAACAGACAACGACCTCTCCCTTGATCTCGTGCGGCACACCGATCGCCGCCGCCTCCTGCACAGCCGCGTGCTCCATCAGCGCTCCCTCGATCTCCGCCGGACCCGTCCGCTTCCCCGCCACCTTGATCGTGTCGTCGCTCCGCCCATGGAGAAACCAGTACCCGTCCTCGTCCACCTTCGCCCAATCGCCGTGATACCAGACACCCTTCCACTTTGAAAAATACGTCTCGAGATAGCGCTGCGAATCGTTCAGAAACCCTTTCGTCATCGACGGCGCCGGCTTCTTGCACACCAGGTGCCCGATCCCGCCGCGGATCGGCTTGCCATCGTCGTCAAAGACGTCCACGTCCATCCCCAGCCCCGGCCCCCGCAACGTGCACGCCTTCAACGGCGTGATCGGCAGTGGCGACAACAGACACCCGACGATCTCCGTCCCGCCGGAAATATTGATAATCGGGCAGCGCTTCCCGCCGACGACATCAAAGAGCCACATGTAGCTCTCGGGATCCCACGCCTCCCCCGTCGACCCCAGCGTCCGCAGCGACGACAGATTGTGCTTCTTCACCCACTCGTCGCCCGACGTCTTCAACATCCGGATCGCCGTCGGCGACACCCCGAGCGTCGTGACCTTGTGCTTCTCGACGATCTCCCACAGCCGGTCGGGGTTCGGCCAGTTCGGCGCCCCCTCGAAGATGACGAAGTGCGCGCCGAAGAACGTGACCCCGATCATCTCCCACGGACCCATCATCCAGCCGATGTCCGTCACCCAAAAGAAGACGTCGTCCTTCTTCACGTCGAAGTAATACCCGAGCTCCTTCGCCATCTGCGCAAGGCAGCCGATGTGCGTGTGCACCGTCCCCTTCGGCTTCCCCGTCGTGCCGCTCGTATAGATGATCAGCGCGCGATCCTCAGAGTCGAGCTCGACCGTCTCCGAGTCGTTCGGCTGGCGGTTGATCGCGTCGCCCCACCAGTAGTCGCGCCCCAGCGTGAACGGGACGTCGTCGAGCCCCAGCCGCTCGAAAATCACGCAGTGCTTCACGCTCGGACAGCTCGCGAGCGCGAGATCCACCTCCGGCTTCAGCGGCGTCTTCTTCCCCCGACGCGACACCCCGTCGGCCGTAAACAGCACCTTCGCCTCCGCGTCCTGCAACCGCGACGCGAGCGCGGGTGCGGCGTACGCGCTGAAGACCGGCACGGGGACCGCGCCGACCTTGAGGCACCCGAAGAACACCGCGACGATCTCGGGCACCATCGGCATGTAGATGCCGACGCGGTCGCCAATCTGGATCCCGAGCCGCTTCAGGAATTCGGCGACCTGCGACGAGCAATTGTGCAGGTCTTCGTAGGACCACGTGGCCGCATCCCCCTCGTCCGGCACCCACGTCAGCGCCGGCTGGCTCCCTCGATGGCGATCGATGCAGTTGTCCACGATGTTCATCCGCCCGCCGACAAACCAGCTCGCCCACTCGATCCCTTTCGAGTCGTCGAGCACCGTGCGGTATCTCGCGCGCCACTGCACGCCGAGATCTTTGAGCGCCGCGTCCCAGAACCACGCTACGTCGTCCGTTGAACGCTTGATCAGTTCGTCGTACGTCTTGATGCCGTGCGTGCGCATGAAACGCGTGATGTTCGCCTTTTCGACGCGCTCGGGCGTTGGGTTCCAGATGATGCCGGTCGTCATGCCGGGCGATTGTAACGCCGGGGCCTCACCGACACACATAGAGGAACGACTGTTCGCGGCCTGACTAATTGTCCTTGGTCACGCCCGGAGCACGATCCTTCGTAGTGATCGGCGGCATCGACCCCGTGCGGGTCGCCCGCCCCGGGGGAGGCAGCCGCTTGGGAAGATCGAGCGACGACTTGTGCTCCGCCATGCGCTCGAAACAACCGCTGCCCGAGATCTCCGTTCTCGTAACGTCGACCCGAAGCATGCTGTACAGCTCCGGGTCCTCGAACTTCAGCGATTCCTGGTACGTGAATCGCGCCACGTCCTTCATCTGGGCCTCGCGCGCGTCCGGCTTGAGGTACTCCTTCGTTCGGTAGTTCAAGTGCAAGGCCGTCACGCTGCCGTCCAGTCGATACTCCGCGAGCGTGTTTTCGAACTTGTACTCGTTCATCACGGCGTTCGCGATCCTCGCGCGCGTGCCCGCCTGCGACTGCTGGAGGCCTTCCATCGTCGTCATCATCATGAGCATCACGATGCCGAGCGCGGCCAGCCCCATGAAGACGATGACGTGCAGGGTCGTGCGACGATCTGAACTCATGCGGGCCTACTCGGCTGCGTCCGCCAGCTTCGACAGCGCGGCGGTCAGCTCCAGTGTAATCCCCCGGACGGGCATTCCCTCATCGTCCACGAGACCGTGCTTCTTGAACCACCCCTTCTGCACCTCGAGGACGAAGCACGCCCCCCCCTTCGACTTCGCGCGCGCGCCCGGCTCCGATTCGGGAGGCTCGTCCGTCGGATCCGGATACGGATCGATCGTAACCACGTTCTGCAGCCGCTTGTCCGCGCCGAAGAACGCGATGTCCAGCGTGTAGTGGCAGTTCTTCATCCAGAACGACCGCTCGCTTTCCCCGGAGTACATGAACAGCATCCCGTCGTTCGGAGACATGGTCGTCCGGTGCATCAGCCCGCGCATCCTCTGGGAGCCGAGATGCGCCGTCTCGACACGCACGGCGTGCCCGCCGACGCGAATCTCCGGCATCGGATCGGCCTTGAGCCCCGAAAGCCCGGACGAGAATTCCACGCGATCGCCTTCCGCGACGCCGCTCCCCTTGAGCCACCCCGCCGCCACGAACAGCGCCGAACGAACCTCCGCTTTCGACGTCACCCCGGGTTCGCCCTTCACATCGGCGATCTCAACCACGCGTCGCTCCACCGAGAGGAACGCCACATCGACCACAACCCCCGCCCGCGCGGAGAAATGCAGGATGCGATCCCCCTCCCACGCGGCGAGTACGGCCTCGCCATCCGCGAGCGGCGGGCGATCGGCGACGGCATATCTCCGGTCCGGATCCGATCCGAGCCACGTGACGATGAATTTCTTTCCCCGGAGCGAGATCGTATGCACGGTCGCCGGAGATTCCACGGGAACCTTCGCGGGCGCGCCGTTGCACCCCGCCGCCGCCAACAGCACCGCGATCGCAAGAGTCCTCATTCGGATGCCACCTTTGCCAATCCCTCGAGGATCGAGACGCTGAGGTCGATCTTGAACGGCTTGACCGCCTTGCCGCTCTCGTCCACGAGCCCCTTCGCGCGGAACCATCCCTTGTGCGTTTCAACTATGTACTGCGCCTCACGATCCGACGGCGCGCGCGTGCCCGGATCGACTTTCGGATCCGGGTACGGATCCATCGGAACGACGTTGATGAAGTTGCCCGACTTGTCGAAGAACGCGATGTCGAGCGCGTAGTGGCAGTTCCCCATCCAGAACGAGTGGGACCGCTCGTCGCCATAGGCGAAGAGCATCCCGTCGTCGGCCGACATCGTGCGCCGGTGCATGAGTCCTCGCTTCTGGAGGGGCGCCGTAGGCGACATCTCCACGCGCAACCTCACGCCGCCGACAAGGAGCTCCGGCATCGGCGCAGGTGCGCGTCCCGTGACGGACCCAGGCAAATCGACGCGGTCCGCATCCTTCGCGTTATTGCGCGCGCTCCATCCCTCGGCGAGGAAGAGCGCGTAGCGCGCCTCGACCTTCGACGTGATCCCCTCCTCGCTGC
>CAYXVY010000054.1:0-12432 GCA_964468745.1 uncultured Planctomycetales bacterium | reverse complement strand
CCGTCATCTTCGCCGACCACGGGCCGCGGTCGAATCCGACTTTGAAGATGGGTTTCGCGGCCGACGCGTTCCACTCGTGAAGCTCCGCCTTGAGGCCCCAGTCCTCGAACTGCTTCTTCGCCCACTCGCACGCCTTGGCGCAGCGCGTGGAGCTTGTGAGGCGCGGGCCCAGATCGCCCGTCAGCATCTCGAGGTGCTTCATAACCTTGCTGTTCTCGCGCCCCTCCTTGACGATCGCGTCGGTCGTCGATTCCTGGGCTACGAGCGAGGACGAAAGCAGGAGGACGAACAGGGATACAAGGCGGGCAGCTGCGTTCATAGGAATCCTCAAGGGTGGTTCATACAATTTAACGTTCCAATTGATACGGTCGTGGGTGGCGAAGGATAGGGAGATGGCGATGAGCTTCCGCACGGAGTCGGATTCCATGGGGCCGGTCCAGGTGCCGGCCGACGCCTATTACGGCGCGCAGACTCAGCGGGCGATCGAGAACTTTCCGATCAGCGGCTGGAGGTTCTCGCGGTGCTTCATCGAGGCGATCGGACGCACCAAGCAGGCGTGCGCGCGGGTGAATCTCGACCTTAAGAAGCTGGACGAGAAGGTGGCGCGCGCGATCGTCGATGCGGCGCAGGACGTGATCGATGGGAAGCGCGACGACGACTTCGTGCTCGACGTGTTCCAGACTGGCTCTGGCACGTCCACGAACATGAACGCGAACGAGGTCATCGCGAACATCGCAAATGAGAAGCTTGGAGGGAAGCGGGGCGACAAGAAGCCGGTGCATCCGAACGACCACGTCAACATGGGGCAGTCGTCGAACGACGTGATCCCCACGGCGACGCACGTGTCGGCGTTGCTGGCGCTCGATCGGCAGCTGTATCCGGCACTCCAGAAGCTGCGGGCGTCGCTCGAAAAGAAGGCGCGCGAGTTCGACGCGGTCGTGAAGATCGGCCGAACGCACCTGATGGACGCCGTGCCGCTGCGGCTGGGACAGGAATTCGGCGGCTACGCGATGCAGGTCCAGAAGGGGATCGAGGCAGTGAAGCGGGCCGCGGAAGGACTGCACGAGCTGGCGCTGGGCGGAAGCGCCGTAGGAACGGGGCTGACGGCGCATCCGGAATTCGGCAAGCGCGTCGCGGCGGTCCTTGCGAAAGAGACGGGACTGCCGCTGCGCGAGGCACGCAATCACTTCGAGGCGCAGGCGGGGCGCGACGATCTCGTCATGGCGAGCGGCGGACTGAAGACTGTCGCCTGCTCGGTGATGAAGATCGCGAACGACATCCGCTGGATGGCGAGCGGGCCTTTCTGCGGGCTGGGCGAGATTCACATTCCAGATTTGCAGCCGGGATCGTCGATCATGCCGGGGAAGGTCAATCCGGTGATGAGCGAGGTCGTGGCGCAGGTTGCGGCGCAGGTGATCGGGAACGACGCTGCGATCACAATCGGCGGACAGGGCGGCGCGTTCGAGCTGAACGTGATGATCCCCGTGATGATCCACAATTTTCTCTGCTCTGTGACCCTCCTGTCCAATGCGTGCACGGCGTTCGCGGAGAAGTGCGTGGACGGGATCAAGGCGAATGCGGAGCGCTGCGAGGAGCTTGCGCAGATGTCGAGCGCGCTCGTGACGGCGCTGAATCCGATCATCGGCTACGACAAGGCGGCGGCGATCGCGAAGGAAGCGCAGAAGCGGAGGATCAGCGTGAAGAAGCTGATGCTGGAGCAGGGGACACTGTCGGAGGAGCAGATCAACAAGGCGTTGGATCTGCGGAGGATGACGGAGCCGGGGTAATTGAAGGTTGGAAGTTGAAAGTTGAAAGTCGAACCCGCGGACGAATCTGATTTCGACGCCTTCAGTTCGCTGAGGAACCGGCAGATCCCCGAAGGGGCGTTCATCGGTGACGGACTGAAGGTGGCCCGGCGGATGCTCGCCGGCCCGCTCACCCTCGATCGCATCCTTCTGTCGCAGAAGTGGCTGGACATGTTCCGTGCGGAAATCGAGGCGCGGCCGGAGACTCAGCTTCGTGTCCGGCTGGCGCCGCAATCCAAGCTCGCGGAGATCGTGGGGTTCGACCTGCACCAAGGCATCATGATCATGGGGCGGATGCCACGCGTTCCAACCATCGCATCGGTGCTGGCCGGGAAGAAAGCGCCGCTGCTGCTGGCGATGGATGGGCTGGCGGACGCGGAGAATGTCGGTGCGGTCATGCGCACCTGCGCGGCGTTCGGAGTTGACGGCGTCATCGTCGGCGCGGGTACGTGCTCACCGTGGACGCGGCGTGCCGTGCGCACCTCGTTGGGCGCGGTGCTGCGGGTTCCCGTGTGCGAGAGCGACAACCTTGCGGCAACGTTGCGGTCGCTCGACGGCGTGGCGTGTTATGCGGCGCATATCCACGGGGAACATCGGGTGATCACGAAAGTCGACTACTCGGGACCGACGTGCATCGTGGTCGGCGGGGAAGCGGACGGTGTGAGCGCACCCGTGCTCGCGGCGTGCCGCTCCACGATTTTCATCCCCATGGCGGGTGGGTGGGATTGCCTCAATGTGGGAGCGGCGACCGCCGTGCTGCTTTATGAGGCGACCCGCGCACGAATGTTGTAGGCAAGGCCGAGGTTTTTTAGCAGAATTACCGGCCGTAGGCGGAACGCCCTGCGAGGCGGCACCACAAGCACCCCGCGTTCGCTCCGCTCAGGTATCCGCGAGGTTTTTTATTTTGGTAGGGAAAAGGGATCATGGGTTACCAGGACAAGCAGTTGACGTGTGCGGACTGCGGGACGGCGTTCACGTTTACGTCGGGCGAGCAGGAGCATCACGCGAAGCTCGGCTTCACGAATGAGCCGAAGCGTTGCCCGCCCTGTCGCGCGGCGAAGAAGGCTTCGCGTGGCGGCCCGGGAGGTGGTGGTGGCGGCGGCGGTGGCGGTGGCGGTGGCGGTGGCGGAATGCGCGGGGGTCGCAGCGGCGGAGCCGGCGGCGGACCGCGCGAGATGTTCCCTGCGGTGTGCGGCGACTGCGGCAAGCAGACTGAGGTGCCGTTCCGTCCACGCGGGGACCGTCCCGTCTTCTGCAGCGACTGCTTCAGCCGGCGCCGTTAGGCCGGTCGATCCGTCGTAGCTTGTCAGCGGCAGCCCATGTTGGGGTCTGCCCCGCTGGCAATCCCGATCCGGATCCCGATCCCTATCTTGATTCGCGCTAGCGCGCGTGCTGCGGAAGGCGAGCGCAAGCTCGAACCCCTATGGGGATTTGGATCGGGATCGGGACTACGTCCCCGTGATCTCGATCGGATTACCGTCGAGGTCGCGGACGTAGGCGAACTGTCCGTCGGCAGTGCGGTCGAGGCCGGCGATCTCCACGCCCTTCACCGCGAGCTGCTCGACGAAGGCGGCAAATCCGTCGACGCGCAGCGTGAAGAGGACTCGCACGCCGTCGCTCTTTCCCTCGGTCTGCACGATCGAGAGATTTGAGTCGCCGAGCTTCCCGTTGTAGGTGCCGTCGGACCCCTGCAGGTCGATACCCAGCGCGGCGCGATACCACTGCGCGAGCTTGTCCGGCTGCTTCGAGTAGAGTGTCATGCCGTGCAGGCCGGCGATGCGTGTCGGCCGCGACAGGACCTTCGTCACGATTTCCTTTCGCGTCGTAACCTTCGTGGCCGGCCCTTCCTTATTCGTCTTGCCGACGAGGCTGACGGAAATGCCCGGTGCGGGCTTGCCGGGGGGGTGCGGGACAAGCTCGTCGTGCGCCGCCTCAGGCACCCAGTCGAGATCGGGGAGTGCGCCGGGGGCCTTCTTTCTCTTAAGCCAGAGATCGACGACCTTGAATGCGTCCTCGTCCTTGCCCAGCTTGCCGGTGCGGAAGGCGCCCTTCGGCGAGCGGTCGGCGATCTCCACGATGATCGAGATGACGCCGCGATGCGTCTCGAAGTAGAAGTGCGCGCGGCGGGTCCCGGCCCAGAAGGTCATCGTGCGCGATGCTATGTACCCGTGATCGGTGAAGATGGGCCCGTCGATGCCGGGGATCTGCTTCGCGATCTCGTCGCCGAGATCTTCAAGGTTGTCAATCATGCGCGAGATGATATGCAAACAGAGACAAAGAGAGAAGCGAGAACCAAGGAGCGGCCCGCCTCCGCCGAAACCACATGTCGCCGACGGCTTGCGGGCTACGGCGCGGCAAGCTATTTGATCCAGCCTTGCTTCTTCGCCTCGGCGAGCACCTTTTCTGGATCCTCCAGAAACGAGGTCCGTCAACCGCTTCAGCAGACGTAGTAGGTCTGGCCCTTGTGCGAGACGGAGATCGTGCCTGAGCCGCCGGTTACGACACACTTGGCCGACTCGCCGCGCACGAACGGCACGCCTTCCTTCTTGTAGCCGAGATTGTAGACCTGGTTCCACGACTTCGAGCCGGCCTTGCGGCGCTCGACGTTGATGAAGTAGCGGTTCTCCCGGAGCAGATTGAATTCGAGCCTCTCCTGGTCGGCGTCGTCCTTCTCGGGGACCTGCGTCAGCGTGAGCTGCGTGTCGATGAGCTTCCCCTCGTAGGCCAGCAGTTCGCCGCCAGAACGCGTGAGCTCGAAGCGATATGCCTTCTTCTTGAGGTCGTACGTCAGCGTGCCCGACTTGAGGAACTTGCTTTCGCTGACGGCCAGCGTGATCGCGTAGGCGTCCTTGTCGATCTTGAAGTTCCAGGAGATCTTCTCGGCCCACGACGCCTCTTTCGAGTCTTCGGGGACGCCGGAGCCGGTCCACTCGCCGATGACCAGCTGCACCTTCTGCATGGCTTCCTTCGTGGTGGCGAAGCCCTTATCGCCGACCTGCAGCGCGAGTAGGATGAGCAGCGTCGTCATGGTCCGAGTAATATAACCCCCGCCGCCGGCCGCGGTTTCGGAGGGAATGATGAGAGCGGCTTTCGTCCTGGCGTTGGGTTTCGCGCTCGCCGGGCAGGACAAGCTGGATCTGCGCGACCGCTGGGTCTACTGCTCGTTCAATTTGTGGGTGGACGAGAATGTCGACAAGCTTGATGCGATCATGCGTCGCGCCGCGACGTCGGGCTACACGGGGATCATGATCGCCGACAGCAAATTCGGCCGGCTCGGCGAAATGGACGAGCGGTACTTCAGGAACGTCGATCGCGTGAAGAAACTCGCGGTCGAGTTGAGGCTGGACATGATCCCCGCGGTCTTTCCGATCGGCTATTCGGAATCGATCCTGTCGCAGGATCCGGATCTTGCGGAAGCGCTGCCGGTGCGGGATGCGCTCTTCGTCGTGAAGGGGGGCGCGGCGCGCTGCGAACCCGACCCTGCGGTCGAATTTCCTTCGGCGTGGGAGAAGTGGGACTGGCGCGACGACAACGTATCGATCGAGAAGGACGCGGCGTGCATGCGCGGCACTCGCATGAGGAATTGCCGCATCGTGAAGAAGCTCAAGGTTCAGCCGCATCGCCAGTACCACGTGTCGGTCTCGATCAAGTCGTCGCGCTTCAGCGGGGACGTGCGCATCAACGTGCTGGCGACGGGAAAGCCGCTCGTTCATTCGAATGTGGGAGTGAAGGCGGATCAGGACTGGACGGAGCATCACGCCGTCTTCAACTCGTTCGAGAACGAGGAGATAAGCGTTTACCTCGGCGCGTGGGGTGAGCCCAAGGGGGAACTGTGCTGGAAGTCGCCGCGGATCGAGGAGGTAGGGCTTCTTAACGTGGTGCGGCGGGGCGGAGCTCCGCTCATCGTGAAGCGGGAGGACGGGACGACGCTCGAAGAGGGGAAGGACTTCGAAAAGGTCGTCGATCCGCGGATGGGGACGGTCCCGTGGAAGGGGGGCTACGAAATCTGGCACGAGCCGCCCGCGATCAAGACGTCGCTGCCCGACGGCACGCGGCTGCGCGTCTCCTACCACCACGTGGTGACGATTCACGACGGGCAGGTCACGATCTGCCCGTCGGAGCGGAAGACGGTCGAGCTGCTGCGCGATCACGCGAAGCGCGTGCATGCCGCGTGGGGCGCGAAGGCGTACTTCATGTCGCACGACGAGATTCGCGTGCTGAATCGCGACGAGTCGTGCGCCAAGCGAAAGCTGGATGCGGGCGAGATTCTCGCGGACAACGCGCGCACGTGCGTGAAGATCCTTCGAGAGCTGAATCCGCAGGGAACGATCTATGTCTGGAGCGACATGTTCGATCCCAACCACAACGCGCGGCAGGATTACTACCTCGTGCGCGGCAGCCTCAAGGGATCGTGGGAGGGGCTCGACAAGGACGTCATCATCGCTCTCTGGCACGCGGAGCGGCGCGACGACAGCATGAAGTTCTTCAGCGAACGCGGCCATCGCATGATGATCGCGGGGTACTACGACGGTTCGCCGGAGGACATCAAGCCGTGGCTCGACTCCGCGAAAAGGTCGAAGGGAGTCACAGGAGTGATGTACACGACGTGGCAGTCGAAGTACGACGATCTCGAGCGATTCGCGGAGGGACTCCCGAAGTAATCCTCGGACTACTTCAGCACCGATTCCGCAAGCGTCACCGTCTCCGCGACCGTCATCGCACCCACATGTCTCGCCTTGATGATTCCGTCCGTGCCCACCACGATTGTCAGTGGGACCGACGGATCCGCCCGCGGCAAGAGGCCGAGACCGTTGCGGTCGACCAGCAACGGCCGCGCGGGCAGCTTCATGGCGCGGAGTTTCTGCGTCACGAGGTTCAAGTCGCCGTCGACGCTCATGGAGATGAACCGGATCTCCTCGTCGAGTTCCTTCAACTTCTCGATCAACTCGGACTGCGCGCGCAGCTCGCCATCGCACGACTTGCAGTTCGCGCTCCAAAGCTGTACGACGAGAGCCTTGCCTTTCAGCTCGTCGAAGTTGAAGGCTTTGCCGTCGAGGGAGTTCGCCGTGCAGGCGAAGCGGTCGCCCTCGTGCGCGATGCGCTCTGGCACGGGTGCCGGCGTGGGCTCAAATGAGCGGTACGGCGCCCGGTCGACGATCCCCTGATCCTCGTCGACGAGCACGCGCCCCGGCCCGATCTTCTCGAACTTCTGCCGGATGCCGCTCGGCCAGCTGATCTCGAGGATCTCGATGGCGTCGGCATCCCCGAGCCCCCAGTGGAGCTGGTAGGGAAGGCTCGAGAGGTAGCCGGACCCGCAGGTCATGTCCTGCGCGAGCCTTTTCCCGCCGATCGTGGCGACGACGCGTGCGCCGACAGCGAAGCGATTGGACTTTGTGCCGCGCAAGTGAACGTCGACGGATCGTCCGCGGCCCAACTCGTTGCGGAACGCCATCACCTGCGGGCGGAAGACGTTTTTCATGACGATGTCCTGGTCCCCGTCCCCGTCGAAATCCGCCCACACGGCACCCCGACCGTCTTCCGTCACGCCGGTCCCGAGCGCCGTTGAGATGTCGACGAAGGTGCCGCCGGCGTTGTGGAAGAAGGGGTCGGTCTCGTAGCCGCTGAAGGAGATCTGCGTGTTGTGCTTGGCGGCGCACGGCTCGTCGTACATCCCGAAGAAGACGGAACCGACGGTGCCTCCTTCGCGTTCGCCTTCCGGCCGGGAGATCTCGTCCTCGTACTTGATCTTCTCCTGCACCAGCTTCCCCAGCGGTTTGCTCGCGTCCGCGGGGGCGAGACTGGACGCTTTCACGAAGCGCCAGAACGAGCTTCAGGTGTCCTTACGAGAGCGGCCGCTCATGTAGCCGTTGGCCACGAAGATGTCGGGCCAGCCGTCGTCGTTATAGTCGAGCACGACCGGCGCCCACGCCCAGCCGGCCTTGTTGCAGGATTTCTCGACCGCCACGTCCTTGAACGTGCCGTCACCGTTGTTGCGCAGCAGCGAGTTGCCCTGCGCCATCTTGAGCAGCTTCAGTCGCTCGGCCTCCGGAAGTTCCTTGGTGCGCGAGAGGATGCGGTTGCCCGCGGTGGAGTACATATTGGACACGTAGATGTCGAGCAGGCCGCGGCGGTCCGAGTCGATCAGCGCGACGCCCATGCCGAACCCGAGGTCTTCGACGCCGCTCTTGCGCGTGACGTCCTCGAACGTGGCGTCCCCCTTGTTGCGGAAGAGGAAGTGCGGACCGAAGTCGTTGACGATGTAAAGGTCCGGCCGGCCGTCGTTGTCCGCGTCGAGGAAGCAGCAGGCGAAGCCGAAGCCCGGGTCGGCGACGCCGGCCTTCGCCGCACTTTCCTCGTAAGTCCCGTCCTTCCTGCTGAGGAAGAGAAGGTCGGGTTCGGCGTCTCTCGAGTTCGTGGGGGACTGCACGAAATTGTTCCCGTAGCACGCGACGAAGATGTCGAGTTGCGCGTCGCCGTTGACGTCGGCGGCGCACGCGGAGTAGGCCTGCGCGTTGAAGCGCCGTCCCAGCACCTTCACCGTCACGTTCTCGAATCGGCCGTCAGCGAGATTGCGGTACATCGTGACGCCCGACATTTCCGGCGGGTCGTTCTCGGCCGAGCGGGCGGTGACGAAAAGGTCGAGGCGGCCGTCGTTGTCGTAGTCGATCCAGATCGCGCCCGCCTCGCGACCGCGGCGCTCGAGGCCGGAACCGGCGGTGGCGTTTTCGAACGTGCCGTCCCCCTTGTTGCGCATGAGGAGCGACTGTCCAACGCGGGTGATATAGAGATCGACGTCTCCGTCGCCGTCGTAATCGGCCGCGGCGATGCCGCCGCACGCTCGGGTCGTGTCGTACGCGCACCCGTAGCACTTGAGCCCGGGCGCGATGTCGAGGCCGATCTGGCGTGCTACGTCCACGAAGACGCGCGTGGCCGCCTGCTTGCGACGCGACTGGTCGCGCTCGATGGAGGCGATCCGCCAGATGCCGCCCTTGCGGCGGAACACCGTCTTGCCGCGCTCGTAGACCTCGCAGGGGACGCCCGCCTTGCGGCCGACGAAGGTGACCTTCATGAGACCCGACGCGTCATCGTTCGTCGCGCCGTAGTCTGCGCCGTCGAACTTGTAGGTGATCGCGTCGATGGAGTCGAACTGCGCGAGGAAAGCGCGAAGCTGTCCGGCGAGCGAGACGCGCGTCTGCGGCTGCGGGTTCGCCTTGCGCGTTGAAATGGCAACGTTTGGAAGTTGCCTGTCCACGGTCCAAGGCGAGTCATCGAAGTAGACGTCGCCGCGGAAGTTCTCGTCGTAGACATCGACCGCCTGCTCGACGGCGTAGTGGGTGATCGCAATGCGCTGCGTCTCGCACATGCCCTCGAGCTCGTAGACAAGTTCCTCATTCGCATCGAGGATGCTGGTGGGCTTGTCCTGGGCCGGGGCGATGGCGACGAGAAGAGCGAGGATGGCAATGGTGCGGCGCATGGGTGAGATTGTAAGGGGGCTTCCACCCAAAAGTGTAGACTGAGATGGTGAGCGTGTACCTGATCGGCGGGCAGGGAGGTGAGGCGCCGTTCGGTCGTGCGTTCTTCAATACGACGCTTGGCGACCTCGTAAACGGCGACGCGAAGGAGGGGCACAAGGTCACGCTTTTCCTCGTGGACGGCGGTTCGCTCGATATCTGCAGCATCGAGCAGCTCTCCGACGCCTACGCGGCGCTGCGTGCTTACACGCGAGGAGCCGACGCGTGCGAGACGGCGTTGCAACTCATCCCGTACGGGGCGATTTACAGGATCGAGATCGGGCCGGCGTTGGGCGGCGAGGAAGGCCGGGTCGGGTTCCGTGCATCCAAGCCTACGCGAGTCATGCGCAGCAAGAAGTAGGCAAGAGCGCGCAGATCCGACAGCCACCAAGCTGTGTTCGCTACCTCCGGCGACGCCGCATCGGCGTGACGGGGCCCGTGATCGGCTTGATCGGGCCGTAGTCGAAGTCGGGGAGCGTCACGCGCGGCAGCGACTGGTTGAGGGCGCGCTCGATCGCGCGCATGGCAGGCTCGTCCTCGAACGATACGAAGGTGAACGCGTCCCCGACCGCTTCGGCGCGCGCGGTGCGGCCGACGCGATGCACGTACTCCTCGGGGTTGCGCGGGACGTCGTAGTTGATGACGTGCGTGATGTTCTCGACGTCGAGCCCGCGCTGGGCGAGGTCGGTCGCGACGAGAACGCGCATCGTGCCGTCGCGGAATGCCTGCAGCGCCTGGTCGCGCTCCTTCTGGGCGCGGTCGCTGTGGAGCGTCCCGCACGGGACGCCGCGGATTTCGAGGCCGAACTTCACCTTCTCGGCCCGATTCCGCATGCTGACGAACACGAGGCACTGCCGGAGTCCAAGCGTGGGATCGTTGATCAGGCGCACGAGGAGCGAGAGCTTGTAATGTTCCTGGATCGGATAGACCGCGTGCCGGATGCCCGAGGCGACCGTCGCCGGCTTGGCGACCTCGACCATCGTCGGCTCGTGAAGGTACTCCCGCGCGAGACTCAGGATTGCGGCCGGCATGGTCGCGGAGAAGAGGAGCGTCTGGCGCTTCTTGGGAAGGCGCTCAAGGATGCGCAGGACGTCGGGCATGAAGCCCATGTCGAGCATCCGGTCAGCTTCGTCGAGGACGAGCGCCTGCAGGCCGTCGAACCGCGCGTGGCCGCGGCGGATGTGGTCGAGCAGTCGGCCCGGGGTGGCGACGATCAGATCGACGCCCGTCGTGAGGGCCTGCTTTTGTCCGCCGAAGCTGACGCCGCCGAAGACGGACGCGCCGCGGAGGCGCGTGTACTTCGTCAGGTCTCGGATATCCTCGTCGATCTGTTGCGTCAGTTCGCGCGTGGGCGTGAGAATGAGGACGCGGGTGCCGCGCCCGGCGTGGTGCATGAGTCGTTGGAGGAGGGGCAGGAGATAGGCCGCCGTCTTGCCGGTGCCGGTCTGCGCGACGCCCACGACATCCCGTCCCTCGAGCACGGGCGGGATTCCCTTCTCCTGGATCGGCGTGGGGCGTGTGTAGCCGAGGTCCGTGACAGCGCGAATCAATTCGTCGGAGAGGCCGAGTCGTTTGAAGGGCATGAGCGCAGCATCATAGCAACTGATGCACGATCCAAGATCCACGATCCACGATCGGCGGAAGAATCCCGACAGGATGGCGGATCTATCGCGCTATCCCGATCCAGTTCGCGTACGTGATCGAGCGGTCGCCGCGACGCGCCGCGGCCTGCAGCATCTTCTCGACTGAGCGCTCGACCGTCCCCTTGAACTTCCTCGACCCGTTGAGCGTGATCTCCACCTCTTTCGTCAAATCGAGCATTTCGTCCGCGATGTAGACGCGCAGTTCGTCGATGTTGGTCGACTTGATGTCGATGCGGTTCGACTCGCGCACGAGCGTTGCCTCTGCGGTCGCCACGTCGATGTAGAGATCGCGTTTCTCGGCGTAATTCGAGCCGGATAGACCGCGGATGTTCACCGTGCCGCTCTCGCGCTTCTTCTGCTTCACGACCTCGAGCCAGTAGGCTCCGCGATAGCGGTCCTCGTCCGCTTCGAAGCGTAGCTGCGCGGGATGGCGCTCGCGCTTGTGCTTCGTCCACCACCCGATGATCGCGTCCTGCTCGGAGAGGTACGGGTCGAGTCCACCCTCCTTCAGGATGTAGTTCATGTTCGCCCCGGCCGCCTTCAGCTGCGTCTCGAGGATCTTGCGCAGGTCCTTCGAGATTGTGGGATCGCTGTCGCCGATCACGAGCATGAACGGCGCGTTCGCTGCGCATGCCAGATTGTTCAGGCGCAAGCTGGTGACCTTCCCCGACTGGAGCTGGCGCGGCATGGGAAGCCCGCTCCGGAAGCCGGCGGCGGCAAATCGGTCCGCGCGGAGGAAGAGCATGTACCAGCCGCCCTGCGCGCCCATCGCGTAGCCGTCGAGATAGACGCGGTCCGGATCGATGCGACAGGTGCGCACGACCATGTCGAGAACCGCGAAAGCATGGTCGCTTGAGGCGTTGAGCACCGTCCAGCCGATCCCCTTGAGGCAGTCGGGCGCTACGAGCACGGCTCCCATCTTTTCCGCGCGCTCCTTCCAGAGTCCCAACTGGAACTCTCCGTTCGCACCGCCTCAATGCAACGTGAGCAGGAGCGGCCACTCCTTTGAGGGATCGTAAGCGGACGGCAGCACGATGTGAACGACTCCTTCGCCCGCCGCGCTCTTCACCGTCTTCTTCAGCGTGCCCGACAGTTTCTCGGGCATCGTCCGCTCGCGACGCACCATCGCTTCGAACGCCGCGAACGGGATGTCGGCGTTCCCCTTGTCCGTGAGCGCGCGAACGATCTCGCCGCGACGGCCGTCGTTCGCATCGAAGTACTCGGCCACGAAGGCCCGCAACTTCGCTCCGCGCTCCCCGAGCGGCTGGATCAATGCCGCGTCGTCCCCGTAGAGGGCCTGGACGTCCTGACACGCGAGCAGCGTGACCGCGAGGAGCAGCATCCGTTTCTGTACAGCGCGACGAGGCTATCTGTTTGGCTTCAGCGCGCGCTCCACGAGGGCCGCCATCTTCGCCGGATCCAGCGCTCCGATGTGGCGCATCCGAACCACGCCGTCGGCGTCGACGACGACCG
>CAYXVY010000053.1:0-5590 GCA_964468745.1 uncultured Planctomycetales bacterium | reverse complement strand
CCGATGCCGCCCTCCTGCGCGAGCGCGATCGCGAGGCGCGACTCGGTTACCGTGTCCATGGCCGAGGAGACGAGGGGGATGTTCAGCTCGATGTTTGCGGTGAGCCGCGAGCGTACGTCGACCTCGGTGGGGACGACGGCGGAGCGGCGGGGAATGAGGAGAACGTCGTCGAAGGTGATGCCGGTAGCGGAGATTCTGTCTGCCATGGAGAACTATTACTCATGCGCCGAAATGAAGTCAAGCAGAATGGAAAGTCGAAGAGATACAATGGCGCCCAACGCCGGGCGCCCCCTGCGCGTTGAAAAGGGACTTATGAAGAGACTCCTTGTCCTCGCAGCGGTCGTGGCCGGGTGCTCGTCCTCCGACGAGAGGCCGATCCTGGACCTGTACGACCGGCTCGACTTCCTCTGCGCCCAGTACAATGCGGCGCTCGACCGCCGCGACGCCGTCGATCAGGTGCGCGCCGAGGGGGCGATCACGCGCGAGGCGCAAAAGGGGTTCGACGTACTCACGCGCGATGCGGGAGGCGCCGTCGACATTCGTCGACGCTGGCTGGCGACGTTCGCGCTGGGATTCTCGAAGCGGCCCGACGCGGACACGCCGCTGCGTGCGCGCCTCGACGATCCGGATCCGCTCGTACGCGTGGCCGCGGCGATCTCGCTTGCGGTTCTCGGCAGCCCCAACCCGCCGATCGAGCGCGTCAAGCTGATGCTGGGCGAGCCGGCGAAGGACGTGCGCGTGGGCGCCCTCGTGGCGCTCAAGATCATGCTCACTCCGGGGGAGGACGCGGGGCTCAGCCCGTACCTCATCGGTCTCCTGGACGACCGCGAGCTCGCGGTGCGCCTTGAGGCGATCAACGTCATGGCGCGCGTCCGCCGCCTGGAATTCCTCGCGCCGCTCATGAGGAAGGGGCTCCTCGACGATCACTGGTTCGTGCGCATGAATTCCGCGATGGCGGTCGGCGCGTACGGTCCCGAGGGCGACGTGGCGATCCCGATCCTCATCGACCTCCTGCGGGACAAGGAGGCGGCGGTCGTCGAGGCGACACACTGGGCGCTGAAGAAGATCTCGGGCAAGGATTTCGACCGCACGTCCCCCGCCTGGCAGGAGTGGTGGGCCGATGAGCAGGCGAAGTGGGAGTACGCCTGCGCGACCGACAAGGACATCGTCACCTCCACACCCGGCGAGTGCCCGACCTGCGGCGCCCGGCTTGAACGCCGCGCGAAGCCGATCAGGCCAAAGCGCGACGAGAAAAAGGACGAAAAGAAATAGGCGTGGAGGACGAAGACAGCGGGCTCGACAAACGGCGGCTGCTCGAAGAATTTGAAAGCGCCGCCTTCGACGCGTCGCCCGTCGTTCACACCGATCCCGTGCGGATTCCCGCGGGGGTGCTCGGCCCGCGCGAGCCCAAGCCGCTTCCGATTGCGTTCACCCACGCGCTGTCGGCGTTGATCGTCGCGGCGTTCGGCATTGTCTGGACGGCGGCCGGCTTCGCGCGACACGACCTGATCGCGTACGGGATCGGATTCGCACTCACCGTCGGCGCTCTGGTTGCCGAGTGGGACCGCCGCGCCCGCGTCGCGGCCGCGGGATCGTAGTCCCCGATCCCAATCCCGATCCCGATCCCGATCAGGAGGCCGGTTTATCTCCGAAGCCCACGTTGTAATCGGTGGCCCGCCAGGAACGGCGTACGAGGAAGGGTGCCGCGCAGATCGGGATCGGGATTGGGATCGGGATTCGGGGTCGGGTTCTTGACTCCGCCGGAGCGTCTGGCTATAGTCCTCGTCCCTATGCGAGGCACCCTGCAGAAGTCGTACGTCGCGAGCGCCAAGACCTTCAAGAAGGAATGGTGGATCGTCGACGCGACCAACCAGACGCTCGGCCGCATGGCCACGCGGATCGCGATGATCCTGATGGGCAAGCACAAGCCGACCTACACGCCGTTCCTCGATACGGGCGATCACGTCGTCATCATCAATTGCGACAAGGTCCGTCTGACGGGCAAGAAGGCGCTCAAGAAAGTCTACAAGCGGTTCTCCGGATACCCGGGCGGACAGATCGAACTGCCGTTCGCCACGTGGTTCGCGAAGAGCCCCGGCGAGGTCGTCCGGCACGCGGTCGTCGATATGCTGCCGCGGCACGGCTTGGGCCGCCGCATGATCTTCAAGCTGAACTGCTACAAAGGGACGAAGCACCCGCACGTGGCGCAGCAGCCGAAGGAGTTGAAGCTCGATGCCTGATCCAAAGCCCGCCGCGAAGGAATTCCTCTGGACGACCGGTCGCCGCAAGACGGCGGTCGCTCGAGTCCGGCTCTCGAAGGGCACGGGGATCGTCACGATCAACAAACTCCCGATCGACAAGTATTTCGCGTCGGAGCAGGACCGCAACATCGCGCTGGAGCCGCTCTTTGTGACGAAGTCGCAGGGGCGGTACGACTTCTTCATCACGTGCACCGGCGGCGGCATCACCGGCCAGGCCGGAGCCGTCCGACTCGGTCTCGCGCGCGCGCTGAAGGTCATCGACCAGACGACGGAGCCGAAGCTGCGCGAGGAAGGGCTGCTCACGCGCGATCCGCGCATGAAGGAACGCAAGAAGTACGGCCTGCGCGGCGCCCGTCGCGGCGTTCAGTACTCGAAGCGCTAGAAACAGCGGGCAGCTGTCAGCGGTCAGCTCTCAGCGGCGTAACTGTCGACCCAGCCGATCGCTGAGAGCCACCCCGGACGGAGAATCGCACGATGTCCACCTTCGCCCCTTCGGACCGCTTGAAGAGGCTGCCGCCCTATCTGTTCGCCGAGTTCGAGCGCAAGCGCGCCGTGCTGGAAAAGCAGGGGAAGGACATCGTCAACCTCGGCATCGGCGATCCCGACCAGTCGCCGCCGCGGCTGCTGCTCGAGACGATGACCGCCGCCCTGAATGAGCCCGGCATGCACCAGTATTCGTCGAGCCAGGGGACCGACGAGTTCCGCGCCGCCGTCTGCGCCTTCATGAAGAAGCGCTACAGCCTCGCGCTGGAGCAGAAGGAAGTCTGCCTCGGCGTTGGCTCGAAGGAGTTGATCGCGCACCTGCCGCTCGCGCTGACGAATCCCGGCGACGTCGTGCTGCTGCCCGAGCCCGGCTATCCGCCGTACCGCTCGGGCGCGATCTTCGCGCTGTGCGAGCCGTACGTCATGCCGCTCAAGAAGTCGAACGGCTTCCTGCCGGATCTCGACGCGATTCCCGCCGACGTCGCGCGCCGCGCGAAGATCCTGTACGTGAACTACCCCAACAATCCGACCGGCGCGACGGCGACGAAGGACTTCTACAAGAAGTGCCTCGACTTCGCGAACAAGTACGGGACGCTCGTCGTGAGCGACGAGGCGTACGCGGAGCTCTACTACGAGGAGGCGCCGAGCTCGTTCCTCGAAGTGCCGGGCGCGAAGGATGTCGGCATCGCCGTCCACTCGATGACGAAGACGTTCTCGATGGCCGGCTGGCGTGTCGCGTGGGCGTGCGGCAACGCGGGGGTCGTCGAGACGATCCGCGGCTTCAAGGCGAACTGCGACAGCGGCCAGTTCATGGGCTTCCAGCGCGCGGTCGCGAAAGTGCTGACCGAGGGAACGGGCGACATGAAGTCGATCCGCGACATGTATCGCCGGCGCCGCGACCTCTTCGTCGACGGCTGCCGGAAGATCGGCTGGGACGTGCCGTCGCCGAAGGCCGGCCTCTACATCTGGTACGAAGTTCCGAAGCAGGGCATGCCGTCGATGGAGTTCGCCAACCGTGTGCTCGAGGAAGCGAACGTCATCATGCTGCCGGGCTCCGGCTTCGGACAGGCGGCCGAGGGATTCATGCGCGTCGCGCTCACGGTGACCGAGGATCGTGTCCAGGAAGCCGTGAATCGCCTTTCGAAATTGAAACTGTGACACGCGAAATCGTCATAGCCTCGCGCAACAAGGGGAAGGTGGTCGAGATTCGACAGATCTTCGCGGAACTGCCCGCGCATCTCACGTGCCTCGCCGATTACGCGTCGGCACCCGAGATCCACGAGGACGGCACCTCGTACTCGGAGAACGCGCGGAAGAAAGCGATCGCCTTTGCGCGCGCCACGGGGCAGCTCGCGCTGTCGGACGACTCGGGCCTCGAGGTCGACGCGCTGAACGGCCGCCCGGGCATTCACTCGGCGCGCTACAGCGGCGAGAAGGCGACGGACGCGTCGAACAATGAAAAACTGCTGATGGAGCTCGACGCCATTCCCGAGGACAAGCGCGGCGCGCGGTATCGCGCGGTGGTCGTCGTCGCCGATCCGGAGGGCCGCGTGCTCGCGGAGGCGGAGGGGACGTGCGAGGGGGTGATCGGCCGCGAATACCGGGGCGACGCCGGTTTCGGGTACGACCCGCTTTTCATCGTTCCGGAATTCGGCAAGACGATGGCGGAACTCGGGCTGGAGATCAAGAACCGGATCTCGCACCGTGCCGTGGCGCTCGCCCGGATGCGTGAGTCGCTCGAGCCGCTGCTGAAGCGTCTCGATCTTCCCAAACTGCGCTGACTTGAGGAGCCGCTTGACTTGTGCATGGGGGCGGCATAGATTCGAAGTAGAGATGGCAAGCAAGAAGCCGTCGAGCGACAAGTTCATCAAGGTCAGTCGGAAAGTCGCGGACCGGATCTTCAATCGGTTCGAGATCGGTGTCTCACAGGCGCTGCTCGACGTACAGTCGAAGCATCTCGTCGCGCTGGAGATACTGGGGGCGGCGCTTACGCGCGCGGGCCGGCACGAGGAATCGCTGCCGGTGGATCTGCGCCTGACGGAGCTCGCGCCCAAGAGTTCGGTCGCGTTCTACAACCTGGCGTGCAGCTATTCGAACCTGTCCATGGTGGACGAGGCGATCGACGCGCTTTCGCAGTCGATGAAGCTCGGGTATCGGGACTTCAATCACATGATGACGGACAGGGATCTGAACAACGTCCGTCGCGATCCGCGTTTCAAGAAGCTGCTCGATCGGAAGTGGGGAAAGCGGCAACCGTAGCGTTCAGCTCTCAGCTGATCCGCATGTGACCCCGCATGACACAGGGGCATGGTCTAATGTGTGCCAAGCTGACAGCAGATGGCTGACAGGTGAAAGCTGAGGGCTGATGGCCAGGACCAAGATGGCGTATGTCTGCCAGAGCTGCGGGCACAATGCGCTGAAGTGGCTCGGGAAGTGTCCCGAGTGCAACGAGTTCAACACGATGGTCGAGGAGATCGAGCGACCGGAGGCGTCGGCGCGGCGCCCGTTCCTCTCGGACGAGCGCCCCATTGCGATCACCGACGTGCAGCCCGTGGAGCGTCCGCGAATCCAGGTCGGGATCGCCGAGCTGGACCGGGTGCTGGGCGGCGGCGTCGTGATCGGCTCGGTGAATCTCATCGGCGGCGACCCGGGGATCGGGAAGTCGACGCTCATCCTCCAGATGTGCCAGCGTGTCGCGGCGCAGGGGAAGCGCGTCCTCTACGTCTCAAGCGAAGAGTCCGTGATGCAGACGAAGCTGCGCGCGCAGCGGCTCGGTGCCGAATCGGCCGAGCTCTATGTCGTGAGCGAGACGAACGTGGACGTGATCCGCAAGTACCTCGAGCAGA
>CAYXVY010000052.1:0-6640 GCA_964468745.1 uncultured Planctomycetales bacterium | reverse complement strand
GGGGGGTGGTGGGGGGGTGGGGGGGGGGGGGGGGGGGGGGGCGGGTGTCGGCCGCTCGGTCACCGCCTGCTGCGAGCTGCGGTCGATCGCCTGGTTGGCCGCGTTCACCGACCCCTGCATGCAGGGCGTCAGCTCGTTCCCCTCGACCGTCACGCCCGATGCGGGCGTGCCCGAGGGCGTCGTAGCGGCCTGTCGATCCGACGGCTGGCCGACCGAACGCTGGTCCATGACGATGAGTCCGATCACCGCGGCGACGATGACGGCGGCGACCCCGATCTTTACGCGCGTCGACATGCTGACCCCCTCTACCTATCTCCGGGGAACTTATCGGCTAGCGCGGGGGAAGACTGAACCCGAAAGATGAAAGATGAAAGATGAAAGATCGAAGATCAGAGCCGGGCGCCAGAAACGAAAGAGGCCCTACGGGTCACGTAGAGCCTCTCTGATCTTTGCTCTTTGATCTTCGATCTTTCGTCTACGTCATCTGCGGCTTTTCCTTGCCGAACCACTTCAGAACGATCGGCAGCGCTGTGTAGATCGACGAGTACGTTCCGACGATCGTGCCGATCAGCAGCGGAAGGGCGAACTCCGCGATGCCGCCGCCGGACGTCGCCGTCGCCCCGTACATCAGCATGCAGGTGAGGATGGTGCCCGTGCCTGTCAGGATCGTGCGCGACATCGTCTGGTTCACGCTCGTATTGATGATCTCGGAGAAGGACTCCTTCTTCATGAGCGAGAGATTCTCGCGCACGCGATCGTAGATGACGATCTTGTCGTTGATCGAGTAGCCGATGACGGTGAGGATCGCCGCCACGAACGTCATGTTCATGTCGAAGGAGAGGCCCATCGTCGCGGGCACGATCGCGCCCAGCAGCGAAACGAACCCGATCGCGATAAGCACGTCGTGCACCAGTGCGACGACCGCGGCGACGCCGAAGCGGTACGACGAGAAGCGGATTGCGATGTACGCAATCATGAGCGCCCACGCGGCAATCATCGCCCATGTGCTCGACGTTTTCAGCTCTTGGGCCACGGTTGCGCCGAGCCGTCCCTTGGCGACGAACGGGTCGGTCGAGAGCGCGATCGCACCGCTCGCGCCCATCTTCTTCAGCTCGTTTCGCACCTTCGTGGACTTGTCCACGACGCGCGCATCGCGCTCGGAGATCAGCAGGCGGAGCTTGACGATCCCCTTCGGGGCATCCGGCATCTGCTTTACGTTCAGCTCAGCGAGGCCCGTGTTCGGGTCCTTCTCGAGGACCCCGTTCATAGCCTCGATGAGCAGCTTCTTCGTCGCCTCGAAGTCGAACTTGCCCACATCGCGGAGGTAGACCAGCCACCCTGCCCCCGGCGGGCCGGATGCGAACATGCGCGACTCGTCCGGCAGATCCTTCACCGGTTCGAACGGGATGTGCGACAGCTCGTCCTTGAAGAGCTCCTGGATGTCGGCTTGCAGCTGCTCGTCATTCTGCGTCCGGTCGCGCAGCTGGAACTGGCGCGAGTCGCCCTTCGTGAACTTGATGTCTTTCATCGTGGCGCCGGGTTCGGCGACGGTCTGGATCTCGGCGTCCGGGTAGCGCGGCAGCCCGTTGGCGGGCTCCTTGATCGTGCGGACGCGGTCGCGCACGATGTTGATGTCGCTCCTTTCGCGGAAAGCGAACGTCAGAACGCTGCCACCCTTGAAGTCGATGCCGAAATTCTTCTCACCGCGCTGCCAGAAGACGCCCATCAGCACGACCACGGCGATCACGGAGGCGATGACCGCGGGCCGGACGAATTTCAAGAAGTCGTACTTCGCGTTCGCCATGGCGCGCATGAACTTCAGTTGCTTGATCGAGCCGCTGGCGACCGACATTTGGAGGAAGACCTTGGAGCACCAGAGGACGCTGATCAGCGTGGTCATGATGCCGACGCACAGCGTGATGGCGAATCCCTGCACGGGACCGGTTCCGAAGTAGTACAGCACGACGCCCGCGAGCGCCGTCGTCACGTTCGAGTCGACGATCGTCACGAACGCGCGGTCGTGGCCGGCCGCGAAGGCCTGCGCCATCGACTTGCCCTTATCCACTTCTTCGCGCATCCGCTCAAAGACGAGGATGTTCGCGTCGATCGCCATGCCGACGGTCAGCGCGATGCCCGCGATGCCCGGCAGCGTCAGCGTGGCGCCGAAGATCGCCATGATCGCGAGCAGCATCACGAGGTTGATGATGAGCGATACGACGGCGATGAAGCCCGGGCCGCGGTAGTAGACGATCATGAAGATCGTGACGCCGAGGAGTGACGCGAGGCTCGCGATGATGCCGCGCATGATGGCATCCTGGCCGAGCGAGGGTCCGATAAAGCTGTCGGCCTCCGGAATTTTCGGGACCGCCTTGCCGTCTTCGATGCGCCCGATCGGCACCGGGAGGCTGCCGCTGCGCAGGACGATGGCGAGGTCGCGGGCGGCGTTCTCGTCGAAATTGCCCGTAATTTCGCCTTGTCCCTTGAACGACGCCGAATTGACCGCCGGCGCCGACTTGAGCACACCGTCGATGATGATCGCGATCTGCCCGTGGGGCGTGCGCTTGAACAGTTCGGCCGCGGCGTTGTCGAAGTCCTTCGCCCCTTCGACCTTCAGCTCAAAGTCGATCTTGTAGTTCGCCTTTCCGTGGCGGATGTCCACCTGGTGGCTCGCGCGTGACACGTCGTCGCCCGTAATGACCGCCGCCTTCTCGACGAGCACCACGTCCTGGATCCACGGCGCCTCGCTGTTGCGCGCCTCGGTCGAGGACAGGGCTTCGAACCCGTCGGGAACGATCTTGTCGATGTTGTACTGCTCGTGCTTTTCCTTGGTGGCGACCTTTTTGAGCTCCAGATTGCCGACGTTGCTGATGAGCGACTTGTAGTCCTTCAGCTCTTCCTGGTCGACGCCGGCGAGCTGGATCAGCACGAACTCGTCGCCGTGCGTCTGGATGCGCGGCTCCTTGAGGCCCTTCGTGTTGATTCGGTTGTTCAGGACGCTGACGACCTGCTGGCCGGCCTGCGCCTTGTCCCCCCGGAAGTCGGGCGGGAAGAGGAGGCGGTACCGGAGCTCCGCGCCGCCGGCGATGTCGATGCCCAACTTGATGACGGCCTCCTTGAGGATGCCGGGCATCGGCTTGTTCTCGATCGGCGCGATCAGGTACGCCGCGATGAGGGTCACGACGACGATGGCGATGAACTGGTTGCGGGTGTCTTTCATGGTCCTATTCGTGCAAAGGAGGTGGAAGGAATTGACTGGGCGTCGCTAGTTCTCGCGGTTTGCGGGCTTGGTCTGGTCTTCCGCGGCGCCCGAGACCTTCAGGATGTCCACGATCGCGGCGCGTCTGACGCGAAGGCGGACATCGCTCCGGTCGTCTAATTTCAGAATTACCTCGTCGTCTTTCACCTTGTCGACGATTCCGATGAGGCCGCCGGACGTGAGGACGTGGTCGTTCTTCTTCACCTGGGTCAGGAGACTTTCGCGCTCCTTCTTCTGCTTCTGCTGCGGCTTGATGAGCACGAAGTAGAAGATGACGAAGACGGCCACCAGCGGGAGGACCGTGCCCAGGAGGAAGGGCGGACCGCTCTGTGCGGCGGCGTCCGCCGCCGGAGCGGCCTCCTGGAGGATCAGAGCTGCTAGGTCCATAAGCGCGGAATTATGACGGTCGGCATTATAGCTTTGTGACTTCGATTAACAAGCAACACGGAGCGCCAAGCCTCCCCACGACGGTCACGATTCCACCCTCCCGCGAGAGTTCACATGAAAGCGAAAAGCCTCGTGTCTCCACGAGGCCTTTCGACGAATCTCAACAGGGTCGCGCCTTACTCCACGCGATAGATCTTCTCTCCGTACACGACGATCACCTTCTCGCCGACCGCGAGGAACTTCGCGAGTTCCTTGTCGTCCGCGAGCTTGAAATACTCGTCGCTCAGGTACTTCACCGTCACGATCTTGTCCTTGTCCTTGTCGTCGTACGCGCCGTCCGTCCAGATCCCGCCGCGCTGGTAGAAGGACTTCGCGCCGATGGTCTTCATCAGGATCGCGGACCTGCCCTTCTTCTCAAGCTCGCGCCGCGCGTCGGCCTCCTCTTTGTCGAGCGAGTCGCCTGCCTTGCGATCGCGGCCCGCGCTCAGGCCCGCGCTCTCGCTCTGAGGCTTCGCGGGATCAGCGGCCTTCCCTCCGCCGGTGGGCGCTCCGCTGGCGCCGGCGCCGCCGGAGTTCTTCGCGCGCTCCTCCATCTTCTTCATGTCGTCGCGAGCGCCGTCCTTCATGCCGACGCCGTTCTCCTCGCTGATCAGGTACGACGTGTACGGCGTCACGATCCCGTACTTCTTGCCGAGGGCGACGATCTCGTCAACGACCTCCTGCTTCGCCGCTCCGCCCAGCCGGATCGCATCCATGAGGTAGGCGACCTTGCGCGACGCCCAGAGGCGCGGTGTCGTGTCGTGCTTCGTGTCGTTGTCGGGGAAGTTCACGTCGAACGTGAACACCCGCTCGGCGCCCGCCGCGTGCCCCTTCAGCGTGATCTTCTGGGGTCCCGTGCCCTTGTAGCGGCCGAAGACAACCAGCTGCGATCCCTGGAAGAGATCCGGCATGACCTTGGGGTAGCTGTCGGTCACCTGTACGCCGCCGAAGTCGAACGCCAGGTTCCCGAGCACGGGGTTCGAGACCTTCTGGATCAGCCCGCTCACCTTCGCCTCGATCTTCTCGTCGGGCGCCACGTAGTCGCGCGTCCCGCGGTGCTCCTCGGCCAGCTTGTCGAGGAACTGCGTGTTGACGTCGTTGCCCACGCCGAAGACGAACACGCGGGCGGGATTCGCCTGCGGATTCTTGGCGCGCACGCCGTCGAGGATCTTGTCGAAGCGCTGCTCGCCGACGGTCGGGAGCCCGTCCGTCATGAAGATCACCATCGTCATGCGGGCCGAGTTGCCGGGGATCATCCCCATGGCCGTGTCGAGCGCCTCCGAGATGTTCGTCGAGCCCGCCGCCTTCAGCTGCTCGCAGTAGCGCGTGGCGCGGGCGCGGTTCTCGCGGCTCGCGTCGACCAGCTGCGGCTCGAACGAGTTCGCACAGCTCGAGAAGTCGATGACGTTGAATCGGTCCTGGTCGTTGAGGGACGACACGAAATACGTGAGCGCCTCGCGACCCTGCTGGATCTTTTCGCCGCTCATGGAGCCGGAACGGTCGAAGACGAAGATCACGTCCTTCGCAAGGACCTTCTCGTCTTCGATCTTCACCTTCGGGCTCGCCAGGAGCGCGAAGAAGCCATCCTCGCCCGGCTGCTTGAACGTCAGCAGCGTCAGGCCGAGATCGTCGTCGTTCAGGTGGTAGTAGAGGCGGAACGGCTTGCGCGGCGCGTAGTTCTTGGCCTCGTAGCTCACCTTCGCGGCGTGGTCCCCCTTGCGGTTGACGTCGACGCCGTGCGTCGGCGAGTAGATCGACTTGAGCGCGCGCTTGCTCTGGAGATCGATCGTGACCGAGATGCTCGGCACGACGTACTCGGCGCCGAACTGGTTGGTGAAGGGGATGTCGAGAGTGACGAGCCCGCCGTCCTGCTGGAGGAGGGCCGTGTACTTCACGGTGACGTCGACGTCGCTATTGGCGGCGATGCTGCCGATGTTGGCCTTCAGCATCTGCGTGCCGACCAGTTCGAGGAGCGCCGGGTTCTTCTGGCTCTGCACGAGCTGGCGGTACTGGTCCTTCGCCTTCTCGGTGTCGAGCAGTTCGGCGCTAAATTCCTTGCCGCCGACGATGAGCTTGAAGTCCTGCACCTGCGCGTCAGCCGGCAGGGCGAGGAAGTAGGTGCCTTCCAGCGCGAACGAGTTCGGGTTATGGAAGGTGGGTCGCACGGTCACTTCCGCGACCTGGTCTCGCACGACGGCGTCCACGCGGAACGACTTGTGGACGATCGTGTTGAATCCGTCCAGCTGCTTGATCGGGATGATCTTGCAGGCCAGGGAGATCACGGCGAACCCGAGAACCCACAGTACACGTTGCATGTTCATTCCTCCTCGCATGTCCCGTTCGACGCATGCTGGACGCGCTGGGTTCCACGTAATTCACGCAATTCGGATGAACGCTGAAAACACCGAGCGAACCGAGGAAGCCGAAAAGTCCGGGAAGCTCGGATGGGACGCGGAGCGCGCTGAGGAATCGCGGAGTGGCTTGTGGCGCAGAGGCATGTGGATGTCCGCCGGCCCGCGCCAGGCGCGGGCGCGACCCGGCAGATGGGGAGTCCGAAACGTCCGGCACGTCGAGCGCGTTTCGGACTCCCCATCTGCCGGGTCGCCTGTGCGGGCTTCGCCCGCACAGCGGCGGAATGCACGCATCCAGCGTAGCTCTGCGCCCCAAACGACTCTGCGGCGCCTCCGCGTTCTCGGCGCCCCTGTCTTCTCGGTGTCCTCTGCTTGCTCGGTGTTCGTTTTCCGGTTTCCTCTCCGTTTGTTCGCCGTCTTACTCTGTGGCCCGTCGTTTGTACTCCGAGCACTCAGCGGTGTAGGATTTAGCCAGCATGCCTGAAGCGAAAGAGGTCCGTCGCTATCCTCGGCGTCAACCGCAAGGGATGACGCTTATCTGCTACCGCACCCAACCCATGGCGGCCTTCGTCCCTCGGCGCAATGTCGGGCAGGCGATTCTCGACAT
>CAYXVY010000051.1:0-4161 GCA_964468745.1 uncultured Planctomycetales bacterium | reverse complement strand
GCCGCCGTCCGAGAACAGCTTGTAGGGTGCGACGCGCACCGTGACGGTTATCTTGCCCGCGGCCGTCTCGATTTCCTGGGCTTTGCCGGTTTCAATCGTCGACGTCTTGCCGTCGCATTCGATCGTGAGCACGAGCGGCGCCTGTTTGTCCTGTTCGACGGATGCAACCGCGAACAGCGAGACGCATGCGAGAAGAAGTCGAGTCATGGGAGTCTCCAAAAGGTGTGGGGATTCGACGGCGCGATGCGCGGAATGTTTCGTGAATCGACGTGGAGAATCGCCGCCGGGAACGCGCCTCACTTCTTCTTCAGCTTTTCCTCGAGATGCGACTTCAGCTGGGTGTGGATCTGGAGGAGCCGGTGGGCGAGGCTCGTGTCGCGGTGCGCGTTGTAGAGCGTGGTGGCCTCGTCGAAGAGCGCCTGGCCTGAGGCATCGAGCGCCTCGGGATTCGCGAGGGCCCTTTCGGCGCGCTCGATGAAGGGCTTGAGCACGGGCGCGGCCTTCTTGTCGGCCTCGGCGATGGGGTGCTGCTTGTCGTGCTCGGTCGCAACCTGCTTGACGCGGTCCGCGCAGTACTTGACGTACTCTGGATCGGCGAGAATCTTCTCGTACCCTGCGTCGCGCCCGATGCCGTCCCAGACGGGGAGTTTCGCAAGATCCTCCATATCCTTCTTCAGGCGCGAGCGCGCGTTTCGCTCACTTTCCTCGTTGCCCATCGACTTGTTGCGCAGGGCCAGCGCACCGAAGCCGAGCAGCACGGCGAGGGTCGTGAGGATCCCGATGACGACTGGCATGGACAGCTTGGCGCCTTTGGGCGCAGCGGGATCCGGGGCCGCCCGTCGCGTTCCTTTCGGCATCGTCGCCCTGCGCGAATCGCTCTCGGGTCGCGGCGCCTCGATGCGCTGCTGGTTCACCTCGGCGTGTTCCGGATAGGGGACCATGACGGGAAGCGTCGGGCGCGGCTTGCCCTCCGACGCATGTGCAGCTCGCTCCGCGTCCTGTGGGACGACGGAGGAGGGGGGCGCGGTCGGCCTGAGCGTCACTTCCAGATTGGGATCGGATGGGGGGCTCTCCTCCGCAGGCTTCTTGGGCGGCTCCGGTCGCGGATGGACGGGAGGGGGGGGAGGCGGCTGGGACGTGGGTCGGAGCGGCGGGGGCTTGCTGTCCGGCTTGTGTGTGGACGCGTCCTCGGGGGCCGCCTTTCCGAGGCGCTCTGTATCGCGAGGAGACGCTCCCCGCAGGCGCTCCGTGGCTCGAGGCAACGCCGTGGCCGGCGGAGGCACGGGCTTGCCCTCCGCAGGCTTCCCAGGATGCTTCTGTTGCTGAGGGACGGTGGGGAGGGGCGGATCGGCCAGAGCTGTGACCGCCGTCGGATCCTCGAATGTGCACCTGAGGTTGCCGATTTGGATGATGTCTCCGTGCGCGAGCAGATGCTGCGTCGCTTTCGCGCCGTTGATCAGCGTGCCGTTGTGGCTCTCAAGGTCGACAAGCGTGTAGCGGTCGTCGGTCTTGACGATCTGGCAATGCGTGCGTGACGCCGCCTTGTCGGGGATCTTGATTTCGCACTCGGAACCCCGTCCGAGCATGAGCGAATCGCCGGCGATGGGTGCGCGATGCACCTTGCCGTCGTGTTCGAAGGTGAGGCTGGGCACGTTGCCCTATTTTATTCTCCGAAGTGCCATTGTGTCTCGCCTGCGCCATATTTCGCCGTTGCCGTGAACGGCATCCGCTCGCCCATGAGCGAGAGGGCGCCCGACACCTCGGCCGTGCCGCTCGATGCGTGCTTCGACAGTTCCATCGCGACCGCCTCGGGCGCGGCGACGTCCATCGCCACCATGAGCTTGCCGCCGAGGAAGGGTTCCAGCGCCTTCACCGCGCCGAGCACCTCGGACGGGATTGTCGATTTCACGATCGTCACCCGGAGCTGCCGGTCGACGGAAATCTCGACGATGCCCGTGCCGGCCAGACGCTTGCCGCCGATCACGACCGCGAGCTCGCGGACCGGGCCGTGTGCCTTCAGCGGGCCGGTGGCCGGAGCCTCGTCGACCGTGAGTGCGGCGTCCATCGACACCGACACGTCGAGCGCGCCATTGACCTTTGCGTCGCACGCGAGGCAGCCGTCGTAGACGTCGCCGACCTTCACGCGGCTGAGCAGTCGCTCGCCGGCGCGCGGATCGGTCGCGCATCCCGCGCAGCCTTTCGCACAGCCTGTGGCGGCGCCCCCCGGGCCTCCGCAGTTGATGCCGCCCGTGAGGGCGAGGATCCCGACCAGGAGCAGCGTTACGTGCACCGGGCCGGCCCACGACAACGGATTCCAGATGCGCTTCATCAGTGCCTCCCTGTACCGGTAGATCAACACACCCCCAGACGTCACGAACAGGACCATGGATGCGCCCTGCGAGAAGGTGAGCGCGCCCCAATACGCAAGATTGTCTCCGCGCCAGAATTCCGCGACGAACCGCCAGGCGGAATAGGCGAGCGTGCACGCAGCCAATGCGTTGCCGTCCCGCGACGACTTGCGCCAGACGACGGATCCGATCGCAAACACCGCGAGCAGCGCGAGCGATTCGAGGAGCGGCATCGGCACCGTCGGAAGCGACTGTCCCGCCCACGGCGCGATGAGTCCGGCCGTCACGTGCTCCGTGTGCGCGAGCGAACCGTTCGGATAACGCATGCCGACCGCGCAGGGCGAGCCGAAGCAGCAGCCGGCGAGGAAGCAGCCGACCCTGCCGAAGGCCGCTGCGAGGAGCATCAGCGGCATGGCGAGATCAGCGGTCTTGAGGACGGGCAACTTGTAGAAGCGGGCGACCGCAAGTCCGGTGGCGAGACCCGTCAGGAGACCGCCGATGAGGACGAATCCTCCAGCGAAGGGGTTTCCGCCGCACTGGATCACGAACGTCAGTCGCGCGCCGATCAGGCCTGCGAGGGTTCCCACGGTGCCGGCGGCGAGGAAGCCGTCCGAGTCGAGCCCGCTGGCCGGAAGGCGCCGGCGGGCCACCAGGACCGCCATGAGGGTCCCGAGCGCGATGCACACCCCGTAGCTCTGGATCCCGACCAGGTAGCCGAAGGGCCGGAGTTCCAGCAGAATGGGATGCACTGTCATGAAGTGTGTGCCGCCGTGAAGGAAGTGTCAAGGTGCATCCCGTATGCAGCCGATTTCTTAGGTTAGAATTGGGCGAGAGACTTGTTCGGGCGAAATGACATCGGCCGCAACCTTTCTGGCCGTTTCGGACATCCGCGGGGACCTCGCGTTCCTCGGGCGGGTGCTTGAGCTCGCCGTCCGCAAAGACGTCGGCGCGCAGGCCGTATTCATCAACGGCAACCTCGTGGGGAAGGTAATCACCGACGAGGAGCGAACGGAACTCGAGGCGGCCCGCGTAATTTTGAAGAAGGAGCTCGACTACCGCCCCGACCTGTACAAGGACCTGCACATCCACGACATCGCGATGCTGGGCCTGTACATGTCGAAAAACCCGGAGAATTACCGCCGCACGGCCGAGAACGGGGCGCTGCGGCAGCTGCGCGTGCTGCTCGGCCTGAAGGACACCAACGGCCGGTTCACCGAGGTGGGGCGCGCGGGGATGCGCGCGCGACGCGTGTACGCCGACGCGAACGCGATGATCAAGAGAAGCCCCGTGCCCGTTTATGTCTCCGCCGACACGCCGTTCGTCGAAGACGTCTTTGACCAGACCCGCTGGCTCCACTTCGCCTGGTTCAGCTTCGCGGGGTACTCAGTGCGGGGGCTCACGCCGCTCGACATCGACGATTCGACGGGGATCCCCGAGCTGGCGATCGGCGTTCGCCGGGGCGGCAATCGCGTGGCGCTCGACGAGTATTCCCTGGCGAGCGGCGATCTCATCTTCGCGCACTCGCTCAATCCCCTGCTGCACGAGGCGCTCAGCGCGGTGCCGGGGAAGCTCGTCGTCATCTGCGGCGACGGGGACGTCGATCTGATGAGCTACACGAACACGATCCTGTCGTCTCAGAAGCCGCAGGTCGCCTACCTTTACAAGACGCAGGGGTCGAAGTGCGTGCGCCGTACGTATCCGCTGGGGCCCGCCGGCTGGGGCGGTCCGTCGCTGGACGACGTGGCGCTCGCCCGCGGCACGCAGGGGCGCGATACCGCAACGATGCGTCGCGAGCTCGACGAGCAGGCGAAGC
>CAYXVY010000050.1:0-1945 GCA_964468745.1 uncultured Planctomycetales bacterium | reverse complement strand
TGATGTCGGCGCGCGCGTTCGGCGACGAGGCGCGCCTTTCGTCCGCGGGCCGGTGGCTGTTGGACGCGGTCACGGCATAGACTCGAGATTTTTAGAGAGGAGCGAAAATGGTTCATCGACTGCTGGTGCTGGCGGCCGTCGTGTCGGCGGCCGTGGGGTGTGCATCCGGAAAGCCGACGCAGACGTCCGGCGCGTCGTCGGACGCTACCGCGTGGGAGCTGCGCGGCTCGCGCATCATCGGGTGCTGCTGCCAGACGCCCTGTTCGTGTCGCGCGAATAAGAAGCCATTCCACTGCCACGGCTGCGACTTCACGAACGTCGTCCACGTCGATCAGGGCCAGCTCGGCGGCGTGAAGATGGACGGTGCGACGTGGGTGGTCGTCGGCCGCGGGTTCGGCGAGGACAAATCGAAGAACTGGGTTTACGTCTACGTCGCCGAGTCGATGACTGAAGCCCAGGCCAAGGCGCTGCAGTCGTTCCTCGAAGATGGCATGAAATCGTGGCCTCCCGCGAAAGCCGCGCATCTGGCCGGGACGTTTACCGGCATGCGCAAGGTGCCGATGACGTACACCGTGTCCGCTGACAAGCTCGCGTGGAGCTGCTCGATTCCGGGCATCCTCGAGATCGACACGCGCGCGATCTTCAACCCCGGGCACAAGGAGCCGGTGCGGCTCTCCGGGATCATGGACGATTTCAGTGACGCGTTCATCCAGGCCGACTGCCTGAAACACACGTTCAAGGACTCGCAGGTCGGAGCCCATAACTGGGACCTGACGGGGCGTCAGGCCAACTGGACGGAATTCCGCATCGGCAGCGCCTTCCCGACGAAGAGCAAGCTCGGATGGGGGTGCTGGTCGGCGCACAAGGAATTCGGTGACGCCTCGCAGTACCCGGAGCAATACGGCGGGCAGGATCCGCAGCACAAGTAGCGCGAATCGCCGGGGGCGACGTCTCGTGGGAGGCGTCGCCTCTTTCTTACGCCAGCATCGCCGCGCGCAGCTGGCCGCCCGGGTAGAGCGCGACGAACCATGAGAATGCGGTTGCGTCGAAGTAGACGCGGTCGTGCTTTGAGTCGGGCATGCTGAGAATCTGGTCCGCGCTCTTGACGAACGACTCGCCGCTGGACTCGAAGCCGAAGGCGGTGTCCCAGAACATCACCTTGGAGTTCGGCTCGACCATCCCCTCGAGCGTGCGGCGGAAGGTCGGGATCGCGATCCCGCCGCTCCATCCCTCGACGACGGCTTGGCCCTTGATCTGACCCTTGATGAGGGCGTCGGCGATGCCGACCTGCCCTTCCGGCGTGCCCCCAATGGCCGCGTCGAGGAGCTTCGCCAGCTGCGCGCGCGAGTCCTTGTAGAACACGAAAGTCCATCCTTGGTACTGCGGCGCCAGCTTCGGCTTGACCTGGTCGGGCACGAAGGTGGCGAACGTCCCGGGCGGGATCTCGGGTGTCGTGAGGCGGTACATCGGATCGAGGAGCATGGCCTGTGGAGCGAGGGCGGCGAGCAGTTCGGTACGCATCTGGTCCGTGGAGATGGTCTTGCGCAACGTGCCCGCCTGGTCGAGGATCACGTGCGCCGCGACCCACTCAGGGATCGCGTTGCGGATCGCGCTGACCGTGTCCGGCATCTGCGCCTTGAAGAGCGCCCCGAAGACATTGACCTTCTTGATCGACAGCGCCGGAGTTTTGACGATCATGGCGCTGCGACTATACGACCCGCGCGCGCGCCGCTACACTAATTTCCGTGTTGCCCAAGGTAATCCGCGAGCGCACGCCCGCGCCTCACGGCTGCGACGTCTATCTCGCCGAACAGCCGCTGCCGTACTTCGCCGAATACGTTTCGTTCTGCTGGGGTCGCGTCGACTTCGAGTCCAAGGGCGACTGTTCGCGGCCGTGCGATCGCGCGTGGTCGTGGCTCGAAGTTACGGCGCGCGGCGCGAGCAC
>CAYXVY010000049.1:0-4368 GCA_964468745.1 uncultured Planctomycetales bacterium | reverse complement strand
CCGCGCGATCGTCGCGTCGGGGGCGAAGCCGGCGCGTACCATCCGGTTCATCCTGTTCATGGGCGAGGAACTCGGTCTGCTCGGATCCAAGGCCTACATCGCCGCTCACGAGAAGGAACTCAGTAAGATCGCTATGGTCGTCAATCTCGACATGGTCGGAAAGCCGACGGGGCTGCACCTGTATGCGTGCGACGAGGCGCTGCCGTGGGCAAGGAAGGCCGCGGCCGATCTCAAGCTGGATGCGGAGGTCGCGAGCAAGGCTGGATTGGCAAGCGACCATCAACCCTTCATGCTCGCGGGGGTGCCCGCCATGACGATCAAGTCTCAACTCGACCCTGAACAGGCCAAGTACTACCACTCGTCGGGCGATCATTTCGGGCTCGTCAAGGGCGAGTACCTGGACGAAGGGGCCCGAGTGGCGGCATCGCTCATGCTTGCGCTCGCGGACGTCGAGCCGCGGCCGGCGCCCTGGCTGACGAAGGATGCGGTCAAGCAGAGGATGACGCGCGACGATGTGAAGGACGCGCTGAAGAACTTCGGGCAGTGGCCTTTCGAGGATTAGGACTCGCGGCGGCTTGATTCCGGTGGCCGGTGATTGTCCACCGAGGTATGCGCCCCGAGATTTGTACCTTGGTGGAGATCCACCGAGGTACGCGCCCCGAGGTTTGCAGCTTGGTGGAGGTCCACCGAGATGCGCGCCCCAAGATTCGCGCTGTGGTGGAAGTTTACCAGACCACGCGCCCCGAGGATCGCACCTCGGTGGCGTTCCACCAGACCATGCGCCCCGAGGTTTACGCCATGGTGGAAGTCCACCAGACCCCGCGCCCCGAGGATCGCACCTTGGTGGCATTCCACAGGGGCGCTCACCCCGAGATTCGGCGTGCGGTGGACGTCGCGGGTCGCTCGGGCACCGTCGTTCTTGAACCTTTTGGCCGCCGAAGCGTATATTCAGGCAAGCGAGGTTGAGTAGCAGGGTCCACTCCACACGGCGTTTCCACGGCGGCATGCAAAATAGATGAGCAAATACCTGTCCCTGCTGACCTCCGCCGGAATCCACGGTGCCGTGTTCGCGGCGCTGGCCTATGCCACGACCTTCGTTCATCCGTCCGAGACGGTTACGTTCGGCGTGCGCGTGGGCGGCGGGTATCCGTCCGTCGCCTGGGTGAGTTCTGTTCCCGCTGTGGAAGCGGACGAAGCCGAGGGCGATGCGCCAAAGGCGCCCAAGGTCGAGCCCGCCCCAGAACCGCCTGTTGCGTGGCAGCGTTTCGACGTGCCGTCGCCGGAGCCTGAATCGGGCGCACGTGTCGACATACAACCCGCGGTCGATCTGCGGCCATCCCGCCCGAAGGACGCGACCCATCCGTTCCCGCCGGCCACTCAGGGACCACGAACGACCAGCGTCGCCTCCGCAGGGGGCCCTTCCGGCGCTGCCGGCGACGCGGGCGCGACCGATCTTACGAATCCCGCACCCGCGTATCCCGCGATCGCGCGACGCCGCGGGTACGAGGGAGTCGTCGTCATCGAATTCACCGTCACGGCGGAGGGGTGGGCGACTCAGCCTCGCGTGGACGCCTCCAGCGGTCACGCATGCCTCGACGAAGCTGCCCTGGATGCCTTGCGTTCGTGGCGCTTCAATCCTGCGATGCGGGATGCCCGGCCCATTGCCTCTACTCAGCGCGTCCGATTCGTTTTCAAGCTGCAGTAAATGGGCAAGCTCACGCACATCGGCCGCGACGGCCGCGCGCGCATGGTCGCGGTGGACGAGAAGCCGATCACGGCGCGGTTCGCCGTCGCCGGCGCCGAAGTCACCATGAAGCCGGACACGCTGCGAGAGATCCGCGCAGGGCGAACGAAGAAGGGAAACGTGATCGAAACTGCGCGCATCGCAGGAATCTCCGCCGCCAAGCAGACTTCGTCGCTCATCCCGCTATGCCACCCTGTCGCCCTCACCAATGTGATTGTCGAGATCGCCGTACGTCCGCCGCGCACGCTCGAAATCCGCGCGCGCGCCGAGGCAATGGACCGCACCGGCGTCGAAATGGAGGCGCTGACGGCGGCCGCGGTCGCGGGCCTCACGATCTACGACATGGTGAAGGCGCTTGACCGGGACGTTGAAATCACTAGACTACGGCTCCTCGAAAAGGCCGGTGGCAAGAGCGGACACTATATGAGGACCGAAAAGCGAAAGCGGTAGTGACGTGGGCGCGTCACGGTTTGTCCGCTTTTCGACCCTCATTACCGAAGGATTGACACCATGTCCCGCACCTATCGCACGGCCATCGTGGGCGCAACGGGCGCCGTCGGGCTGAAGTTCATCGAGTGCCTTGAGCAGCGCAAATTCCCGGTCGGCGAGTTGACGCTCTACGCCTCCCCCAACTCCGAGGGGAAGGTGCTGCACTTCAACGGGAAGCCGAAGCGCATCGTCGGCCTGAAGCACTCAAACGTCGGCAAATTCGATTTCGCGTTCTTCAGCGCGGGGTCATCGATCTCGAAGGAGTATGCACCGCTCTTCGCGAAGGACGGCGCGGTCGTGATCGACAACTCGAGCGCGTGGCGGATGGACCCGCAAGTCCCGCTCGTCGTGCCGGAGGTGAATGCGCACGACATCCCGCAGCACAAGAACAAGGGAATCATCGCCAATCCGAATTGCTCGACAATCCAGATGGTCGTCGCGCTCAAACCTCTGCACGACGCAGCACGGATTACGCGCGTGGTCGTCTCCACGTACCAGGCGATCAGCGGCGCCGGCGGCCGCGCGCTCGCGGAATTCGAGGAGGAAGTGCGCAGCAGCGTGCTCGGCGACAAGTTGTCGAGGAGAACGATATTCCCCCGCCCCATCGCATTCAACGCCGTTCCGCAGATCCCCCAGAAGGACGCCTACAACGCCGACGGCTACACCGTCGAAGAGCGCAAGATGATCGAGGAGACCACGAAGATCATGGGCGACGCGACGATACGCGTGTCGCCGACCTGTGTGCGCGTGCCGGTCAAGAACGGTCACAGTGAATCGATCAACATCGAGACTGAGCGCAAGCTGACCGCGGCCGAGGCGATCGCGATTCTCAGGAAGGCCCCTGGAGTGGTCGTGAGCGAGACGCACGAGTCGTTCCCGACGCCGTTCGAGACGAGCGGGCGCGGCGAGACGTTCGTCGGTCGCATTCGCGAGGACTGGACGGTACCGAACGGGCTGCACCTGTGGGTTGTGTCGGACAACATCCTCAAGGGAGCCGCGCTGAATGCCGTCCAGATAGCGGAAGTGATGATCAGGTGAACCCGAAGATCGCCGTTCCCGTGGGCCTGGCTGTCGCCATCGCCGCCGTGATTATCGGGGTCGTGGCACTCGCCGGCGGGCGCGATCCGGCGCGGGCGCAGCAGTTGCACCGCGAAGCGATGGCGCTCGAGAAGGAAGGGAAGAGTGACGAGGCGGTCGCACGCATGAAGCAGGCCGTCGCGTACGATCCCCAGTCGATCGGCATCAATCGCGACTACCAGCGGCTCATGCGAAGAGCGGGCAAGATCGAGGAGATTCGCGCCGAATACCGGAAGCGTGCGGCGAACTTTCCCGCGAGCGCCGATGCGCAATACCTGGCGGCCCGGCTCGAGGAGGGGGAGGCGCTCGAGAAGGGAATGAAGCTCGCCTTGGAACTCAACGCCGCGCACGCTTGGGCGAATCAGGCCCTCGGCGCCTACTACGAAGGTCTTAAGCGGACGGACGATGCGGTGCTGCATTTCGAGCGCGCGGCTCGCTCGAAGAGCGCCGAGCCGGATCACGCGCGGACGTACATCGCTTATCTCTACTCGAACCAGCGATACGACGACATCGACCGGCTGTTGACCGCGTGGGAAAAGCTTCCGCCGGACTTTGCGCGTTCTGAATTGGAGATCGACATCGCACTCGGCCTCAGGCCCGACGGCTCCGCCCTGCAATTGCAGGCAGCCCTTCATCGAGAGGCGCCCTACCTTTACGCCATCCGCATCGTGCGCGCCGACAAGGCCTTCCGTCAGATTAGCGTTCGACGCGGTGATCGCGCATTCGTCGTCCACTGGACGCGCATGTGGGTCCAGCCGAGTCAGACCTCGGAGGACGCGGAGGCCTGGCAGCGTCCCGAACGCCCCCCGTTCGCGGAGCTGCATTCCGCGGCGATGAGCCGGCTCATGGCGGAGGAGAACCGGTAAGCCATGCCGAAACAGCTGCGCCCCCGCAATCTGAAACTTACCGTCGAATACGACGGCACGGCGTTTTTCGGCTGGCAGGTTCAAGCGGGCCGCAAGACCGTGCAGGGGGAACTGGAGCGCGCCCTCCTTGAAATCACCGGACGGAAGACCGTCATCATCGGCTCGGGCCGGACGGACGCCGGTGTGCACGCG